>NZ_JBEZNL010000034.1:0-89644 GCF_040653275.1 Streptomyces sp. NPDC048002 | reverse complement strand
GCTGCACACCTACAATCACCACCGCGGACACACCGCGCTGAAAGGCCAACCACCCGCCAGCCGCGTCCCCAACCTCACAGGGCAATACACCTAGCCCGGCGCGGACCAGGATCAGCCGGTCCACCGTCCGGCGCAGGGCCCTGCCCGGCAGACAGCGCGGCACCCAGGTGACCACCAGGGAGACGGCAGCGGAGAACGCCAGCAGGTAGAACGGCCCGGCGGGCGGATGCGTCGGCTCCCACGGCTCGTGCGCCCGGTTCTCCGGGTGCAGCAGCCCGGCGAGGGCGGACCGGACCAGCGCGCAGGCACCGGTGAGCAGTGACTCCAGCACGGCGAACAGCAGCGGCCTCGTCCGCGCCGGACGCGGTACGGAGGCCTCCGCCATGGCCCGCTCCCCCGGATCAGGCCTGCCTGGAGGCCAGTTGGATCACCGTGATGTCCGACGGGGCCCCGACCCGGGTCGGCGGACCCCAGGCGCCGGCGCCGCGGCTGACGTAGAGCTGAGTATCGCCGTACCGCTCCAGGCCCGCCAGGGTCGGATTGGCGGCGGAGGCGATCAGGTTGCCGGGCCAGAGCTGGCCGCCATGGGTGTGGCCGGAGAGCTGAAGGTCGACGCCGTACTCGACGGCGTCGTGGATCTGGACCGGCTGGTGGGCGAGGAGGACGCAGGCGCGGGTCGGGTCGCGGTCGCCGAGCGCCCTGGCGAAGTCCGGCCCCTGGCCCTCGTCCTCGCCGGCGATGTCGTTGACCCCGGCGAGGTCGAACCAGGGCAGTTCGGTACGGGCGTTCTCCAGCGGCAGCAGGCCGAGCCGGCGCACCTCCTCGACCCACTGCTCGGCGCCGGAGAAGTACTCGTGGTTGCCGGTGACGAAGTAGGCGGGGGCCTTGATCCCGGAGAGCGGGGCGGCCGCCGTGCGCAGGTCCCGCACGCTGCCGTCGACGAGGTCGCCGACGACGGCGACGAGGTCGGGCTGGGTCGAGTTGATGGTGTCGACGACCCGCTGCGCGAAGCCCCGGCCGAGGACCGGGCCGAGGTGCACGTCGCTGACGACGGCGATGCGGTAGCCGTGCGCGGCGCGCGGCAGCCGGGCGAGCGGGACGGTGACCCGCTTCACGCTCGGGCCGTTCAGGACGCCGTAGGTGCCGACGCCGACCGTCCCGACGGCCGCCGCGGCGGCCGCGCCGCCGACGATCCGCGAGACGAACAGGCGCCGGGAGGGGGCGGACACCGGCGGCCGCGGGTCCTCGGACCCGGGCGCCTCGGGCGCCTCGGGCGTGCCGGGCGCCTCGGGCGTGCCGGGCGTGCCGGGCGTGGTGCCCGCGGGCACCGTCTCCGGCCGGGGTTCCCTCGTACGCTCCTCGGCCGGCTCGCGCCGTTCCAGCAGGCGCCGCAGCAGGGGCCGTACGGCCTCGCCCAGGAGCAGCCCCAGCAGCAGGTAGATCGAGAGCGCCAGCCACAGGAAGCCGGGCCACGCCAGGACGCGCTGGAGCCAGAACGGCGCACCCGTCCGCTCGGCCACGAGCGCGCCGATCGCCATCAGCCAGCCGCCGGCGACGAGTGCCGCGCCCGCGCGGCGCACCCACCCGGGCCCACCGGTCGTGTCGCGGAACAGGCGGCGCCACACGTACCAGTTGGCCGTCACCAGGACGGCCAGCACGGCCAGGACGATCACTACGAAGACGATGACCACGACAGCCGAATCCCTGTGTCCCTAGGTCCTGTGCCCGTGCCTATGCGGTACGGCGCAATGCGCGCAGCCCGCGCAACCCGATGCCCCCGACAACCGTCCCCAATACGAAGGAGACGACGGCCAGCGCCAGGTGCACCCAGAAGTAGCCGGTGGGGTCGCCCGCGTCGTCGAACGCGAGGCCGCTGCCGTCCTTGACGAGGTTTTTGACGAAAGTGATCCAGATGAACCAACTCCACACCCCGAAGGCGAGCAGGAACCAGGAGACGGGGCGGCTGAGCTTCATACGTTCAGTATCACCGCCGCGTGTCTGGTTCCGTGGCCGGGGTGGGGGTCCGGGTAGGAGCTCGCACTC
Source organism: Streptomyces sp. NPDC048002 (assembly GCF_040653275.1). Taxonomy (NCBI): domain Bacteria; kingdom Bacillati; phylum Actinomycetota; class Actinomycetes; order Kitasatosporales; family Streptomycetaceae; genus Streptomyces; species Streptomyces sp. NPDC048002. The sequence goes on along the minus strand of NZ_JBEZNL010000034.1, from coordinate 87,601 downwards.
CGTGCCCTGTACGTTCTCGTCCGTGTCCGCACCCCAGAAGCCCGCCAGGCGATCACTGCTGGTCGTTTCCGCCGCACTGTCGTCCCTGGCGCTGACCACGCCCGTCTCGTACGCGGCCCCCAGTCCGACCCCGTCCGCCACGCCCCCGGCGGACATGTCGACGGTGGGCGGCGAGCGGCTCGGCCGGGCGGGTACGCAGGTCGAGCTGGCCGACGGGGTGCCGGTGCTGCCCAAGGGCCTGTCGGCGCGGTCCTGGGTGGTCGCCGACGCCGAGTCCGGCGAGGTGCTCGCGGCGCACAACGCGCACTGGCGGCTGGCCCCGGCGAGCACGCTGAAGATGCTGTTCGCGGACACCCTGCTGCCGAAGTTCCCCTCCTCCACCGAGCACGAGGTGGTCCCGTCCGACCTGGCGGACGTCGGGATCGGCTCCAGCATGGTCGGGATAAAGGAGGGCGAGAGCTACACCGTCCACGACCTGTGGCTCGGGGTGTTCCTGCGCTCCGGCAACGACGCCGTGCACGTGCTGTCGAAGATGAACGGCGGCATCGACAAGACCGTCGACGAGATGAACGAGCACGCCGAGGAGCTCCAGGCCCTCGACACCCACGCGGTCTCCCCCGACGGCTACGACGCCCCCCGTCAGGTCTCCTCCGCCTACGACCTGACCCTGATCGCCCGCTCCGGGCTCCAGAAGAAGGACTTCCGCGAGTACTGCTCGACGGTCACCGCGAAGTTCCCGGGCGAGACGAAGAAGAACAAGAAGGGCAAGAAGGTCCGCGAGTCCTTCGAGATCCAGAACACCAACCGACTGCTCAGCGGCGACTCCGACATCTCCGTCTACCAGGGCATCGCCGGTGTGAAGAACGGCAACACCACCAACGCGGGCGCCACCTTCACCGGGGTCGCCGAGCGGGACGGCCGGGTCCTCCTGGTCACCGTCATGAACCCGGAGAAGGGCGAGCACAACGAGGTCTACAAGGAGACCGCGAAACTGTTCGACTGGGGTTTCAAGGCGGCCGGCAAGGTCCAGCCGGTGGGTGAGCTGGTGGCGCCGAGGGGCGCGGCCGAGCCGAGCGCGCAGCCCGGCGCCAACGACAACGGCTCGGGCTCCGGCGCCGACTCCGGTCCCGGCCAGGCCGGTGGAGCCTCCGGGAAGCCGGTCGCGAGCGCGACGGCCGAGGACGGGTCCAGCGGCATCGGGGTCGCCCTGGCGGTGACCGGCGGAGTGCTGGTGCTGCTCGCCGGGGGCGTGTTCCTGGTCAATCGCCGCTGGCCGCTGCCGGATCTGGTACGTCGTCGTCGCTGACCTCGCCGGCCTCGTCGCCGGAGTCCTCCTCGCCGGCGCTCGGGGTGGCCGTCCAGGCGGCGCAGAACACCACGAGCTTCGAGGTGAAGTTGATCCACAGCAACAGGGCGACCGGGACACCGAAGGCGCCGTACATGCTCTTGCTCGCCACACCCTGCATATAGCCGCTGAGCAGCAGTTTCAGCAGTTCGAAGCCGACCGCGCCGATCAGCGCGCCGACCATCAGGCGCCGGCGCGGCGGTTCGACACCGGGCAGCAGGGTCAGCACGTACAGCAGGAGCAGGAAGTCGGCCAGGACGGCGACGGAGAAGGCGGCGATCCTCAGCAGGACGCTGGCGAAACCGCCCTGGACGAAGCCGAGTTCGTCGATGATCCGGCCGACCAGCGCCGAGGCGACGGTGGAGATGGCGATCGTGAGCAGTACGGCGCCGCCCAGCCCCACCAGTACGCCCGCGTCCTTGGCCTTGCGCAGGAGGGGGTTCTCCTCCGTGTCCTCCAGCTCCCACACCGCGCGCAGGCACTCGCGCGTGGAGCCGACCCAGCTGATGCCGGTGACGAGCAGCAGGGCGCCGGCGATGAGGCCGATGGTCCCGGCGTTCTGCACCAGCCCGTCGATGTTCAGCTGGTCGGAGATGCCGGGCACCTGGTCGGCGATCTTGTCCTGAAGGGTGTCCTGCTGGTCCTTGCTGAGCGTCGCGGCGGCGATGGCCGCGGCCACGGCCAGCATCGGGAAGAGCGCGAGGAAGCTGGTGAACGTCATCGCCGCGGCCAGCTGCGTCCATTTCACCCGGTCCATGCGTTCGTACGACCGCCAGGCGTGCGTGGTCATCAGCCAGGTGGCGAGCGGTCCGACAACGGGGAGCTTTTTCAGCCAGTCCATGATCCAACTCTCCCCTCGTCGCGGAACACCCATGTACGGGTTCCCCAGAAACGCAGAACAGTCGCCAGCGCCATGCCGACTCCCGCACCCGAGACCACGTCCGCGCGCGGCGAGGTGAGCCCGAGTCCGTAGTGGCTCACGGCCAGGCAGAGCAGCTGTACGGCGGCGCCCGCCAGGTTCACCGCGAGGAAGGCCGCGTACGGGCGCAGGCCGGCCGGGCGGGCGTGCCGGTAGGTGCCGTAGGCGTTGCCCGCGTAGGCGACCGTGCAGCCGGCCGCGAAGGCGAGCGTCTTGGCGGTGAGCGGGTCGAGGCCGGCCGGTCCGCGCAGGGCTACGAACAGGGCGGTGTCGACGGCGTAGGCGAGCAGGCCGGCGGCGGCGAAACCGAGCAGTTCCCGCCGGTCGGCCCAGGCGCGCGGGCGGGCACGCGTGCGCGTCGGCCCGGGCGCGTCCCCCGGCGTGTCGGGCGCACGGGTTGCGCCCTGGGGCGTGTCGGACGGACGGGGTACGTCCGCGGGCAGGTCGGACGGACGGGTTGCGCCCTGGGGCGTGTCGGACGGACGAGGTACGTCCGCGGGCGGGTCGGACGGACGGGTTGCGTCCTGGGGCGTGTCGGACGGACGAGGTACGTCCGCGGGCGTGTCGGACGGACGGGTTGCGCCCTGGGGCGTGTCGGACGGACGGGGTACGTCCGCGGGCGTGTCGGACACACGGGGTACGTCCGCGGGCGTGTCGGGTGAACGGGCCACGTCCAGGGGCGCCTTGGTCGGAGGGGTCGCCCCCGCGCGCGTGTCCGTCGGTCGGCGGGCCTCCGCGCGTGTGCTCACCAATTCGCCACCGCCAGCCCGTACATGGCCAGCCACACCAGGCCGATGAGGGCCAGGGCGCGGTCGCCCAGCACGACCTCCTCGGGCTCGCCCGCCGTACCGCGGTCGGCGAAGACGGCGTACCGGAGGATCGCGAGGATGAAGGCGACCACGGACAGCTGCCGCCAGGGCAGCACGCTGGTGTGCGGCACACCGCCCTCCTCCAGCGCCCACAGGCAGTACCCGAGGACGGCGACGCCGGCCGCGAGCTGCCAGACGAAGCGGAGGTAGCCGGTCGTGTACTCGGTGAGCAGCGCGCGCGTGGCGCCCGCCTTGCCGGCCATCTGCACGGCCTCCGAGTAGCGCTTGGCCGAGACCATGAACAGCGCGCCGAAGCCGGTGGTGATCAGGAACCAGCGGGACAGCGGGATGCCGAGTGCGAGCCCGCCGACCATGGCCCGCATCAGGAAGCCGGTCGTGACGACGACCAGGTCGACGACGAGGACGTGCTTGAGGCTGACGCAGTAGGCGAGTTGCATGCCCAGGTAGGCGGTGAGCAGCAGGGCGACGAGCGGGTGGCTCAGCCAGAGCGCGGCGGCCGGCGCGAGGACGGCGAGGGCGCCGCCGACGGCGTACGCGACCGGTACGGGGACCTGGCCGGCGGCGACCGGGCGGTGCCGTTTGGTGGGGTGGGCGCGGTCGGCCTCGGCGTCGCGGGCGTCGTTGACGAGGTAGACGGCCGCGGCGCAGGCGGTGAAGAGGACGAAAACCAGGGCGAGTTGGGTGAGCGCGCGGCCGGTGAACAGCTCTCCGGCGGCCGCCGGAGCGGCGACGACCAGGACGTTCTTGACCCACTGCTTGGGGCGGGCGGTGCTGATCAGGCCGCGCAGGAGGCCACGTTCGGGGGTGGGGGTTCCGGTCGAGCGAGGGGGCGTGCGCTGTTCGAGGAGCGCGGGCTCCCTGGTGCGCGCGCCGGTGGTCAGCGGCGCTGTCTCAGTCATGTGCGCCGCCCGCCATCCAGCGGGCCCCGGCACGCGCCGTGAGCGCTCCCAGGGCCGCGCCCGCCGCCACGTCCGAGGGGTAGTGCACGCCGACGACCAGCCGGGACAGGCACATGGCGGCGGCGAGGGGCGGGAGAGCCGCGACCAGGGCGGCCCGGCCGACCGAGCCCGGTGCCACGCCGTGTGTCGTGCCGTGTGCCACGCCGCGTGTCGTGCCGTGTGCCGCACCGCGTGTCGTGCCACGCACCGCCCCGCGCGCCGCCAGCATGCCGAAGGCGACCGCCGCGGCCGCGGCCGAGGTCGCGTGGGAGCTGGGGAAGGAGTGCCGGCCCGCGGTGCGCACCAGGGGTTCGACATGCGCGGGGCGCGGGCGGCGGACCACCCTCTTCACACCCATGCTCACGACGTGCGCGCCCGCGGTGAGCGCCGTTCCGCGCAGCCAGGCGGCCCGTCGCGGGCCGTCGGCGGCAGCCCCAGCGAGGCCCGCGGCCAGCCACAGGGCACCGTGTTCGCCGGCCCGGGACAGGGCGCGCGCGGCACCGGCGACGCGGGGGTCGCGGCCGTACGCGCTGAGCGCGCTGAGGATGCGGTGATCCAGGTGGTCCAGGTGGTCCATGCGGACCCACTGTTCACCCCGGCCACGCCGGAACTCCGTCAATATTGAGCGACATCCCATTAATCACCCATTTCGGGGAGCAATGTGATGTTTCATAACCAATCATCAGCAGAGCGGCGCTACGGTCGCCGACATGCCTGCCGAGACTGTCTCCGTCACGGGTTGGGGCCGCACGGCCCCCACCGCCGCCCGGCTGATCCGGCCCCGGACCTACGCGGAGGCCGCGGCGGCCGTCCGGGCGTGCGGAGCCCGGGGCGGTATCCCCAGGGGCCTGGGGCGGGCGTACGGGGACGCGGCGCAGAACGCCGGCGGGGCCGTGATCGACATGACGGGCCTGGACCAGGTGCACGCCATCGACGCGGACGGCGGCACCGTCCTGTGCGCGGCGGGCGTGTCCCTGGAGCGACTGATGCGGGTACTGCTCCCGCTCGGCTGGTTCGTGCCGGTGACCCCGGGAACCCGCCAGGTCACCGTCGGCGGCGCGATCGGCGCGGACATCCACGGCAAGAACCACCATGTGTCCGGCTCCTTCTCCCGGCACGTCCTCGCCTTCGAACTGCTCACCGCAGACGGCGAGATCCGCAGCGTCGAGCGCGGCACCCCGCTGTTCGACGCGACCACCGGCGCCATGGGCCTGACGGGCATGATCCTCACGGCCACCCTGCAACTGCTGCCGGTCGAGACCTCGTTGATGTCGGTGGACACCGAACGCGCCAGGGACCTCGACGACCTGATGGCCCGGCTCACCGCCACCGACCACCGCTACCGCTACTCGGTCGCCTGGATCGACCTCCTGGCGCGCGGCGGCGGCACCGGACGGGCGGTCCTGACACGCGGCGACCACGCTCCCCTGTCGGCGCTGCGCGAGGGCACGCGCGCGCGGAGGGACCCACTGGACTTCCGCCCCGGCCGGCTGCCCTCCCCTCCCGCCCTCTTCCCCGAGGGGCTGCTCGGCCGCCGGACGGTCGGCCTCTTCAACGAGGCCTGGTACCGCAAGGCCCCCCGCGCGCGCAGCGGCGAACTCCAGCGGATCTCCACCTTCTTCCACCCCCTCGACGGCGTCCCCCACTGGAACCGCGTCTACGGCAGGGGCGGCTTCGTGCAGTACCAGTTCGTCGTCGGACACGGCCAGGAGGAGGCCCTGTGCCGGATCGTCCGGCGCATCTCGGAGCGGCGCTGTCCGTCGTTCCTGGCGGTACTCAAGCGCTTCGGGGACGCCGACCCGGGCTGGCTGTCCTTCCCGGTACCGGGCTGGACGCTCGCCCTGGACATCCCGGCGGGCCTCCCCGGCCTCGGCGCCTTCCTCGACGAACTGGACGAGGAGGTGGCCGCGGCCGGCGGCCGGGTCTACCTCGCCAAGGACTCCCGACTGCGCCCCGAACTGCTCTCCGCGATGTACCCCCGCCTCGACGAGTTCCGCGCCCTGCGCGCCGAGACCGACCCGCGCGGGGTGTTCACCTCGGACCTCTCCCGCCGCCTCGGTCTCTAGAGCCGAGGCCGGTGTCACCGCTTCGTCCACCCCGGTCCCCAGCCCCCAAGGAGCCGTCATGAAGGACGCCTTCGGCCTCCCCCAGTCCCTGCTCGTCCTCGGCGGCACGTCCGAGATCGCGCTCGCCACCGCCCGCAGGCTGATCGCCCGCCGCACCCGCACGGTGTGGCTGGCGGGCCGTCCGACGCCCGCCCTGGAGGACGCGGCGGAGGAGCTGCGCGCCCTCGGCGCCCGCGTGCACACCGTCGCCTTCGACGCGCTGGACACCGAGTCCCACGAGTGGGTGCTGGGCAAGGTCTTCGCCGAGGGCGACATCGACCTCGTCCTGCTGGCCTTCGGTGTCCTCGGCGACCAGGCCCACGACGAGCGCGAGCCGGTGGCCGCGGTGCGCGTGGCGCAGACGAACTACACCGGCGCGGTCTCGGCGGGCCTGGTCTGCGCGCGGGCCCTCCAGTCCCAGGGCCACGGCTCCCTGGTCGTCCTGTCCTCGGTCGCGGGCGAGCGGGCCCGCCGCGCCAACTTCATCTACGGCTCCAGCAAGGCGGGCCTCGACGCCTTCGCGCAGGGCCTCGGCGACGCCCTGTACGGCACGGGCGTCCATGTGATGGTCGTACGTCCCGGCTTCGTACGGTCGAGGATGACGGCCGGGCTGGAGGAGGCGCCGCTGGCGACCACGCCGGAGGCCGTGGCCACGGCGATCGAGCTGGGACTCAGGCGCCGCGCCGAGACGGTGTGGGTGCCCGGCGCGCTGCGGGTGGTGATGGCGGCGCTCAGGCACCTGCCGAGGGGGCTGTTCCGGCGGCTGCCGGTCTGAGCGGACGAGCCGAGGGGCCGGTCTCCGGGTGGGCCGGCCCGCGTCGGGCCGGCCCAGTGCCGCGTCAGGCGACGTTTGCCCGTCAAGGAGCGGCGTCCGGTGCGTGCTCTCGGCGTGCCGGGTGCAAGCCCTCGTACTGGATGTACTTGGGCTTGTGCCCGGTGCGGCGAGTGGGGGTGCCCCCTCTGGGGGAGCGTGCCGGGCGTCGCGACGGGGCGAACGTTGCCTGACGCGGCACTAGCTCGCGGGGATCGACCCTCGCTCGACGGGGCCGCCCTGCGGCGGCACGACCGCCCCGCCGAAGACGAATTCGCGCAGCTTGCGCCACACGCCGTCCGCGCCCTGCTCGTACAGCGCGAACCCGGTGCAGGGCCACTCGGCCTCGTAGTCGGCGAGTTCCGCGAAGGCGCGGTCCATCGACGCCTCGTCGATGCCGTGCGCGACGGTGACATGCGGGTGGTACGGGAACTGGAGGTCCCGCGCCACGGGCCCGGACGCGTCCCGGACCTGCTTCTGCAGCCAGGAGCACGCCTGGGCGCCCTCCACGACCTGGACGAACACGACCGGCGACAGGGGACGGAAGGTTCCCGTGCCGGACAGCCGCAGCGGGAACGGCCGGCCCGCGGCCGCGACCTCGACCAGGTGCGCCTCGATCGCGGGCAGCAGCGAGGCGTCCACCTCGGTCGGCGGCAGCAGGGTGACGTGCGTGGGGATGCCGTGAGCCGCGGCGTCGCCGAAGCCCGCGCGCCGCTCCTGGAGCAGGCTGCCGTGAGGCTCCGGGACCGCGATCGACACGCCGATCGTTACGGTCCCCACGTCATCTCCCTGTCGTCATGACGGCTGCTTCTGTCAGCCGTCGGCTTTCGACTGTACGGCCACGGCTGTGCCGAGGGCAGGCGCAACCGGAGTGATGTGCAGCGCTCTGCCCAGTGGTACGCCTGTGGTACGTCTGTGCGAGGGTGCGCCTCAGTGCTTGGCGGGCAGGAAACCGACGTGGTCGTAGGCCTGCGCCAGCGTCTCGGCGGCCACCGCACGCGCCTTCTCCGCGCCCTTCGCCAGAATCGAGTCGAGCGTCTCCGGGTCGTCCAGGTACTGCTGGGTCCGCTCCCGGAACGGCGTCACGAACTCGACCATGACCTCGGCGAGGTCCGTCTTGAGCGCACCGTAGCCCTTGCCGTCGTACTTCTGCTCCAGTTCCGCGATTCCCGTGCCCGTGAGGGTCGAGTAGATGGTGAGCAGGTTGCTGACGCCCGGCTTGTTCTCGGCGTCGTAGCGGATCACGGTGTCCGTGTCGGTGACCGCGCTCCTGACCTTCTTCGCGGTGGCCTTCGGGTCGTCGAGGAGGTTGATCAGGCCCTTCGGCGTGGACGCCGACTTGCTCATCTTGATCGACGGGTCCTGGAGGTCGTAGATCTTCGCCGTCTCCTTGAGGATGTACGGCTTGGGGATCGTGAAGGTCGCGCCGAACCGGCCGTTGAAACGCTCGGCGAGGTCGCGGGTCAGCTCGATGTGCTGGCGCTGGTCCTCGCCGACCGGGACCTCGTTGGCCTGGTAGAGCAGGATGTCGGCGACCTGGAGGATCGGGTACGTGAACAGGCCGACGGAGGCACGGTCGGCGCCCTGCTTGGCGGACTTGTCCTTGAACTGGGTCATGCGGGACGCCTCACCGAAACCGGTCAGGCAGTTCATGATCCAGGCGAGCTGGGCGTGTTCGGGGACATGGCTCTGGACGAAGAGCGTGCAGCGCTCGGGGTCGAGGCCGGCCGCGAGCAGCTGGGCGGCGGCGAGCCTGGTGTTGGCCCGCAGGTCCGCGGGGTCCTGCGGGACCGTGATCGCGTGCAGGTCGACGACCATGTAGAACGCGTCGTGGGACTCCTGGAGGGCCACCCACTGGCGGACGGCGCCGAGGTAGTTGCCGAGGTGGAACGAGCCTGCGGTGGGCTGGATTCCGGAGAGCACACGGGGTCGATCAGAGGCCATGTTCACCATTCTCTCAGGCTCGCGGGGCGATCCGGTACCGGCGGGGAGCCGGTGGGAATCCGGCGGGAATCCGGGGCGAAATCGGGGGGCCGCAGGTGGGAACCGATCCGTCTTGGGCGGTGTAACAAGGGTGTGAGGACGCGGGAGGGGGGCCGCATCGTCGATGAGGCCGCGGTGATCGCCCGGGTGCGCGCCGGAGAGCCGGAGGCGTACGCGGAGCTGGTGCGTGCCCATACGGGCATCGCACTGCGGGCGGCCGCGGCGCTCGGGGCCGGTGCGGACGCGGAGGACGTGGTGCAGCAGGCCTTCGTCAAGGCGTACTGCGCGCTGGGGCGGTTCCGGGACGGCTCGGCGTTCCGGCCGTGGCTGCTGTCGATCGTCGCCAATGAGACGAGGAACACAGTGCGGTCAGCGGCCCGGCAGCGCACGCTCGCGGGCCGGGAGGCCGCCTTCGCGGAGGCCGAGCCGCTGATACCGGAGTCGGCCGACCCGGCGGTGGCGACGCTGCGGACGGAGCGCCGGGCTGCGCTGCTCTCCGCCCTGGAGCTGCTGAGCGAGGACCACCGCCTGGTCGTCACCTACCGCTATCTGCTGGAGATGGACGAACCGGAGACGGCCCAGGCGCTGGGCTGGCCCCGGGGGACCGTGAAGTCCCGTCTCAGCCGCGCGCTGCGCAGGCTCGGCGGGCTGCTGCCGGATTTCGAACCCGGGGAAGGGGGTGAACGGCATGAGTGAAGAGCGCGACACCCCCGACGGTGATGGCGGTGGCAGCGAGCGTGGGAGTGGCGACGGCTCCGGGCTGCCCAGGGAGCTGCGGTCGCTCGGGCGGTCCCTGGACCGGTCGGGCCCGGACCACGCCGAGACGATGGCCGAGCGGGTGCTCCAGCAGATACTCGCCGAGGGCCTCCCGGTTCCCGTGGCCACGCCCCCGGCGGGCGGTGAGCGACTGCTACGGGCCCGTGCGTGGGCGCGCGCGCGACGGCGGGCGCTGACCGCGGCCCTGTGCGGTCTGCTCGCCGTGCTCGTGCTCACTCCCCCGGTGCGGGCGGTGGTCCTGGACTGGTTCGGCTTCGGCGGGGTCGAGGTGCGCTACGACCCGTCGGCGCGTCCGTCCGCGAGCGCCGAGGTACCCCGGTGCGACCGCGCGGGGTCGGTGTCGCCAGAGCGGGCGGCACGTCTGGCGGGGTTCGAGCCGGTGGCGCCGGCGGCGCTCGGCGCTCCGGACGCGGTGACGGTGACGGCGGAGCCGCAGGGGCGGTTCCTGGTGAGCCTGTGCTGGGAGGAGGACGGCCGGGCGATACGGCTGGACGAGTTCCGGGCACGGCTGGACGTCGGCTTCACCAAGACCGTGCGGGAGCAGCCGGAGTGGGTCTTCCTGGATTCCGGCGGCCCCGGGGGCGGCGGTCAGGATGATCCGGCCCTGTGGTTCGCGCGGCCGCATCTGCTGAGTTTCTGGCTGGTGGACGCGGGGGGCTCCCCGTTCACCCGCGAGGAGCGGACCGCCGGACCGACGCTGCTGTGGACCCACGACGAGGGCCGGGCGGACGAGGACGCCCTGACGCTGCGGCTGGAAGGGGTGACGTCGAAGGCCCGGGCGGTGGAGATCGCGCAGGCGCTTCGGCAGGACGCCGAACGGGCCGCCGATTAGAGCCGCCGGGACAGGAACCCCGACGGGCCGGGCGGTGTACCAGAAGTGACACGCGGCTCGGGGACGGGCCGCTCGGCGATCGGCTTCTGGGGGTTCGGATGCGTGGGCGAAGGATCGGCTCGGGGAACGTGCCGCGGCGGCCGGCGGGGGCACTGGCGGGGGCGTCGGCGGTGACGCTGGGACTGTTGTGGTGGGCCGCGGCACCCGCCGCGGCCGGGGGACCGACGAGCGCCTTCCTGGGCTCGCCGGAGACCGGGGAGGCGGCGGGGCTGTACTCCTCGGACCGTGAGTACGAACGGCTGGACTCCCTGCTGAGTGCGGGTCGGCCCGGTACTCCGCCGAAGGGTGCGGCGGCCGACCGGAGCGTCACCGTCACCTGGCTCGCCCATGACGTCTCCCCCTGGAGGATCGACCGGATCTTCCCGGTGACCGAGGGCGGCGACGTCTGGTTGTACCGGTCGGCCGAGGTCGCCGATCCGGCGGACGGCGGCTGGCATCGCGTCCCGGATCCCGGCCCACTGCGCACCCTGCTGACCGAGGTGGGGGTGCTGGACGGGCCCGAGGACGCCGAGGACCTCACGGACTTCCCGCTCCGGGAGGTGTACGCGGGGGCGGACACCGCGGAGGAGGACACGGCGGCGGGATCCGCGGAGCCCCCGGCCGCGGCGGAGCCCGTGCCACCGGGCGCGTCGGGGTCGGAGGCGAGGTCGGGGGTCGGCGGGGGCACCGACTGGTGGTGGGCGCTGCCGGGCGCGGCGGCCGGCGGGGTGCTGGCCCTGGTGCTGCGGCCCTTCGCCGCGCGGCTGCCACGGGGCGCCGGGGCGATACGCGGCGCGGCGGCCCGCCCGGGTGGGGGGCCGCCGCGTGAGGAGCCGCGCGGGCGGCTCATCGATCTGTGAGCGTCACTGTTCCTTGACAACTCCACAGGGTGTGGCCGATCGGGGTGTCGCTCAGCCGAGGTCGATCTCCGGGTAGAGCGGGAACCCGGCCACCAGGTCGGTCGCCCGGTGGGAGATCTCGTCGGCGACCTTCGCGTCGAGGACGTGGGCGGCCTTGGAGGGGGCGCCGGACTTGGTGGTGCCGGGCTCGGTGGTGGTCAGGACCCGGTCGATGAGGCCGGCGACCTCGTCCATCTCGGCGCCGCCCAGCCCGCGCGTGGTCAGGGCGGGGGTGCCGATGCGGATGCCGGAGGTGTACCAGGCTCCGTTGGGGTCGGCGGGGATCGCGTTGCGGTTGGTGACGATGCCGGACTCCAGGAGGGCGGCTTCGGCCTGGCGGCCGGTGAGTCCGTAGGAGGTGGCCACGTCGATCAGGTTGAGGTGGTTGTCCGTGCCGCCCGTGACCAGGGTCGCGCCCCGGCGCATCAGGCCCTCGGCGAGGGCCCGGGAGTTGTCGACGATGCGCTGGGCGTAGTCCTGGAAGGACGGCTGGCGGGCCTCGGCGAGGGCGACGGCCTTGGCGGCCATGACATGGGCCTGCGGGCCGCCGAGGACCATCGGGCAGCCGCGGTCGACCTGGTCCTTGAGGGAGTCGTCGCACAGGACCATGCCGCCGCGCGGGCCGCGCAGCGACTTGTGGGTCGTGGTGGTGACGATCTGGGCGTGCGGGACCGGGTCGAAGTCGCCGGTGAGGATCTTGCCGGCGACCAGGCCCGCGAAGTGCGCCATGTCGACCATCAGGGTCGCGCCGACCTCGTCGGCGATCTCCCGCATGATCCGGAAGTTCACCAGCCGGGGGTAGGCGGAGTAGCCGGCGACGATGATCAGCGGCTTGAACTCGCGGGCGGAGGCGCGCAGGGCCTCGTAGTCCAGGAGCCCGGTCGCGGTGTCCGTGCCGTAGGAGCGCTGGTCGAACATCTTGCCGCTGATGTTCGGGCGGAAGCCGTGGGTGAGGTGGCCTCCGGCGTCCAGGGACATGCCGAGCATCCGCTGGTTGCCGAAGGCGTGGCGCAGTTCGGCCCAGTCGGCGTCGGAGAGGTCGTTGACCTGGCGGACGCCCGTCTTCTCCAGGAAGGGGGCCTCCACGCGGTCGGCGAGGACCGCCCAGAAGGCGACGAGGTTGGCGTCGATGCCGGAGTGCGGCTGGACGTAGGCGTGCCGGGCGCCGAACAGCTCCTTGGCGTGTTCGGCGGCGAGCGACTCGACGGTGTCGACGTTGCGGCAGCCGGCGTAGAACCGGCGGCCGATGGTGCCCTCGGCGTACTTGTCGCTGAACCAGTTGCCCATCGCCAGCAGGGTGGCCGGGGAGGCGTAGTTCTCGGAGGCGATCAGCTTGAGCATCTCGCGCTGGTCGTGCACCTCCTGGCCGATGGCGTCGGCGACCCGCGGCTCCACGGCGCGGATCACGTCGAGGGCGGCGCGGAAGGCGGTGGATTCCTGGGAAGGGTGCTGCTCGGACAAGGCGGCCTCCGGACGGTGTGGGGTCAGCGTTCACGGTTCGGCCCAGGCGCACGGCACACAGTCACGACCGAGCCGCTCCCCGATGGTTTGTCCCATCCCAGCGCGCCAGTCACGGCCCGTCGGCCAGCCTACCGGGCGCGTCGCGGGGCGCAGGTCACGCGTCCACGATCCGAGCGACGATGGGAAGGTGGTCCCGTTTGTCGTCCGGTGACTCCTGGAGGTCCCGTGAGTACTACGGAAGCCCTCATCGCCGCGGCCGAGGCGCACGGCGCGCGCAACTACGCGCCACTGCCGGTGGTCGTCGCCTCCGCCGACGGGGCGTGGATGACGGATGTGGAGGGCCGCCGGTATCTGGATCTGCTGGCCGGCTACTCGGCGCTCAACTTCGGGCACCGCAACCGGCGGATCATCGAGGCGGCGAAGGCGCAGCTGGACCGCGTGACACTGACGTCGCGGGCGTTCCACCACGACCGGTACGCGGCGTTCTGCGAGCAGCTCGCCGCGTTGTGCGGCATGGAGACGGTGCTGCCGATGAACACGGGCGCGGAGGCGGTGGAGACCGCGGTGAAGACGGCCCGGAAGTGGGGCTACCGGGTCAAGGGCGTGCCCGCGGAGATGGCGAAGATCGTGGTGGCGGGGAACAACTTCCACGGCCGCACGACGACCCTGATCAGCTTCTCCACGGACCCCGAGGCGCGGGCGGACTTCGGCCCCTACACGCCGGGGTTCGAGATCGTGCCGTACGGGGATCCGACGGCGATGCGGTCGGCGCTGAGCGAGAACACGGTGGCGGTGCTGCTGGAGCCGATCCAGGGCGAGGCGGGCGTCCTGGTGCCGCCGGCCGGCTATCTGGCCGGGGTGCGGGAGCTGACGCGGGAGCGGAACGTGCTGTTCGTGGCGGACGAGATCCAGTCGGGGCTCGGCCGGACGGGACGGACCTTCGCGTGCGAGCACGAGGGGGTGGTGCCGGACATGTACGTGCTCGGGAAGGCGCTCGGGGGCGGGGTGGTGCCGGTGTCGGCGGTGGTGTCCTCGGCCGAGGTGCTGGGGGTGTTCCGGCCCGGGGAGCACGGTTCGACGTTCGGGGGGAATCCGCTGGCGTGCGCGGTGGCGCTGGAGGTGATCGCGATGCTGCGGACGGGCGAGTTCCAGGAGCGCTCCGCCGAGTTGGGCGCGCATCTGCACCGCGAACTGGCCGCGCTGGCCGGTACCGGGCGGGTCACGGCGGTGCGGGGGCGCGGTCTGTGGGCCGGTGTCGACATCGCGCCTCGGTACGGCACGGGGCGTGAGGTGTCGGAGCGGCTGATGGACCGGGGTGTGCTGGTGAAGGACACGCACGGCGCCACGATCCGGATCGCGCCGCCGCTGGTGATCGGCAGGGAGGACCTGGACTGGGGGCTCGCCCAGCTCGCCGCGGTGCTGGAGGACTGAGGAGCGGGCGGGGCGGGGTTCCCGCTCACGGCGGCACCCTGCACAGGGCTTCGAGGGCCCCCGCCCAGGCGTGGTCGGGCGGGGTTCCGTAGCCGACGACCAGTGCGTCGAGGGGGTCGGCGCGGGCCCCTCCCCCACCGAGCTGGTGGAGCTGGGGGCCACGCGCGTCACCTTCGGGCCGACGTTGCAGCGCCGCGCGACGGAGGGGATCGCCCGTCTGCTCGGCTGACCGTCGGGGGCGGGGCCTCGGGACGTCACCCGGTGCGCCTGCGACGGCGAGGGGGCCCTCGTCCACCGCACGCGGTGGGCACGGGCCCCCTCGCACCACGGGGCGCAAGACCGCCCCGCGGTGGATCGCCGTGGTGGCGGCGCCTACTTCGGCAGCCATGCCTTCCAGACGTCCTCGTTGGCCTTCGCCCACTGTTCGGCGGCCTTCTCCGAGCTCATCTTCTTGTCCGCGATGAGGGCGGCGACCTCGTTCTGCTGCTCGTTGGTCCACGAGAAGTTCTTGAGGAACGCGGCGGCTTCCTCGTTGTTCTCGGCGAAGTCGGCACTGAGGTACTTCTGGAGCGGGGTCTCGGCGTAACCGCAGGCCGTCTTCTCCGGGTCCGCGTCACACCCCTCCTCGTACGCGGGCAGCTTCACCTCGACGAGGTCGAGCTGGGAGTTGAGCCACTGCGGCGTCCACCAGTAGCTGATGAACGGCTTCTTGGCCTTGTAGCTCTCCTTGATCTGGGTGATCTGCGCGGCCTCGGAGCCCGCGTAGACCGTCTTGAGGTCCAGGTCGAGGTTCTTGATGATCGCGTCGTCGTTGGTGGTGTACGACGGCGAGCCTTCGAGGAGCTGGCCCTTGTCGCCGCTCTCCGCGGTCTTGAACAGGCTCGCGTACTTGTTGAGGTTCTTGTAGTCGGTGATGTCCGGGTGCTCGTCGACGAGGTACTTCGGCACGAACCAGCCGATGTGGCCGGTGACCCCGAGGTCGCCGCCCTCGACGACGGACTTCTTGTCCTCGACGTACAGCTTGACCTTGTCCGGGGCGCCGCCCCAGTCCTCCAGCAGGGCGTCGGCCTTGCCGCTGTTGAGCGCGTCGAACGCGACGGCCTCGTCGAGCTGGGTGAGCTTGACCTCCGTGTCCAGCTCGTTCTCCAGGATGTACTTGGCGACGGCCGCGTTGGCCTCGGCCCCGACCCAGGACGGGACGGCGATGGTCACCGTGCCGGAGCTGCCGGAGGACTCGGTCTTGGCGGCGCCGCAGGCGCTCAGGCCGGTGACGCCGAGGGCGACAGCGGTGGCGGTGGCGGCGCGCAGGAGGTGCTTTCTGTTCTTCATGGGACCGTCTTTCTCAGTGCGGACAGGGTGGGGTCAGTGGGTTACTGCTTGGCCGGGCGCTGGGTCGTGCGGTCCAGGACCAGGCCGAGGAGCACGATGGCGACACCCGCGCTCAGGCCGACGCCGAGCTGGCTCTTCTGGAGACCGAAGACGACGTCGTAGCCGAGCGCGCCGGAGCCGACGAAGCCGCCGACGATGACCATGGCCAGCACCAGCACCACGCCCTGGTTGAGGGCGAGCATCAGCGCGGGCCGGGCCAGCGGCACCTGCACCTGGCGGATCTGTTGGAAGGTGCTCGCGCCCATGGAGCGCGCGGCCTCCAGGGCGGCGGAGTCGACCTGGCGCAGGCCCTGGGTGGTGATCCGGACGACGGCGGGCAGCGCGTAGAGCACGGCCGCGGCGACGGCGGCGGCACGGCCCACGTTGAACAGCGCCACCACCGGGATCAGGTAGATGAACTGCGGCAGGGTCTGCATGGTGTCGAGGACGGGGCGCAGGACGCGTTCCACCAGCGGCACCCGGGCGGCCAGCACTCCGATGGCGAAGCCGAGCACCAGCGTGACGGCGACGCCGGCGATCGCCTGCGACAGGGTGTCCAGGGAGTGGTCCCACACGTCGATCACACCGACGGCGGCCATCGCCAGGCCGGCCGTGCACATCGCGCCCCAGCCCCCGGCGAGCAGGGCCAGGCCAGCGGCGAGCAGGACCAGCAGCCACCAGGGGGTGGCGGTCAGGACGTCCCGCATCGGGTTGAGCAGGCCGGTGGTGAAGGTGTCCGCCCAGGTGCGGGTGCCGCCCAGGACGGGCACTCCCTCGGCGAGGTGGCCGGTGAACCAGTCGACGGCCTCGTTGACGGGCCGGGCGATCTCCACCCGCCAGGCCTCGGGCCACTCGGCGACGAACACCAGCCAGCCGGCCGCGCCCAGCACGGCGCCGGTACCGGCCGTCAGGGCCCAGGCCCGCGGGCCGTGCAGCCAGGAGGAGGCGGACTCCCCGGCGCTCTCGCCCATCCGCTCACCGGCGACGGCGGTCGTGCGGTCCAGCCAGACGGCGAGCAGCACGATCGGGATGCCCGCGGCGAGCGCCGCGCCGACATCCACCGTGGACAGCGCGCGGAACACCTCCTCGCCGAGGCCGCCTGCGCCGATCACCGACGCGATGGTGACCATCGACAGTGCCATCATGATCGTCTGGTTGAGGCCGAGCAGGATCTCCTTGCGGGCCAGGGGCAGCCGCGCGGTCAGCAGGCGCTGCACCGGGCTGCTGCCCAGTGACGCGGCGGCCTCCATCACCCCCGGGTCGGCGCCGCGCAGGCCGAGGGCGGTGAGCCGGGCCATCGGCGGGGCCGCGTAGATGATCGTGGCGATCAGCGCGGACGGCACTCCGATGTCGAAGAGCAGCACCAGCGGCAGCAGGTAGGCGAACGCGGGCATGATCTGCATCGTGTCCAGGACCGGCCGCAGGATCCGCCCGAAGCGGTCCGACAGACCTGCGCCCAGGCCCAGCACCGCGCCGATCAGGGCGGAGACGACGACGGCGACCGACATCAGGGCCAGGGTCTCCATCGTCGCTTCCCACATGCCCAGCAGACCGGAGACCGCGAAGGCGGCGAGGGTCACACCGGCGAGCCCCAGCCCGCGCCTGTCGCGCAGCCCGCCGATGCGCCAGGACAGCAGCACGGCGACGGCGATCACCGGGAACCAGCCGACGCTCTGGAGCAGGTCGTCGACCCAGGCGACCGAGTCGTCGGCCCAGTTGCTCAGGTGCAGCAGGAAGTAGAGGAACACCGGGTTGGTGTCGCGGTTCTGCACGACCCAGGTGTAGGCGTCGTCCAGGGGTGTCTTGATGTCGACGGTCAGTTCGGACGGCCAGGATCCGCTGCCCCACAGCACGATGGCGAGGGGGACCAGGACGAGCGCGGCGGCCAGCAGCGGCAGCATGCGGCGCACCAGGGGGCGGGTCAGCGGCGAGGTGCGCTCGACGGAGGCGGTGTCCTCGGCCGGGTCGACGGGGGCCGGCTGCTTGGCGGGGGTGACGACGGCACTCATGCGGTCCACCCCCGGGTATGGCCGGTGGCGCGGCGGCTGGGGCGGCCTCTCACGCGGCCACCTCCTCGCGGTCCAGGCCGGCGACGACCCGCAGCAGCGCGGCGTGGTCCACGGTGCCCAGGCAGCGGCCGTCCCGCGTCACACAGGCCGCCCTGCCGGTGCGGGCGACGAGGTCGATGGCGTCGACGACGACCGTGTCGGGGGTGAGGGCGCCGGGGTGCTCGGGGCCGCCGCAGTCGCCGGGGCGCATGGCGGTGCGGACGGTCATCACCTGCTCGCGCGGCACGTCGCGAACGAAGTCGCGGACGTAGTCGTCCGCGGGCGAGCCGACGATCTCCTCGGGTGTGCCGAGCTGCACGACCTCGCCGTCCCGCATCAGGGCGATGCGGTCGCCGACGCGGAGCGCCTCGCTCAGGTCGTGGGTGATGAAGACCATGGTGCGGCCCTCTTCGCGGTGCAGGCGGATGACCTCCTCCTGCATGTCGCGCCGGATCAGCGGGTCGAGGGCGCTGAACGGCTCGTCGAAGAGCAGCACCTCGGGGTCGGAGGCGAGCGCGCGGGCCAGGCCGACGCGCTGCTGCTGGCCTCCGGAGAGCTGGCCGGGGCGTCGGTTCTCCAGGCCGACGAGGCCCACCTTGGCGACCATCTCCGCGGCCCGTTCGCGCCGCTGGGCCCTGGGCATGCCCTGGATCTCCAGGCCGTAGGCGACGTTGTCGAGGACGGAGCGGTGGGGCAGCAGGCCGAAGTGCTGGAACACCATCGCGGCGCGGTGCCGGCGCAGCTCGCGCAGCCGGTTCTTGTCCATGGCGAGGACGTCCTCGCCGTCGATCTCCAGCGTGCCGGAGGTCGGCTCGATGAGCCGGGTCAGACACCGCACGAGGGTGGACTTGCCGGAGCCGGACAGGCCCATGACGACGAAGACCTCGCCCTTGCGCACGTCGAAGGAGACGTCGCGGACGGCGGCGGTGCAGCCGGTGGCGGCACGCAGCTCGGACTGGGACAGGCCCGCGAACTCCGGGTCGCCGGGGACCCGGTCGGCCTTGGGGCCGAAGACCTTCCACAGGTGGCGCACGCCGAAGACGGGCGGTGTCCCGGCCTGGTCCACGGGGTCGTCGGCCTGGGTGGGGTCGGGTTCGTGAGGAGTGGGTATGCCGCTCATCGGGCGTTGTTCCCTTCACTGGTGTCGGCCAGTAGCTCGGCCGCCTTCTCGCCGACCATCAGGACGCCGATCATCGGGTTGACCGCGGGCAGGGTGGGGAAGACGGACGCGTCGACGACGCGCAGTCCCTCCAGGCCGCGTACCTTCAACTCGGGGTCCACAACGGCCAGTTCATCGTCGGCGGCACCCATCCGGCAGGTTCCGGCCGGGTGGTAGACGGTGTGGTGCGCCTTGCGCAGCACTTCACTGAGCTGCGCGTCGTCGGTGACATCGGGGCCGGGGAATACCTCCCGCCTGAGCCAGCTCGCGAACGGCTCGGTGCGGGCGATGTTCCGGGCGATCTTCACGCCGTCGACGAGGGTGCGCGCGTCGTAGCCGTCCTCGTCGGTGAAGTAGCGGAAGTCCAGGGCCGGCTTGGCCTCGGGGTCGGCGCTGGTCAGGTAGACCCGGCCACGGGCACGGGACTTGGGGATGTTGGGCGTCATCGACACACCGTGCTCGGGGCGTTCGTAACCCAGCCGCTCGGGGTTGTCGGTGAAGGGGATCTGGTAGAAGTGGAACATCAGGTCGGGCAGGTCCTGCCCGTCGTCCCGGCGTACGAACAGCGCGGCGTCGGAGTCCATCGCGGAGTTCTCCGGCAGCGGCCGCTCCGTCTCCCAGACGATGACCGACTCGGGGTGGTCCTGGAGGTTCTCCCCCACGCCCGGCAGGTCGTGCACGACGGGGATGCCGAGGGCTTCGAGGTCCTCGCGCGGGCCGACACCGGACAGCATCAGCAGGCGCGGCGAGTCGATGGCCCCCGCACAGACCACGACCTCGTGGCGGGCGGTGATCAGCTGCTCGGTGCCGTCGGCGGTACGGACGCGGACACCGGTGGCGCGCTGTCCGTCCAGCTCCAGCCGGTACGCCCAGGTCTCCAGCAGCAGCGTCAGGTTCGGGCGGTCGCCGGTCTCCAGGTGGGGGTGGAGGTAGGCGACGGAGGCCGAGGAGCGCTTGTTGTCCTCCGGGTGGTAGGCCAGGTCGAGGAAGCCGACGCCCTCGTGGAAGGGCTTGTCGTTGAAGCCGAACACCTCGGGGACGCCGGTGGCCGCCTTGGTGGCCTCGATCCAGTCCTTGGCTATGGCGTTCTGGTCCTTGTCGGCCACCCGCACGATGTTGTTGCGCAGCCGCGCGTAGTACGCCTCCATCTGCACGGCGCCCCAGCCGGTGGCACCGGCCGCCTCCCACTCGTCCCAGTCGGCGGGCAGCGGCTTGAAGGAGATCAGGGTGTTGTGCGACGAGCATCCGCCGAGCACCCGGGCGCGGCTGTGCAGGATGTGCGAGTTGCCGTGGGGCTGCTCGACGGTCGTGTACTCGTAGTCGAGGTCTCCGCCGAGCAGGCCCATCCAGCGGCGCAGGGTGAGGACGTCCTCGCGGTCGATGTCGGTGGGGCCGCCCTCGATGACGGCGACGGTGACGTCCGGGTTCTCGGTCAGGCGGGAGGCGATGACGGAGCCCGCTGTGCCGCCGCCGATGACGACGTAGTCGTAGACAGGTGTGTTCTCGGGCATGGGGGTGGTACTCCAGAGGTCGGGGGAGGGACGGGCTCAGCCGGCGAACCAGCGGACGGGCTTCGGCGCGAGGTTCTGGTAGACGTGCTTGGTCTCGCGGTACTCGGCGAGTCCGGCGGGTCCCAGTTCGCGGCCGGTGCCGCTCCGGCCGAAGCCGCCCCACTCCGCCTGCGGGAGGTAGGGGTGGAAGTCGTTGATCCAGACGGTGCCGTGGCGCAGCCGCCCGGCCACGCGCCGGGCGCGGCCCGCGTCGGCGGTCCAGACGGCGCCGGCGAGCCCGTACTCGGTGTCGTTGGCGAGCGCGACGGCCTCGTCCTCGGTACGGAAGGTCTCCACGGTGAGGACCGGGCCGAACACCTCCTCGCGTACGACGCGCATCCCGCGATGGCAGGCGTCCAGCACGGTCGGCTCGTAGAAGAAGCCGGCGCCGAGGCCCTCCGGGCGCTTGCCGCCGGTGCGCAGGACGGCGCCCTCCTCCAGCGCGGAGGCGACGTACGCCTCGGTCTTCGCCCGCTGCTCGGCGGAGACGAGGGGGCCGCACTCGACACCGTCGTCGGTGCCGCGGCCGAGGCGGATCCGGGCGGCGCGGCGGGCGAGTTCGGTGACGAAGCGGTCCCGGACCGACTCCTCCACGATCAGGCGGCCGCCGGCCGAGCAGACCTGGCCGCTGTGGATGAAGGCCGCGTTGAGGGCCTGGTCCACGGCGGTGTCGAAGCCCTCGTCGGTGGCGCAGGCGTCGGCGAAGACGACGTTGGGGTTCTTGCCGCCGAGTTCGAGGGCGACCTTCTTCACCGAAGGGGCCGCCGCCTGGGCGACCTTGACGCCGCTGACCAGGCCGCCGGTGAAGGAGACGAGGTCGACGTCGGGGTGCTCGGCGAGCCGGGCGCCGACCGAACCGCCGGGCCCGGTCACGATGTTGGCGACGCCGGCGGGCAGGCCGGCCTCGGCCAGCAGGCCGATCAGCGCGACGGTCGTCAGCGGGGTGATCTCGCTGGGCTTGACGACAAAGGTGTTGCCCGCGGCGAGTGCGGGGGCGATCTTCCAACTGGCCTGGAGGAGGGGGTAGTTCCAGGGCGTGATCAGGGCGCAGACGCCGACCGGCTCGTGCACGACGACGCTGTGGACGTCGGGCGACCCGGCGTCCACGACCCGGCCCGGGGCCTCGGCGGCGACCAGGTCGGCGAAGTAGCGGAAGGCGTCGGCGACGCAGTCGATGTCGACGCGGCCCTCCTCCAGGGTCTTGCCCGCGTCCCGGCTCTCCAGCAGGCCGAGTTCCTCGCGGTCGCGGACCAAGAGGTCGGCGACGCGGCGCAGGAGCGCGGCGCGTTCGGCGACGGGGGTGCGCGGCCAGTCGCCGTCGCGGAACGCGCGCCGGGCGGCCTCCACCGCGAGGTCGGTGTCCTTCTCGTCGCCCTCGGCGACCACGGCGAAGGGCCGGGCGTCCGCCGGGTCGAGGATGTCGCGGGTGGCGCCGGAGAGCGCGTCCCGCCACTCGCCGTCGACGTGGATCGTCCGTCGTTGCTGCTGCCTTGCCATGATCGGTATTGCCTTCCGTTCCTGTTCAGTGCCCCTGAGTCACACGGGCGGCGTCTCCGGGGACCGGCTGCGCCTGCCCGGAGGCGCCGCCCGCATGCGCATTACGGCGCCGAATGTGGGCCACGTCACTGAACATGCGGACAAATAGGGCGAACCGTACGCTGTGTGGGTGACGCGCACCACGGAGGTGACGGCATGGCCGCAAGGGCGCTGGTCCCGGTCGCGCTGGGCGCGGCCCTGCTGCTGGCCCCGGCCCTCCCGGTGGCCGCCGCGGAGGACCCCACCGCGCGGGAGCTGGCCGACGAGGCGGAGCGGAACCTCCGGGACGCGGAGTCGGTGCGTCTGAGGCTGACGGACCGCAGCGAGGGCACCGAGACCAGTACGACGCAGCCGACCTCGATGGACCTGGCCCTGGACCGGTCCGGCAACTGCGCCGGGACGATGGAGATGGGCTCGGACGGCGGCAGCGTCGAGATCGTCAAGCGGGGCGACGAGGTGTGGCTGAAGCCGGACACCGCGTTCTGGAAGGCGCAGGTGCCGGGAGACCAGGGCGACGCGGTGGCCGAGCTGTTCGACGGCCGCTACATCCACGGCTCCACGGACGACGCGCTGCTCAAGGGCATGGCCGACACCTGCGACCTGCGCAACTTCCAGCGGGAGGCCGACTCCTCCCCCGGGTCGGCGTCGCTGCGGAAGGGGGAGGAGACCACCCGGGACGGCACGGAGGTCGTCCCGCTCACCGGCGAGGTGGACGGCGCGCGGACCACGCTCTACGTCACGGCCGACTCGCCGCACCTGCTGGTCGAGGCGACCCAGCGCGACCAGGACACCGATGTCCGGCTGAGGTTCTCCGAGTACGACGAGCCGGTGCCGACCCGGACCCCGTCGGCGGACGACTCGGTGGACGTCGGCAGGCTCCAGGAGGAGCTGCAGAGCGTGTAGGGCGTGTTGTGAAAGTCCCGCCGGGGTGCCTCACACCGCGGGCCTGCGGGTGGCCCGGCCGCCCTTGGACACGACGGTCGTGACGTTGACGTACCTGCTCAGGCGGTAGGTCTTGAGCGGGCTTCCGCTGACCAGCTCCTTGTACAGCACGGCGGCGCGGCCGGTGAGGCACGTACGGCGCGGGGTGAAGTCGGCCCGGGTGAACTGGATGACGGCGTCCCGGCGGCCGAGGCTGACCGGCTGGTGGTAGTAGCCGAAGCGGAACGGCCTGACGGACTTCGACCAGAGCAGGCGTGTGACGGTGTCTGCGGTGTACTGGGCGGTGGGCAGCCCGCTCTGGCAGGAGCCGTGCAGCCGCCCCCAGGCCAGACGGACCGCCGCCGCGTCGCCGACCGCGTGGATCTCGGGGTGGGAGACGGACCGCAGCGTGCCGTCGACGACGATCAGGCCGCGCTCGTCGGTGGCGATCCCGGCGTCGGACGCGAGGGCGGGCACCTTGACGCCGGTGGTCCACAGGCAGGCGTCGCCCGGGACGAGCCGCCCGTCGGCGAGTTCGACGGCGTCGGTGAGCACCTTGGTGACGCGGGCGCCGGTCTCGATGGCGATGCCGAGCCGCTCCAGCGCGCGCCGGAGGTGGGCACGGGCGCTGGGGCCCATCATGGCGCCGGGCTCGTCCGGGCTGATCAGCGTGACCCGCACCGCGGGGTGGGCCTCCGCGATCTCGGTGGCCGCCTCGATGCCGGTGAGGCCGGCGCCGCACACGGTCACCGTGCCGCCGGCCGCGGCGACCTCGGTGAGCCGGGCGGCGAACCGGGCCGCGATCCCGACGCCGTTGAGGGTGAAGGCATGGACGTCGGCGCCGGGGACCCCGCCGGTGTCGGTCGAGCTGCCGAGCGCGTAGACGAGGGTGTCGTAGCCGAGTGTCATGGTCCCGTCGACGGTGACGGTCCGGCTCTCGGGGTCGATGGCGGTGGCGGCGCCCTCGACGAACCGCACACCGGTTCCGGCGAGCAGTTCGGGGATGCGGTGCTCGGGGAAGGTCTGCCCGGCGGCGATCTGATGCATCCGCAGCCGCTCCACGAACCGGCTCGACGGGTTGACCAGGGTGATCCGCACGCCGGTCCGACGGGTGCGGTGAGCCAGCCGGACCGCGGTGAACATACCGGTGTAGCCGGCCCCGAGAACGACGATGCGGTGTCCCTCGGTCATCTCTGTCTCCCCTGCTCGGTACCGGCTTCGGCGCCGGTGACAGGCATGGGACAAGCGGCCCGGCCCGGATGTGACCGGCCCCCAATGCGACCCCGGTCACATCCGCCGGGGGTGGGGTGCGGGACGCCGCGGGACACGGCCGCCGCCCGTCATCCGCACTCGGTGTCCGCGGGACAGAAGGAGGTCAGCGCCTCGTCGAGGGGCGCGCGGACCGATTCGGGGGCGAGTTCCTCCGGTCCGGCGGCGCGGATCGCGTACGGCGTGCCGTCCGCGGCGCGGAAACGGTGGTCGACGACCAGGCTTGGGCCCTTGTCCTCGTCGTCGTAGCGGTAGGTGAGTTCCACGAAGCCGGGGCCCGAGTCCCGGGCGAGGGCCCGGTAGCCGGTGCGGCTCTCGAAGCCGTACCCGGGGTCGGTCTCGGCCCGCGCCAGTGACTCCTCGACGCTCGCCTCCGTGATCCGGAAGATCTGGAGCCGGCGGCCGTCGTCGGGGGCGTCGTAGAACACCACCGGGGCGGCCTCCCCCGCCGTCTGACGGCGGATCCAGCCCTCGGGGACGAACAGGGTGTAGCCGACGGGGTCAGCGGCGCGGCGGTAGCCGGGAGGCGCTTCCGCCCGCGCGGAGGGTGAGCCCTGCGGGGAAGGCGAGTCCTGCGGGGAAGGCGCGCCCGCCTCGGAGGGTGAGTCCTGGGCGGAGGGTGAACTCCGCGGCGACGGACCGGTGGTGACGGTGGCGTCGGTGGCCGGGGCGGCGCCGGCTCTGCCCCCTCCGCCGCCGTCGTCCCGGAGCAGGGCCCACACCCCCGCGCCCAGGCCCGCGCCGAGCACGACGGCGGCCAGCAGCGCCAGCAGCACCGGCCGGGGACGCGAGGTGCGCGGCGGCGACGGAGACGGAGGTGTCGGGACGTACGGCGGAGACGGAGGCGGCGGCGGAGGTGGCGACGGAGGTGTCGGGACGTACGGTGGCGGCGTGCCGTGCACCTGCGTCTCGGCCGTCGACCAGGGCGGCACGACCTCGTCCGGCTGCCGTCCGGACCAGGGTGCCCGCCCCTGCTCCTCGCTCGGTCCGTGTCCCCATCCGCTCATCGCGAAGCCCCCGAATCGCCCCTCGCCCCGGATCGCCGTACCGGGTACCGCTTTTCAGACGGTAGCGGCAGAACGGGCCACAGGCCCCGTTCCGGCGGAAACCGGATCGGGGCCTGTGCGGTGGTGCGGTGGTGCGGTGAATGACGTGCTGCGGGGTCCGGCTCAGATGAGGCCGAGGGCGCGGACCGCGTCGCGCTCCTCCGCGAGCTCCTGGACGGAGGCGTCGATACGGGCGCGGGAGAACTCGTTGATCTCCAGGCCCTGGACGATCTCGTACTTGCCGTCCTTGGTGGTGACGGGGAAGGAGGAGATCAGGCCCTCCGGCACGCCGTAGGAACCGTCGGACGGGATGCCCATGGAGACCCAGTCGCCGTCGGCGGTGCCGTTGACCCAGGTGTGGACGTGGTCGATCGCGGCGTTGGCGGCGGAGGCGGCCGACGAGGCGCCACGGGCCTCGATGATGGCCGCGCCGCGCTTGGCGACGGTCGGGATGAAGTCCTCGGCCAGCCACTTCTCGTCGTTGACGACCTCGGCGGCGTTCTTGCCGGCGATGGTGGCGTGGAAGATGTCCGGGTACTGGGTGGCGGAGTGGTTGCCCCAGATGGTGAGCCGCTGGATGTCGGCGACCGTGGAGCCGGTCTTCTTCGCGAGCTGGGTCAGCGCGCGGTTGTGGTCCAGACGGGTCATCGCGGTGAAGCGCTCGGCCGGTACGTCCGGGGCGGCGGCCTGGGCGATCAGGGCGTTGGTGTTGGCCGGGTTGCCGACGACGAGGACCTTGATGTCGTCCGCGGCGTGGTCGTTGATGGCCTTGCCCTGCGGCTTGAAGATGCCGCCGTTGGCCTCCAGGAGGTCGCCGCGCTCCATGCCCTTGGTGCGCGGGCGGGCGCCCACGAGGAGGGCGACGTTGGCGCCGTCGAAGGCCACGTTCGGGTCGTCGCTGATCTCGATGCCCTGGAGCAGCGGGAACGCGCAGTCGTCCAGCTCCATGGCCGTGCCCTCGGCGGCCTTCAGTGCCGGGGTGATCTCCAGCAGACGCAGCTTGACCGGCACGTCCGCGCCGAGCAGCTGGCCGGAGGCGATGCGGAAGAGCAGGGCGTAACCGATCTGGCCGGCCGCGCCGGTGACGGTGACGTTCACGGGAGTGCGGGTCATGGCGTTCTCCGTAGACAGCAGGCGGTGGGGCGTCCCTGCCCCTGGGGTACGGGATCCCGTCCGCCCCGGTGGGTCACCGGTGCCAGCCGCGATGATCGATCACGGATACGTTTGATCGATCTCTTGGCGTCAAGAGAGATCCAGCGGTCAGGCTATCGCGCATCCGGGATCCGGGACGTCCGGGTCGGTGTGGCCCACCCCACAGACCATCCCACAGACCCCGGAAAAGGGGCGGCCGCCCGGTCCGGTGAGGGGGGCTGGGCGGCCTCACCGGGGGTACCGGGCAGCCGGATCCCGTGGGGGGTGATGAGCGCGTGCCCGTGTTGCGGACGACTATTCCTGCGGCCGCCGAGTTCGTTCCTCCGGCGCCCCGCGAAAGCGACCGCACAACCCAGGCCGTCCGTCGGCCGACGGACGGCCGGGCGACGGGTGGCCGGGCGACGGGTGGCCGGGCGACGGGTGGCCGGGCGACGGGCAGTCGGGCGGTCGGGAGACGGGCGGTCGGGCGGTCGGGAGACCCGATGGATCGCCCCGCCGCCCCTGCCCCTGCCCTTCGCCTCCGCGCCCGCCCCGCGCCCCCTACTGCGTGCAGCCCTCCTCGCCCGCCGCCAGCGTGACGCAGGCCGTCGCGTCGCCGGCGTCCTTCACCGCCACCATCGGGGTGTACGCGATGGTGTCGCCGGTGACCGTGATGGTGCCCGTCTGCTCGGTCTTGCCGACCGTCACCCGGACCTGGTCGCCCTCGGCCCCCTGCGTGATGCGGCCCCAGGCCGCGCCGCAGGTCTCGCTGTAGCGGACCTCGACCACCGTCGTGCCCACGGTCGCGGTCTGCGCGGTGGTCACCAGGTCGCCGCTGCAGCCCATGCTCTCGGCGTCCTTGCCCGTGCACGAGGCGCCGCTGCACTCGACGCCGGGCGGCAGGTCAGCCTCGGTCGTGACCGTCGGAGACGGCGACTTCGTACCGCCCTCGTTCTCCTTGGTGCCGCCGGTGCCCGTGAGGTAGAGGGCCAGGGCCACCACGACGAGTACGCCCACGACGCCCGCGAGGAACATCGTCAGCCGCCGCTTGCCCCTGCTCTCGCCCGCCGGTCCGCCGTTCCCGCCCTCGCCCGAGGGGCCGGAGGGCCCGCCGTACGAAGGAGCGGGCGCGGACGGAGGCATGGACCCGGCGGCCGGGCTCGGCGCGGCCGCCCTCCCGCCCGCCCGCGAGGGCCCCTGGTAGCCCGCCAGGCCCCAGGAGTTGGCGCCCGAGGACGCCGCAGCCCCGTCCCGGGCCTCCTCGGCCGCGTCCCGGACGGCGCCGGCGTCCCGGCCCCCCTCGGGTGCGGACGTGCCCGTGTGCGGCGGCACCGTCGGCGCGACGCCCGCCGGACCCGCCACGCCGGGCGTGGCCGTGGCGCTGCCGCTGCGGCGGGCCGTCCGGCCGCCGCCCTTGGCGTTCGCCGGAGGCGCGCCGAACTCCCCGAGCGCTGCGCGCGCCTGGGAGATCCGTATCGCCTCCATCGTCATGTCGTGGCGCATCTCCGAGCGGCTCCAGGCCCGCTCGGCCAGCTCCCACATCGTCGTGAGGTGGATCGGATTGGTCCCGGTGACCTCCGCCAGCGCGACGATCGCGCCTTTGGGCGCGAGCAGCCGGCCGTTCAGATACCGCTCCCAGGACGTCTTGCTGTAGCCCGTGCGGTCGGACACGGCCGCCACACTCAGACCACTGCGGTCCACGAGCCGGCGCAACTGGCTCGCGAACTCCCTGACTTGCGGATCCAGTTCGTCCGGCAAGTCCTTCCAACGAGGCATCGCTTCCCCCCTCTTCCCCCGGTCCGTGCTGTTCGTTCCCCCGCGCATGGGCCCTCTGCCGAGTCCCGGTGTGGCTACCCACAGGGATGCGCCCGGCCAGGATCTCAGTTCCCGGGGTGGGGGCGCACGGGAGCGTTGGAGGCCGCGGGCATGCACCGTCGCACGCCCACCGGGCCGGGGTCCAGTCTTCCACCGACCCTTCCCCCTCGGCCGCTCTCCCCCTGGTGAACCCACCCGACAGCCGTTCGAGACGTCCCGGACCGTCCCGATTGGACACGCTAGCCCGACTGTCGAACGACTTCGCTCCAAATCCGCAAACTTGTCAGCACATCGCCACACAGGACGCACATATGCCGTCACAGAGAGCACACAGAGATGCGGGTGCCCGGGAGGTCCTCGGCCGGTTCCGCAGGACGCCACGCTGTGGCAGGCCACGGACACCGTGGCGGAACGGTCACCGCTCTGCCACAGCACCCGGACAGCCGTTGTCCGGGCCCTTCACCGCACGGGAGGGTGGACGCACGGCGGCGGCCCGTCCTTGCTCGGGGGAGAGGACGGGCCGCCGTCGTGGTCGCGCGGGGTGGTTCAGTTGCTGACCGTGAAGTGCAGGGTGTCCTTGAGGAAGGGGATCTCCAGCAGCGGGTCCGGCTGCACCATCAGCGCCAGCAGCACGATGGCCGAGCCCAGCGCCCCGTACGTGACGATGTCCGTGAAGCGGGAGCGGACGGCGAGCATGCCGACGTCCGGCAGCAGCCAGCGCAGCGCCCCGCCGGCCAGCAGGGCCACGCCGATCAGCAGCGTGCCCAGGCGGAAGTTGTCCAGGGCCGTCAGCAGCAGGCCGAGCGCGACCAGCGCCAGGACCAGCAGGATCGGCCACTGACGGGCCGGGGCCGGGGCGTCGCCCGGGGCCGCCCGGCCACCGCCCTCGGGGCGTGCCGTGTCCCGCGTGAACAGCGGGAAACGGCGGGTGGTCCGGCGCGGCCTGCCCTCGGCGTCGGGGGCGCTGACCGGGTCCGTGACCTCGATCTCGTCCTCCTGCCCCGGGGCCTGCTCCCGGGACGCGGCGCCCGGCCGCTCAGCCGACACTGCGCTCCGCCGCCTCGACCACGTTGACCAGCAGCTGGGCCCGGGTCATCGGGCCGACGCCGCCGGGGTTGGGGGAGATGAATCCGGCCACCTCGCGGACGTCCGGGTGGACATCGCCGACGATCTTGCCCTCGGCGCTGCGGGAGACACCGACGTCGAGGACGGCGGCGCCCGGCTTGACGTCCTCGGCGCGGATCAGATGGGCGGAACCGGCCGCGGCGACGATGATGTCGGCACGCTTGAGGTGCGCCGACAGGTCGCGGGTGCCGGTGTGGCACTGGGTCACGGTGGCGTTCTCGCTGCGCCGGGTGAGCAGCAGCGGCATCGGACGGCCGATGGTGACACCGCGGCCGACGACCACGACCTCGGCGCCCTTGATCTCCACGCCGTAGCGGCGCAGCAGGGTCAGGACGCCGTTGGGGGTACAGGGCAGCGGGGCCGGCTCGTTCAGGACGAGACGGCCGAGGTTCATCGGGTGCAGGCCGTCGGCGTCCTTGGCCGGGTCCATGAGTTCCAGGATGCGGTTCTCGTCGATGCCCCTGGGCAGCGGCAGCTGGACGATGTAACCGGTGCAGGCGGGGTCCTCGTTCAGCTCCCGTACGACCGCCTCGATCTCCTCCTGGGTGGCGGTGGCGGGCAGTTCGCGCTGGATGGAGGCGATGCCGACCTCCGCGCAGTCGCGGTGCTTGCCCGCGACGTACTTCTGGCTGCCGGGGTCCTCCCCGACCAGGATGGTGCCGAGGCCGGGCGTGACGCCCTTCTCCTTCAGCGCCGCCACGCGGGCGGTCAGATCGGACTTGATCGCGGCTGCGGTGGCCTTGCCATCGAGAATCTGGGCGGTCATGACCCCATCCTCGCGGATGACGGGGTCCTGGTTCCAATCCGGGTCCCCGGCGGGCTGTCCCACCCTGTCCGCACATGATCAGCGATGTTGCACTTGCACAACACATAGGGATTGCGGCTGGACAACGAACCAGCCACTGAAGAACGATTGTCGACACAGTGCCGCGGACAGTACCGGGGGGACGAACCGCATCTGTTGAACCTTCCTCCGACACCGTGCCGCTCGTCGTCCCCTGCACCCTTGGTCCCACGGAGGAAGATCGCCATGAGTTTCGGCGAACCGAACAGCCCCTACGGCCCCCCGCCCCACCAGCAGCCCCAGGCCCCCGGCTACGGCTACCCGAACCAGGCCCCGCCCGGAATGCCGCCGCAGGGGTACGGCGCCTACCCGTCGGCCCCTCCGATGCAGCAGGGCTACGGCTATCCGCCGGCCGGTCCCGCCCAGATGCCCGGCATCACGCGTGCCGCCCAGATCATGCTCGGCATCATCGTGCTGGCCCACGCGGTCATCGCGGGTCTGTACGTCTACACGCTGTCGGTGTGGGACGAGACGATCGCCGAGGCCGGCCTCAGCAGCGACTCCCAGGCCCAGGAACTCGCCGACCTCGGCAAGGGCATCATCGTCTTCCTGCTCGGCCTCGCCGCGGTCTTCGCGCTGCTCGGTCTGGCGCTGGTGTTCCAGTACGCGAAGGGCGGCAACGGCGTCCGGGTCTGCTCGATCGTCTACGGCTCCTTCGCGATCATCACCGGCATCTTCATGATCGCCGCGTGGGGCATCGGTCTGCTGATCATCGCCGTGGCGATCCTGCTGATCGTCTTCGCTGCGAAGCGGACCACCGCGGAGTGGTTCAACCGCCCGCGCTTCTGAACCCCGCGCCGGTGCGGCCGCATTGATCCGCGCCCGGGAACACGGCCCCCGCGCCTCCTCCGGGAGGGGACGGGGGCCGTCCGCTCTGTCGCCCCCCTCCTGAACCGGAGGCCGGCGGTCCGAGGGGCGGTGAGCCTTGCGTAGGCGCGGCGAAGCCGTCGGGGCGGCCCCGGAAGGCCGCCCCGACGGTCGTCGCGCTGTTCGGTCAGTTCGATCAGTGGAAGAAGTGGCGCGTACCGGTGAAGTACATCGTCACGCCCGCCTTCTCGGCGGCCTCCACGACCTGCTCGTCGCGGACCGAGCCGCCCGGCTGGACCACGGCCTTCACGCCGGCCGCGGTGAGGATCTCCAGGCCGTCGGGGAAGGGGAAGAACGCGTCGGAGGCGGCGTAGGAGCCCTGGGCGCGCTCGGTGCCCGCGCGCTCGACCGCGAGCTTCGCGGAGTCGACGCGGTTGACCTGGCCCATGCCGACGCCCACCGAGGCGCCGTCCTTGGCGAGCAGGATGGCGTTGGACTTCACCGCGCGGCAGGCCCGCCAGGCGAAGGCCAGCTCGGCGAGTTCGGCGGCGGACAGCGCCTCGCCGGTCGCGAGGGTCCAGTTCGCCGGGTCGTCGCCGTCGGCCTGGAGGCGGTCGGTCACCTGGAGCAGCGCGCCGCCGTCGATGGCCTTGACCTCGACCGGGTCGGCCGGGGCGTCGGGACAGCGCAGGACGCGGATGTTCTTCTTCTTGGTGAGGGCCTCCAGGGCCCCCTCCTCGTAGTCCGGCGCCACGATGACCTCGGTGAAGATCTCCGCGACCTGCTCGGCCATCTCCTTCGACACCGGACGGTTGACGGCGATCACGCCGCCGAAGGCCGACAGCGGGTCACAGGCGTGCGCCTTGCGGTGCGCCTCGGCGACGTCCGCGCCCACCGCGATACCGCACGGGTTGGCGTGCTTGATGATCGCGACGGCCGGCTCGTCGTGGTCGTACGCGGCACGGCGGGCGGCGTCCGTGTCCGTGTAGTTGTTGTACGACATCTCCTTGCCGTGCAGCTGCTCGGCCTCGGCCAGACCGCCGGACTCGGAGGTGTACAGCGCGGCCGGCTGGTGCGGGTTCTCGCCGTAGCGCAGGGTGTTCTTGCGCTCCCAGGTCGCGCCGAGGAAGTCGGGGAACCGGGACTCGTCGACGGGCGCGTACTCCGAGGCGAACCAGCTCGCCACGGCCACGTCGTAGGCGGCCGTGTGCTGGAACGCCTCCGCCGCGAGCCGCTTGCGGGTGACCAGGTCGAACCCGCCGTCCTGGACGGCGCCGAGCACGTCGGCGTACCGCTCGGGGCTGGTGACGACCGCCACGGACGGGTGGTTCTTGGCGGCGGCGCGGACCATCGAGGGGCCGCCGATGTCGATCTGCTCCACGCACTCGTCGGGGGTGGCGCCGGAGGCGACGGTCTCGCGGAACGGGTAGAGGTTGACCACGACCAGGTCGAACGGCTCGACGCCCAGCTCGGCCAGCTGCCGCTGGTGGTCCTCCAGGCGCAGGTCCGCGAGGATGCCCGCGTGGACCCTCGGGTGCAGCGTCTTGACGCGGCCGTCCAGGCACTCGGGGAAGCCGGTGAGCTCCTCGACCTTGGTGACGGGGACGCCGGCGGCGGCGATGCGGGAGGCGGTGGAGCCGGTGGAGACGAGGGCCACGCCCGCCTCGTGCAGGCCGCGCGCGAGCTCCTCCAGCCCGGTCTTGTCGTAGACGCTGACGAGCGCCCGGCGAATCGGCCGCTTGTTGCTCTCGGCGGTCACTGGATAACTACCTTTCGTCCCTCAATGCGATAGCCGTTGCGGGCGAGCCGCCCCACGACCTCGACGAGCAGCCTGCGCTCGACTTCCTTGATGCGCTCGTGCAGAGCGCTCTCGTCGTCCTCGTCCCGGACCTCGACCACGCCCTGAGCGATGATCGGACCGGTGTCGACGCCGTCGTCGACGAAGTGGACGGTGCAGCCGGTGACCTTGGCGCCGTACGCGAGCGCGTCACGGACGCCGTGGGCCCCGGGAAAACTGGGCAGCAGGGCGGGGTGCGTGTTGACGCACCGGCCGCCGAAGCGTGCGAGGAACTCCTTGCCGACGATCTTCATGAACCCGGCGGAGACGACCAGGTCGGGCTCGTGGGCGGCGACGGCCTCGGCGAGCGCCGCGTCCCACGCCTCCCGGCCGTCGAAGTCCTTGACCCTGCACACGAAGGTCGGGATCCCGGCGCGCTCGGCGCGGGCCAGCCCCTCGATCCCCTCGCGGTCGGCGCCCACGGCCACGATCTCGGCGCCGTAGGCCCCGACGCCGGTGTCGGCGATGGCGTCGAGCAGCGCCTGGAGGTTGGTGCCGGATCCGGAGACCAGCACGACAAGGCGCTTGGCAGCCACAGCGGGGGCCTTTCTCGGGGGTACGTCGTACGGTGGCCGGCTTCCGACGCCGCTTGTGCGTTCGCACGAATGCTTCGGGCTCCCGGATACGGGGAAGCCTACGAAGCGGCCGACCGTCAGCAACGATACCGGCACACCGGGCAGCCCCCACGGGACGGGGGCGTGGCCGGAAGGTAGCGTCTGGGAGGGGCCCGGTCGGGAACGCCGTTCGTGAGCGGTGCGTTCACAGGGTGACGGACCTGGTTCCGCTCGGCAGTTCCCGTACATGTCAGCCGTAAATCACCTAGGGGAAGACGCCCACTTTGATGCCGGACCGCAGCCTGCGACTGCTCACGCTCCCCCCGCAGTCGGTGCAGGGAGGGGATCGTCACGGCGTGCTGCTGCGCGAGCGGCCCGCCTCGCCGCCGGACGCGCCGTCGGGCGGCGACAACGGCGGCGAGCGGGACGGCGCCGGCGCCTCCGAGCCCAAGGACGACAACCCCTTCGCCCCACCCCCGGAGGGCAGTCCGGACCGGCCCTGGCAGCCGCGCCGACCTGCCTCGGGCGACGGCGGCGACTCCGGCCGCCGGAACTCACCCTGGGGCGGGCAGTGGAGCGACCGCCAGCCCGGCCGTTCCTCCGGCAACTTCGGCGACCGCCCCGGTTCGGGTCCCGAGGGCTCGAACAACACCAACGGCCCCGGCGGCGGCATGCGCTGGGACCCCACGGACCCGGCCCAGCGCCACGGACGGTACGCCCTGCTGTGCGGTATGTGGGCCTTCTTCTTCGCCCTGTTCAGCTGGCCGTCCGTCGCCCTGCTGCTGGGCGCGCTGGCCCTGTACTGGGGCATCGGCTCCCTGCGCGCCAAGCCCCGCACGGCCGACCCCGACCACCCGGCCCCCGCGCAGTCGGGCCGCCCGCAGACCACCGCGGCGGTGAGCGGCCTGGTCACCGCCTCCCTGGCCCTCGCCCTGGTGGCGGCGGGCTTCACGGCGAAGCTGGTCTACAGCGACTACTACACGTGCACGACGGACGCCCTCACGAACGAGGCGAAGCAGTCCTGCGACCAACTCCTCCCGGAGGAACTCCGCGGAGTACTGGGAACCAACAGCTGACGCCACCAGCCCGCCCTGCGCTTGAGGACAAGGCCCGCCCCCACCAGCCCGTCCGGCGTTTGAGGACGAGGCCCTTTCGGGGCCGAAGCGGGGGTCCGGGGGCGGCAGCCCCCGGTGGGGGTCCCCCTCTGGGGGAGGGACGGGAAGGGGCGGCGGGGGCGAGACCAAGCTCAGTCACCGTCCGAGACGTCCCTCCCGGACACCTCCCGCAGCGCGGCCCACCGAGCCTCCCGGTCCGCGTCACCCACGCCCCAGGACGGCACCCCGGCCTCCGGACCACCGCCGCCGCCCACCGCCGCATCCGGCTCAGCGGGAAGCAATTCGTACGCCTCGTCATCACCGACGGCATCCGCGGCCCCAGCCACCCCACCCGCACGCCGCCCCCGCCACCACAAGACCCGCACCCGCGCCCCGCGCTCCCCCGCAGACCCACCCTCCTCCGCCACCCGCGGCGACCCGACCCGCGGCCCCCGCGATAGCCCCGCCGCCCCCCGGCACCCCCAAGCCCGCACCCCCACAGCCACAGGCACCGCGACCACCACCCCCCACACCAGCACCGCCACCCCCACCTGCCACCACACCGGCCCGAAGCTCGCCAGCCCCGCCACCCCGAGCGGCCCACCCGCCATCCCGGCCAGCAGCGCCATCCCCGCCGCGGCCGGCACCACCGCCCCCAGGGCCACCCCGGCGGTACACCTCCACGACCACGCCTCGAAGTCGCCGTCACCGCCCGCGTGCCCCACGAACCACCCCACCGTCACCCCGGCGGCGACCGGAACCGCCCCCGCCGCCCAGTGGACCCAGGTCCCCGCCCCGGCCTCCGGCACCGCCGCCAGCAGCGGAAACGGCGGCAGCAGGGAGGCGGGCGAGGAGGCGAGCGGATCCACGACATGACCGGCGCCCAGCGAGAAGCCCGGCCCCAGCGCGTACGCCGTCGCCCACACCGCCGCGTTCGGCATCAGGGTCAGGCACAGCAACAGCACGGCGAACTGCCCGGACACCCCCTCCGTGAGCCGGAGGAACGACTCGCGCGCCGCGCCCCCGTGCCACACCAGCGCCACCGCGAGCAGCAGCGCCCCGCCCCCGACGAGCACGGCCACCCCCGCTCCCGCCGCCCGCGCCGCCGCGTCGAGCCGGCCCCGGGCGACCGGCCCGAGGAACAGCCGCCGCACGCCCGCCGGCATCAGCAGCAGCACCTCGTCCACCGCGTCCCGCGGCCGCCCGTAGGCCGTCCAGACTCCCGCCCCGGCGGCCACCACGACGACCAGGGGCACGCACACCCCCGTCCACGCCCAGTCCGGCCGCAGC
The DNA here is from genome assembly GCF_040653275.1 of Streptomyces sp. NPDC048002. NCBI lineage: Bacteria > Bacillati > Actinomycetota > Actinomycetes > Kitasatosporales > Streptomycetaceae > Streptomyces > Streptomyces sp. NPDC048002. The sequence continues at coordinate 51,837 of NZ_JBEZNL010000034.1, read as the reverse complement.
GTGCCACCCGCCGCGTACCAGGCCGCCGCCCCGCCGACCGCGAGGTAGCCGGTCACGACGCCCGCCCACGCCGCACGCCCGGAGACGAGGTCGCTCTCCCCGTCCGGCGCCTCCCCCTCGACGGCGTCCCGGGCCGCGCGGTGCGCCAGCCAGGCCGGGAGCACGAGCAGCAGCAGCGGGGTGACGCCCACCGGCGCCGGAGCCCCGGACAGGGTGTCGGTGCGGACCAGTTCGGCTCCGTGGGCCAGCAGCCACAGGCCCGCCGCCACGTGCAGGGCGCCTCCCGGCCCGCTGTCCGGGTAGGGCGAGCTGATCCACAGCACCATCACGAGGACGGCGAACACACCGAGTCCCAGACCGGCGGCCACCGCACCGCCGAGGAGGCCCGCGGCCAGCCCGGGCGAACGGCCGCGCAACCGGGTGAGCAGGGAGGACAACGGCGATCGGCGAGCGGTCATCTGGATCACGCCCGCCATGCTCCCAACGACACGCGCTTTACGGGCGTAACAGGCGAACTTCCGCTGTGTCGCTCAATATACGTTTATGTTCTTTTCCGTACGAAAGGGCGTCCTGTGACGCAGAGCCCCGCATCCCCGCTCCCCCCGCCGAAGGAACGCCGACGCCTGCGCGAGGCACGTTCGTTGACGCAGGCTCAGGTCGCGGCGCGGGTCGGTGTCACCCGGGAGACCGTGCGCGCGTGGGAGTCCGGCCGTACGACACCGAGGGGCCGCAAGAGGGAGGCGTACGTGAGACTGCTGAGCGAGGCGACCGAGCGGGCCGCCGCTCAGGAACCCCCGGCCGAGGCGAGCGCGGAGCAGCGGACCGCCGACACCGCCGCCGTCCCCGTACGCACCGGTCCGCCCCCTTCGCGAGCGGATGCCGCGGTGCTCGGCCCGAAACCCCTGCCCGCGTCCGCCACCGCCACACTGACGCCCGCTCAGGCGTTCGACGCGCTCTACGCGTTCTGCGCACCCGCCCTGGTGCGCCAGACCTATCTGCTCACCGGGCGGCGGGAACTGGCCCGGGAGTCGGTGGAGCGGGCCTTCCAACTCGCCTGGCAGCGCTGGCCCGAAGTGGCCGTCGACCCGGACCCGGCGAGCTGGGTGCGGGCGACGGCGTACGAGTACGCCCTCTCCCCCTGGCACCGCTTCCGTCCCCGGTACCGGCACCCCGAACCGCCGCCCGCCAACGCCTCCGACCGGGCGCTCATGGAGGTGCTCCTCACCCTGCCGCCGCCGTACCGCCGCACCCTGGTGCTGTACGACGGGGTGGGGCTCGACCTCCCGGACACGGCAGCGGAGACGGAGGCGAGCACCCCCGCGGCGGCGAACCGGCTGCTGCACGCGCGCGAGGCGGTGGCGGAGCGCCTCCCCGAACTCGCCGACCCCGCCGAGCTGCACCGCCGCCTGGCCGAGACGGCGTCCGCGGAGCGCCTGCGCGCGGCGAAGCCGCCGACGGTCCGCACCGGCAGCGAACGCCGGGCCACCTTCTGGACCCGCGCCGCCATCGCCTTCACCGTCGCCCTGATCGGCACCACCGCGCTCACCCTGCGCACCGCCCCGACCCGGTACGAGCCGCCGGTCGCGCCGGGCTCCACCGTGCAGGGCGTGCCGCCGAAGCTGGCCCCCGGCCCGCTGTCGGAGACGGAGCGAAAGCTGCGGGAGAAGCTGCGCGAGGAGACGGTGAGCGGCCCGGAGCGGCTGGTCCCGCAGAACCGCTGAACCGCCGGCCTCTCTGTCCCGGCCGGCTGTACGCCGATGGGCCCGTCCCCCACACGGGGGACGGGCCCATCGGGCTTCGACCGGGAAGGTCAGGCGCTGAGGACCTCGCGGGCCAGCTTCGCCGTCTCGGTCGGCGTCTTGCCGACCTTGACGCCGGCGGCCTCCAGGGCCTCCTTCTTCGCCTGGGCGGTGCCGGAGGAGCCGGAGACGATGGCGCCGGCGTGGCCCATGGTCTTGCCCTCGGGCGCGGTGAAGCCCGCGACGTAGCCGACGACCGGCTTCGTCACGTTCTTCGCGATGAAGTCCGCGGCCCGCTCCTCGGCGTCGCCGCCGATCTCGCCGATCATCACGATCAGGTCGGTGTCGGGGTCGGCCTCGAACGCGGCGAGGGCGTCGATGTGCGTGGTGCCGATGATCGGGTCACCACCGATGCCGACGGCCGTCGAGAAGCCGATGTCACGCAGCTCGTACATCATCTGGTACGTCAGCGTGCCGGACTTCGAGACCAGGCCGATGCGGCCCGGCTTGGTGATGTCGCCCGGGATGATGCCGACGTTCGACTGACCCGGGGTGATGATGCCGGGGCAGTTCGGGCCGATGATCCGGGTCTTGTTGCCCTTCTTGCCGGCGTACGCCCAGAAGGCGGCCGTGTCGTGCACGGCGATGCCCTCGGTGATCACGACGGCCAGGGGGATCTCGGCGTCGATGGCCTCGACGACGGCGTCCTTGGTGAACTTCTCCGGCACGAAGATGACGGAGACGTTGGCGCCGGTCTTCTCGATGGCCTCGGCGACCGTCCCGAAGACGGGTACCTCGGTGCCGTCGAAGTCCACGGTGGTGCCCGCCTTGCGCGGGTTCACGCCGCCCACGACCTCGGTGCCGTCACCGAGCATGAGCTTGGTGTGCTTCATGCCCGTGGCGCCGGTCATGCCCTGGACGATGACCTTGCTGTCCTTGTTGAGCCAGATAGCCATGGTGTGTTGTGTCCTCGTCCTGAGTGCTTACTTGGCGGCGTGAGCCAGTTCGGCGGCCTTGTCGGCCGCGCCGTCCATCGTGTCGACGCGCTGCACCAGCGGGTGGTTGGCGTCCGTGAGGATCTGGCGGCCCAGCTCGGCGTTGTTGCCGTCGAGGCGGACGACCAGCGGCTTGGAGACGTTCTCGCCGCGGTCCTCCAGGAGCTTCAGCGCCTGGACGATGCCGTTGGCGACCTCGTCACAGGCGGTGATGCCGCCGAAGACGTTGACGAACACGGACTTGACGTCCGGGTCGCCGAGGATGATCTCCAGACCGTTGGCCATGACCTGGGCGGAGGCGCCACCGCCGATGTCCAGGAAGTTGGCCGGCTTGACGTTGCCGTGGTTCTCACCGGCGTACGCGACGACGTCCAGGGTGCTCATGACGAGACCCGCGCCGTTGCCGATGATGCCGACCTCGCCGTCGAGCTTGACGTAGTTGAGGCCCTTCTCCTTGGCCGCGGCCTCGAGCGGGTTGGCCGCGTCCTTGTCGTGGAGCTCCTCGTACTCGGGGTGGCGGAACTCGGCGTTCTCGTCGAGCGACACCTTGCCGTCGAGGGCGATGACCTCGCCGGAGGCGACCTTCGCCAGCGGGTTGACCTCGACCAGGAGGGCGTCCGACTTGATGAAGGTGTCCCACAGCTTGACGAGGACGTTCACGACCTTGTCGGCGACCTCGGCCGGGAACTTCGCGGCCTCGACGATCTCGCGGGCCTTCTCCTCGGTCACGCCGTCGATCGCGTCGATCGGCGTCTTGGCGACGGCCTCCGGACGGGTGGCCGCCACCTCCTCGATCTCCATGCCGCCCTCGACGGAGGCGATGGAGAGGAAGGTGCGGTTGGCACGGTCCAGGAGGAAGGAGACGTAGTACTCCTCCAGGATCTCCGGGGCCGTCTCGGCGATCATCACCTTGTGGACCGTGTGGCCCTTGATGTCCATGCCGAGGATGTTGGTCGCGTGCTCGACGGCCTCGTCGACCGTGGCGGCGAGCTTCACGCCACCGGCCTTGCCGCGGCCACCGACCTTCACCTGGGCCTTGACGACGGACTTGCCACCGAGACGCTCAGTGGCTGCGCGGGCCGCCTCAGGCGTGTCGATGACTTCACCGGCCAGCACCGGTACATCGTGCTTGGCGAAGAGGTCCCTCGCCTGGTACTCGAACAGGTCCACGCGCTTCCGTCCCTATCAGTGATCTCGCGGTTCGTTGGATGCGTGGGCGTGCCGCGAAGGGCAACGTGACGTCCGCTGTCACAAGGGAGGCGCACACGGTGTCCGAGCGCGCGGCATGTCCGTCTCGCAGGTTATCGCCGCTGGACGAGGGCTTCTAAATCAGGGGTCACACCTGAGCGGTGATACCTGTCACATGATGCCGCGCTCACTGGCACGGGGTGCCCCTGGTGAGGGGCCTCACCGGGTGGGGTTGACCCGGTGAGGCCCCCTTGAACAGCCCGAAGGCGCACACATCGCGCGCTCGCGGGCTCCGGCCGGGCGGCCCCCACCCCAATGGGGACCGTCCGACCCGACCGTGAGACCTCGCCCGGACGAGTCCGACGGCTTTCGGCCGTCCGGGTCCATCCACCTCACGGAGCCGTGGTCCGGCCGGGGATCCATCCCCGGCCGGGGTCAGCTGTGCACGCGCGCGAGGGCCGGCGCCCGCTCCCTTCCGGGAGCCGGGGCGGCGCACGGCCGGTCCGCCTGTCCCGGCGGGGCGACACGCGGCAGGTCCACTGCGCGGGAGGTGTCCGCTCTAGGCGGGTGAGACGGGGATGTCCCGGTACGCGTCCCGGGTCTCGTGCGCCGCGACGCGGGCGGCGGCACCGGGCAGCAGCCGCAGCACCGCCCGGTCGCCGTGGGCGGCGGCCGGTAGGTCGGCGTGCCGGGGCATGCCGTTGTCGACGGCCGCGCGGTGGTCGGGCGTGCCGCCCACGTCACCGGTCGGCTTCTGCCGCGGGGGCACCGGTCCGGTGGAATCGGCGCGCTGGACATGTCCGTGGGGACGGGGTGCCGTCGCGTCGTGCGGCGCGCCGAGCCGCGGGCCCTGTGCGGTGGGCGGCTCGGCGGACCGCTCCGGGTTCCCGTGCGCGCGGGGCGGGGAGGCGGGTGGGGGTGCGGGTGCCCGTGCCGACCGGGGTGCCGGTGCCGACCGGGGTGCCGTGTCCGACGGCGCGGGCGGCGCCTCCGCCGAGAGGTCCGGCGGATCGGGGAGCGCGGGCTGCCCGGGCCACGTGGGTGACTCGGGCAGCTCGGGCAGGGGCGGAAGTTCCGGCAGGGGAGGCAGTTCCGGCAGGGGCGGTGGTGCGGGGGCCCGCTCCAGTGTCTCGGCCGTCTCGGCGGCCGTTCCGACCACGTCGGCGAGCGCCTGTCCGGCGTACTCGTCGACGGGCGGAGCCTGGTCGGCGATGTCCGGGACCGCGGACTTCCGGACGTCCTCCACGGACGCCCGCACCACTGCCGTGACTCCGGTCGCTCCCGTCGGCTCACCCTCCGCCGCCCCGGCCTCCTGCCCGCCGAGGAGACCGAGTGCGAACAAGCCGCCCACCAGCAGCGCCAGATACAGCGCACGCCGTCCCGCCGCCGTACGCGGGACGCGCGGGGCGGCGGCACCTGGCAGGGCTGCCGGCAGGGACAAAGTGGGGGGCCTTCCGTGCGTCGGCACAGGGCGGTGCCGGACGAGCGTCGATCCTCGCACGGCACTCCCGCGGTCGCGCAAGTCCCCTGTTACCGATGGTTACTCATGTCCCTTTTGCTGGTCCGAACCTGACACCGGGTCTGAACCTGACACCGGGTCCGCACCTCACACCGGGTCCGGGACCGGTATCGGCCGCTTCTCGATCGCCGCCGCCATCACCTCCGGGAAGAGGTCCGGCGTACAGGCGAACGCCGGGGCCCCCAGCGCGGCGAGCGCGGCCGCGTGTTCCCTGTCGTACGCCGGTGCCCCCTCGTCGGAGAGGGCGAGGAGCGCCACGAACTGGACGCCGGACGCCTTCATCACCGCCACCCGCTTCAGCATCTCGTCGCGGATGCCCCCTTCGTAGAGGTCGCTGATCAGCACGACGACCGTCTCCGCGGGCCGGGTGATCTGCGACTGGCAGTACGCCAGCGCGCGGTTGATGTCCGTACCGCCGCCGAGCTGGGTGCCGAACAGCACGTCCACCGGGTCGTCGAGCTGGTCGGTGAGGTCGACGACCGCCGTGTCGAAGACCACCAGCCGGGTGTCGATCGACCGCATGGACGCCAGCACCGCGCCGAACACCGACGCGTACACCACCGAGGCGGCCATCGACCCCGACTGGTCGATGCAGAGCACGACCTCCTTCTTCACCGACTGGGAGGCCCGTCCGTATCCGATGAGCCGCTCGGGCACGATCGTCCGGTGCTCCGGCAGGTAGTGCTTGAGGTTGGCGGCGATCGTGCGGTTCCAGTCGATGTCCTGGTGGCGTGGCCGGTTGATCCGCGCGCTGCGGTCCAGGGCGCCGGTGAGGGTGGCCCGGGTGCGGGTGGCCAGCCTCTTCTCCAGGTCCTCGACGACCTTGCGCACGACGGCGCGGGCCGTCTCCTTCGTCGTCTCCGGCATGGCCTTGTTGAGGGAGAGGAGGGTGCCGACGAGGTGCACGTCGGCCTCCACCGCCTCCAGCATCTCCGGTTCCAGCAGCAGCGTGGACAGCCCGAGCCGGTCGATGGCGTCGCGCTGCATGACCTGGACGACGGAGGAGGGGAAGTAGGTGCGAATGTCGCCGAGCCAGCGTGCGACGGCCGGCGCGGACGCCCCCAGCCCCGCCGAGCGGTCCTTGCCCGTCTGCGGTCGGTCGCCCTTGCCGTAGAGCGCGGTGAGCGCCCCGTCCATCGCGGCGTCCTGCCCGGAGAGCGTGCATCCGGTGCCGTCGGCGGTGTCCCCGCCGAGCACGAGCCGCCACCGGCGCAGCCGCTCCCGCGCCGGGTCGGACACCCCGGCCGCCGTGTCCGCTGTGGCCGCTGTGGCCGCTGTGGCCGCTGTGGCCGCGTTCACCCTGGTGTCCGTCCCGGTGCCGGTCGCGTCGTGCGCCTCGGTGTTCGTCCCGGTCGTCATCCGTGGGTCCCTCCCCCGAGCCGTTCCCAGAGCGGGACGACGCGCACGGCCGTCGCGGGCCGGCGTTCGGCCCGGGGTGCCGCGCTCTGCCCGCGTCCCGCGCCGTCCGCGGTGCGCGCCCGCTCACCGGGCCGCCTGAGCCGGTCGGTCGTCATCCCGCCACCCCCACCAGGTCGTTGTCGTCCGTCTGCACATCCAGCCCCAGCAGCAGCCGGACCACCGGCAGTACCGCGTCCGCCCGTGCCAGGTCGGGCTCGGCCGCGAAGCCGGGCGGCGCGGAGCCCGTGGCCGCCGCCGTACCGGCCCGCTGCCCCGGGCCGCGCCGCACCAGCTCGCCGAGGGTTCTGCGCACTCCCGGCTCGTAGGCGGAGAAGGTGCGCCGCAGCAGCGGCAGCACGTCGGTGAACGCCTCGGCGGGCACCCCGGTCAGCCAGGAGTCGACCAGGCCGAGCAGCCGCTCGTCGTGCACGAGGAGCATTCCGCCGCCCGAGCCGCCGCCGACGAATCCCTCGATCCAGGCTGCCGCGTCGCCCGGCGGAGTGCCCGGCGACAGCACGAGCCCCATCAGCCGCGCCGCCTCGTCCTGCGCCAGCTCCCCCTCGTCCAGCAGGAGCCGGACGGCCCGGCCGCGGATCACGCCCGGCACCGTGTCCCGCACCGACAGCACACCGAGCACCGCCTGCCAGCGGGCGCGCAGTGCGCCGCCGCCGACCGCCGGGGAGTCGGCGAGCAGGCCCACCGCCCCGTGCACCGCGTCCACCTGACGCCGGGTCTCGTCGGCCGCCTCCGCGTCGAGCTGGGCGCAGGCCGGGGGCAGTCCGACGAAGATCCGCTCGGCGAGGCCCGCGGCGACCTCCGCCAGCGCCGCGGTGTCCGTGCCGCGCACGTCGCCGTACCGCAGGGAACGGACCAGCGCCGGGAGGGCCTGGGCGAGGTGGCCGACGTCCGCGTCGAGCGCGGCCCGGTCGGCGAGCACCCGCATGACCGTGGGCAGCGCGTCCGGCAGTTCGGCCAGCAGACACCGCTCGGCGAGGGCGGTGACGTCGGCGAGGCCCTGCGCGGAGACCGCCTCCGCCTCGGCCTTTCCGGTCGCGGCGGAGAGCACGGTGGTGCCCCACACGCCGGCCTCGGCGATCCGCACGGACAGTTCCGGCTCCCAGCGCAGCCGCCAGGTCTCCCGGAACGTACCCGTGCTGCCGCGCGAGGCGGTCGGCTCGCCCCAGGGCACGTCCAGCAGCCGCAGCCGGTGCAGCAGGCGGCTGCGCGCGGCGTCGGTCTCCTTGCGCAGGTCCAGCTCCAGCTCCCGTTCCAGCGCCTCCGGTCGGAGCCGCAGCCTGCGCTGGACGCGGTCGAGGTCCCGTTGCAGGGGCACGGCGGGTGCGTCCGGCGGCACCTCGCCGAGCACGTCCCCGACCACCAGCCGGTCGTGGATCAGCGCCATCGGCACGTCCGAGCCGTCGCACATCACCGCCCGCACGGCGTCGCCGGTCTCGCTCAGGCCGGGCAGCGGGCGGCCGCGCATCGCCGCGAGCGTCTCGGCGAGCCGTACCGCCTCGATGACATGGGCGGAGGACACCACACGGTCCTCGTCCCGCAGGAGGCCGGCCACCTTGGTCAGCCACCGCTCGACCGGCCGGTCCGGCGCGCCGAACAGGTGCCCGTACCAGCCCGGCGAGTCGATGCCCGCGCCGTAGCCGCCGGCCCGCGCGAGCCTGCGGTTGGTCCAGGGCACCCAGGTCATGTCCGTCCTGACCTTGGGGAGCCCCTTCAGCCGGGCCCGGTCGGCGGCGACGGTGGTCCGTTCGCCCAGCGCGGGCACGTGCCAGGCCCCGCACACGACGGCGATGTCGCCACCGAACTCCTTCTGCGCCGCCCGCAGCTGGAGCCGCATGTGCGCCTCGCGCACCAGGTCACGGTCGTGCCCTCCGCTGCCGTACGCCTCCCGCAGCGCGCCCATGGCCTCGGCGAGCACGGCGAACGGTGCGAGCGGGTCGCCCTCGCCCGCCCCACGGTGCTCGACGACGTCCTCCCACCAGCGCTCGGGGTCGTCGTGTCCGGCGGTCTCGGCGAGCACGGCGAGGGGGTCGAGGCGGACGTCGGGGCTGCGGTCGGCGGACGGGTCCTGTCCCGGGCCGGGCTCGTCCTCCTTTCCGGGCTTTCCGGGACCCGTGTTCTCCTCCGTTCCCGGTCCTGTGTTCTCCTCCGTTCCCGGGCCCGTGTTCTCCTCCTTCTCCCAGGCCAGGGTGTGCGTGGCCGGAAGGTCGATGAAGCGGGCCGGCACCCCGTGGTCCAGGGCCCAGCGGATCGCGACCCATTCCGGGGAGAACTCGGCCAGCGGCCAGAACGCCGAGCGGCCGGGCTCGTCCACGGCGTGGGCGAGCAGCGCGACCGGCGGGCGCATCCGCTCGTCCGCGCAGAGCGGGATCAGCGCGTCCGCCTCGGGCGGTCCCTCGATCAGCACCACCCGGGGCCGGGCGGCGTCCAGCGCCGCCCGGACCGCTCGTGCCGATCCGGGGCCGTGGTGCCGCACGCCCAGCAGCAGCGGCCCGCCCGCGGCCCGGTCAGCCTGTGTCGCCATGCCGTCCCCCTCGCCTGGCCGGCCACCTGGTGTCGTCGTCGTGCATCCGGTCCCCCTGGTGTGCGGTCATGCGCTCACCTCGCGGCAGGCGCGGTAGAAGTCGGTCCAGCCGTCGCGCTCGCGCACGACCGCCTCCAGGTACTCCTGCCAGACGACCCGGTCGGCCGCGGGATCGCGGACCACCGCGCCGAGGATGCCCGCGGCGACGTCGGCGGGACGCAGCACGCCGTCCCCGAAGTGGGCGGCCAGCGCGAGTCCGCCCGTGACGACGGAGATGGCCTCGGCCGTGGACAGGGTGCCGCTCGGCGACTTCACCTTCATGCGTCCGTCGGAGGTCAGCCCGTCGCGCAGCTCGCGGAAGACGGTCACCACCCGGCGGATCTCGTCGACGCCGTCGGGCACGGCGGGCAGGTCGAGGGAGCGTCCGAGCTGGTCCACGCGCCGGGAGACGATGTCGACCTCGGCCTCGACGCTGTCCGGAAGCGGCAGCACGACCGTGTTGAAGCGGCGGCGCAGGGCGCTGGACAGGTCGTTGACCCCGCGGTCGCGGTCGTTGGCGGTGGCGATGAGGTTGAAGCCGCGGACGGCCTGCACCTCCTGGCCCAGCTCCGGAATGGGCAGGGTCTTCTCGGAGAGGATCGTGATCAGGGTGTCCTGGACGTCGGCCGGGATCCGGGTCAGCTCCTCGACGCGGGCCGTCATGCCCTCCGCCATGGCCCGCATCACGGGGCTCGGCACCAGCGCGTCCCGGCTGGGCCCGTTCGCCAGGAGTTGCGCGTAGTTCCAGCCGTACCGGATCGCCTCCTCCGGGGTGCCGGCGGTGCCCTGCACCAGAAGGGTCGAGTCGCCGCTGACCGCCGCCGCCAGATGCTCGGACACCCAGGTCTTCGCCGTGCCGGGGACGCCGAGCAGGAGCAGGGCGCGATCGGTGGCGAGGGTGGTGACGGCGACCTCGACGATGCGGCGCGGGCCGACGTACTTCGGGGTGATCACCGTGCCGTCCGGCAGTGTGCCCCCGAGCAGATAGGTCGCCACGGCCCACGGCGACAGCTTCCAGCGGACCGGACGCGGGCGGTCGTCCTGCGCCGCGAGTGCGGACAGTTCGGCCGCGAAGGCGTCCTCGGCGTGCGGTCGCAACGCCTCGGCCGGCGTGTTCCCACGGGTCTTCTCGGATGTCGGTGCAGCGGACACGGTCATGGCTAAGTCCCCCTCCAGCTCGGCCGGTTCGGATCTGTCACCAACGGTGCACCACGCCACTGACAATCGGCCCTGACCTGCGCGAACGTGTTCGCCGGGGCGATTGTCAGTGGGGGGATCTACCTTCGATGACATGACTCAGCAGGGGGTGCGCTGGAGCGCGGAACAGGTGCTGGCACTGGCGCCTGACGCCGCGTCACGCAAAGCGGGCGGCAAACTCGGCGCGGCCGGGCCGTGGTCCGAGGCGGGGAGTTCCGACGAGGGGACGGTGTGGGGCCTGTGCAAGGGCAGTGGCAGCAAGCCGTATCAGACGGTCGTCGACGTCGCGGACGTGGCCGGCCCCGCGTACAAGTGCAGTTGTCCGAGCCGGAAGTTCCCGTGCAAGCACGCGCTCGGACTGCTGCTGCTGTGGTCGGGCGGGGACTCGGCGGTGCCGTCGGGCAAGCCGCCGGGCTGGGCCGAGGAGTGGATCGAGGGCCGGAAGAAGCGCGCGGAGCGGAAGCAGGCGGAGGGCGGTTCCGGCGCGGGCTCCGCTGATCCGGAGGCGGCCCGGCGGCGGGCGGAGCGCCGGGCGGAGAAGGTAGGCGCGGGGGCGGCGGAGCTGGAGCAGCGGCTGGCGGATCTGGTGCGCGGCGGGCTGGCCGGCGTGGAGCAGGCGGGGTACGGGCTGTGGGAGGAGACCGCGGCCCGGATGGTCGACGCGCAGGCCGGGGGGCTCGCGGCGCGGGTGCGGGAGCTGGGGGCGATTCCGTCGTCCGGTCCGGGCTGGCCGGTGCGGCTGCTGGAGGAGTGCGCGCTGCTCCATCTGCTCGACCAGGGCTGGCTGAACCGCGAGCGGCTGCCGGCGGACCTCGCGGCCACCGTCCGGTCCCGGATCGGTCTGCCCACGGCGCCGGACGGCCCGCCGGTCCGGGACCGCTGGCTGGTGCTCGCCCAGTACGACACGGCGGACGCCCGTCTGACGACCCGCCGGATCTGGCTCCACGGCGCCGACTCGTCCCGCACCGCGCTGCTGTTGTCCTACGGTGCGGCGGGCCGCGCGCCGGAGCTCGCGCTCCCGGTCGGGCTGGCGTTGGAGGCCGAGCTGTCCTTCCATCCCGGCGGCGGGCAGTCACGCGCGGCGCTCGGCGAGCGGTTCGCCGGGCCGGTGGCCACCTCGCTGCGGCCGCCGGGAGTGCCGACGGCCCAGGCCGTCGCCCGCTACGGGGAGGCGCTGCGGGACGATCCCTGGCTGGACTCGGTCCCGGTGACGCTGGACCGGGTGATACCGACGCCGGACGGCGATTCCTGGCAACTCGCGGACGCCGACGGGGACACGGCGCTGCCGCTCACTCCGGTGGCACGGTCCCGCCCGGGGCTGTGGAAGCTGGTCGCTCTCTCGGGGGGCGGTCCGGTCCGGGTCTTCGGCGAGTGCGGACACCGGGGCTTCACTCCGCTCGTGGCCTGGCCGGAGGGCGCCGGCGAGGCGGTGCGGCTGTGCTGAGCCGCCGCCCGCAACCCCGACGCCCGCACCTCCGACGCCCGGCCCCTCAGCGACCGGACCCTCAGCGACCGTACGCAGGCAGGCTCAGGAAGGGACGACCCTCATGAACAGCGCCTCCGCTCCCGAGGCCGCGCCGGTCTGGGAGGAACTCGTCACCGCCGCCCTGCTCGGCACCGACCGCCGCACCCCGCCGGGTGTCCGTACGGACCGGGAGGCGCCGGTGGCGCTGCTGGACGCGGCGGCCGTGGAGACCGTGCGGCGCAGGGCCGGTCTGCGTCCGGCGCGCGCCGCGGACCGGCTCGAACCGGCGCCCGAGGACACCAGGCCCGCGTTGCCCGCGGCGGCGGCCCGGCGGCTCGCGCTGCTGCTGGCCGACCGTGCGGGGGGTACCGGTGGCGGTCGCAGAGGGACGGCGCCGGACCTCATGGAACTGCTGCCCCAGTGGCTGGCGGCGGCCGGCGCCCAGGGGTGGGCGGCGCCTGCGCACCTGCTGCCCGCGCTGCTGGACGCGGCTCGGGGACGGACGGATCTGCGGCCGGCGGCACTGCGGTTCGCGGGCCCCCGCGCAGTGTGGCTGGCCCGGCTGAACCCGGACTGGCGGTTCGCCCTGCGGGCGGCGCCCGGCGGGGACAACGCGCTGCCGAGTCCCGATGACGACGCGGGCGTTCAACGCCTCTGGCAGGAGGGACTGTTCGCGGAGCGGGTCGCGCTGCTCACCACGGTTCGGGCGCATGATCCGGTCGCGGCGCGGGAGTTGCTCGCCACGACGTGGGCGACGGAGCGGGCCGAGGACCGGTTGATGTTCCTCGACTCGCTGCGCGGCGGGCTGGGCCCCGCGGACGAGCCCTTCCTGGAGCGGGCACTGGCCGACCGCAGCCGCAATGTGCGGGCGACGGCGGCCGAGTTGCTGTCCGCGCTGCCCGGTTCGGCGCTGGCCGGGCGGATGGCGGTGCGGGCCGGGGCGTGCGTGGCGATCGACCGGACGCAACGCACTCCGACGATCGCCGTCGAGGCACCGCACGAGTGCGACGCGGGCATGGAGCGCGACGGAGTCGTCCCCAAGGCTCCGGCAGGCCGAGGGGAACGGTCCTGGTGGCTCGGGCAGTTGGTGGAGTCGACCCCGCTCGGCTCCTGGCCGGGCCGGCTCGGGGGCCGTACGCCCGCCGCGATCGTGGCGCTGCCCGTGGCGGACGACTGGCAGGCCGAGCTGCACGCGGCATGGTGCCGGGCGGCCGTACGGCAGCGGGACGCCGAGTGGGCTCGGGCGCTGCTGGGCACACCCGCGGCACCGGAGGCGGGCGGGCCGGGCGCGGTCTCGCTGGCCGAGCGGGCGAAGCTGCTGGGCACACTGGAGGCGGCGGAGCGGGCCGAGTGGGTGGCCGGCTTCATCGCACGGCACGGTCTGTCGGAGGCGTTCCAACTGCTGGGGGTGTGCGCCGTGCCGTGGGCGGCACCGCTGGGGCGGGCGGTCGTCGACGCGCTGAACATCGCGCGGGACGCGGGGAGCTACCCGTGGAGTTTCAGCGGGGTGATGGGGCTGGCCGAGCGCTGCCTGGACCCGGCAGAGGCCGACCGGCTCGACGGCCTGCTGGCCGTACCGGACGAGGCGGAGGACGCGTCACCGGGCGCCGGCGGGTACTGGGCGGAGGCCTTCCAACGCCTGGTCACCACGCTGCGCCTGCGCGCGTCAATGGCAGAGGAACTGCGAGCGCCGGCACAGGCATGAGGGGTCGCAATCCGGCATGGGGGTGGCGAGAAGTCGCGCGCGACCTGGCACGGGGATGAGGATCCGCGCGGCCCAGCACACGGCGCCGCCTCACCCGCCACCCGGCGACAGCCGAGGTGCCTACGGGCCCGAAGCGAGCCGCTGCGGGGCCCGGCGGCAGGCGTCTCGCGTCGCTCAGTGGTGGGCGCGGAGCCTTGGTGCCCGGTGTCAGGGGGCGGGGCAGCAGGCGGCGACGACCCGCCCGTGGAGCGAGGGCGCGGCACCCGAGACGGAGGGGCCCGTCGAGGTCCGGGGGCGCGTCCGTCAGGACGACGGCCCCCGGCCACCGTACGTGGGGGCGGGCTCAGCCGCCCGAGACGCTCGGCTGACGCACGTTCGCGCGGACCCAGTCCACGATCGACTGCGTGGTCGCGCCGGGCGTGAAGATCTCCGCGACGCCCTTCTCCTTCAGCGGAGCGATGTCCGCCTCGGGGATGATGCCGCCGCCGAAGACCAGGATGTCCTCCGCGTCCCGCTCCTTGAGCAGGGCGATCACAGCGGCGAAGAGCGTGTTGTGGGCACCGGACAGGATGGACAGGCCGATCGCGTCGGCGTCCTCCTGGATCGCGGTGTCGACGATCTGCTCGGGCGTCTGGTGGAGCCCGGTGTAGATGACCTCCATACCGGCGTCGCGCAGCGCCCGCGCGATCACCTTCGCCCCTCGATCGTGGCCGTCGAGCCCCGGCTTGGCCACCACCACGCGGATCGGACCGGCTGCCACACCCATCACTGCCTCCATGAAGCGACTACATCCATCCGTACCGACAAGTACCGCACACATCACTCGCGCCGTACACGCCGCACACGCTGTGGCACGGACGCCCCGTGCCACACCGCGCGGGGAAGTGAACGAACGTTATCGCCAGCATCCCGCAACCGGCCGTTTCACGGTGGAGAGCGAGGGGGAAATCACACGGTGGGACACGTTCACCGCGCATCGCACCACGCGCAACGGGAGCCGCAACGAGGTCGCCGTACCGCCGCGCCGCAGGCCGCGCGCCGGGGTGGTGGGGCGCACCGGCAAGGGCACGAAGAACACGCAGGGCAGGTAAGGCACGACAGCGGGGAGCCTCGTAGCCACACCGGCGGAGGTCCCCGTCACGCCATCGGCGTCAGGACCGCCGCCCGCCGTACCCGCCTGCCCGCCCGACGCCGGCCGTCCTCGGCGTGGCCTCCCATGAGGGCACACGGGGGACAGAGGAGTCCTCGGGTGTGCCGACAGGAGGTCGGCCATGAAGGTCACCAAGGCAGTGCTGCCCTTTCTTCCGCTCTGTCAGCGGCTCCTCCCGAGCCGGCTGGCCGGACTCTCCGTGGCGCTCCTGAAAGCCACCGCCCTGGAAATCGCGATCCTCGCCGGGCACCTCCTCCTCTATCCGTCCGGAATCACCCAGGAGCGCCGGGCCGCGCTCCCCCCGCAGGACTCATCGGACACCTCCCGGCTGCCGACGGAGGCCAGGCCCCCGGTCGTGCTGCTGCACGGCTTCATCGACAACCGCTCGGTCTTCCTGCTGCTGCGCCGCAGCCTCGCCCAGCACGGCAGGCACCGGATCGAGTCGCTCAACTACTCTCCGCTGACCTGCGACATCCGTTCCGCGGCGGAGCTGCTCGGCCGCCACATCGAGGAGATCTGCGCGCGCACCGGAGCCGAGCGGGTGGACGTCGTGGGGCACAGCCTCGGCGGGCTCATCGCCCGTTACTACGTGCAGCGGCTCGGCGGTGACCTGCGGGTACGGACCCTGGTCACGCTCGGCACCCCGCACTCGGGCACCAGGGTCGCGCCGCTGGCGAACGCGCACCCCATCGTGCGCCAGATGCGGCCCGGTTCGGCGGTGCTGGAGGAGCTGGCCCGCCCCGCCCCGGGTTGCCGTACGCACTTCGTGAGCTTCTGGAGCGACCTCGACCACATCATGGACCCGCTGGAGACGGCCTGTATCGACCACCCCGATCTGCTCGCGCAGAACGTGCGGGTGAGCGGGGTCGGCCATCTCGCGCTGCCCGTGCACCCGGCGGTGGCGGCCGGAGTGCGCCGAGCCCTCGACGACGAGCCGGCCACACCGGAGACCGAAGCCGCCAGGGCGGGGGGCCTGACGGTGGCGTGAGAGACCCCTGCGGGCCTCCCGGGCCACCCCTGCGGACCTTCCGAGCCGCCCCTGCGAGCCTCCCGGGCCGCCCCTGGAGGGCGGCCGAAGGCCCCAGAAGTTCGAACACTCTTCGAACACAAGGCCAAACTCGCGCCCGCAGTCCCCCGAAACACGGCCGAATGCCCGTTTCATGGAAGCACGAAACCTGCCGAAGATTGTCGCGCCCGCGTACCGCCGGGTACAGTCGCCGCACTGCTCTGGCAGCCCCTGTTGTCGAGGCGAAAGAGAAGTTGGTGAACGACCGTCACCCGTCGGGGACCATGACCACCCCGGCATCGGCCTCCGAGGCCGCCGCGGCGCACTACGCGTCGTACGGCACCCAGGAAGCCCAGTACGGCGACTTCACCACGTACGCCTCCTACGACGCCAACGGATTTCAGCAGGCCCAGGGCACCTTCGACGCAGACCCCCTGTTCGGCAGTCTGCCGGGCGACGGCACCGGCTCGTACGACTCGGGACAGTGGTCCACGGCGGGCGCGCAGACCCCCAACTACGACATGTACGCGGCCCAGCACCACGCCGCCTACGACACCGGTGCGTACGAGACGGCCGCCTGGTCGGCCGACTACCAGCACCTGTCGACCGTCCCGCCGCAGTCCAACGGGCCCGACACCAGCGGCCAGTGGGACGCGAACGCCTGGCTCCAGCCCGAACAGCAGCCGGGTGCCCAGACCGATCAGACCCAGCACTGGGACTGGGGCACGCAGACCTTCGACACCGGCGCCTACGACGCCACGCAGTGGAACTCCGGCGGTGCGACGGCCGGGGGCGACGCCCCCCAGCACCTCGGCGAATCGTTCGAGCACCAGGCGACGGCGACCTTCGAGCAGGCCGTCGCGGACGAGACCCCCTACGACGCGCCCTCCCAGGACGAGCCGTCGTACCAGGAGCCGTCGTACGAGGAAACCGTCTTCGGCGAGGGCGAGTTGAGCGCCACCGGTGAGCTTCCCGCCGTGGCCCCCCTCCTGGACGATCAGGAGGAGACGACACCCGCGCCGAGTTCCCGGGTCGCCGCCCGCTCCGCGTCCCGTTCCCGGCGCCGTCAGCCCGCCAAGCGCTCCGCGCTGCTGACCATCGCCGTTCCGTCGGCGTGCGTGATGGGCGTGGCCGGGATCGCCGCCGCCTCGGTCGGCTCGCTGGGCGACGACAAGGAAGCCACGACGACGACCGCCTCGGACGCGCAGGCCGTCAAACCGTCCGCGGCCAACAACAAGCTGGACACCCAGCTGGAGACCCTCTCGGCCGGGGCCGACGACTTCGCCGACCGGGCCAGCCGGACGCAGGAGCGCATCGACCTCAAGGCCCAGCAGGAGGCGGAGCGGAAGAAGGCCGCCGAGGAGGCCGCCCGCAAGGAGCGGCTGCGCCCCAAGTTCGCGCTGCCGGTCGCCCAGCACGGTCTCAGCGCCTACTTCGGCCAGGCGGGCATCAACTGGATGTCCTCGCACACCGGCATCGACTTCCCCGTCGCCTACGGCACGCCGGTCATGGCGGCCACCGACGGCACCGTGCGCACCCAGTTCAACAGCGCCTACGGCAACATGATGATCGTGACCGCGAAGGACGGCACGGAGACGTGGTACTGCCACCTCTCCACGTACCACGTCGCCACCGGCACGACGGTGAAGGCAGGGGACCAGATCGCGTACGCCGGCGACTCGGGCAACTCGACCGGTGCGCACCTGCACTTCGAGGTGCGCCCGGCCGGCGGTTCGGCCATCGACCCGCTCGCCTGGCTGCGCAGCCACGGTCTCGACCCGACGTAACAACTTCCCTGCGGGCCCCCGCCGTTCGGCGAGGGCCCCGGTCGGCCGTCCCGGGGGCGGCTACAACTTCTCCACCGGCGCGTACCG
The DNA here is from genome assembly GCF_040653275.1 of Streptomyces sp. NPDC048002. Classification (NCBI taxonomy): domain Bacteria; kingdom Bacillati; phylum Actinomycetota; class Actinomycetes; order Kitasatosporales; family Streptomycetaceae; genus Streptomyces; species Streptomyces sp. NPDC048002. The sequence goes on along the minus strand of NZ_JBEZNL010000034.1, from coordinate 34,023 downwards.
CAGCAGCAGCCGCTTGGGCTTGGTGTCGCCGAAGTCGATCGTCGCCTCGGCGTTGGCGCCCGTGCCCTTGACCGCCATCACCGTGCCGAGCCCGAACTGGTCGTGGGTGACCCGGTCCCCCACCGCCAGCGCGACGACCGGCTTCTCCGAGGTCCGCCGGGTGGCGAAGCCGGAGGCACCGGACGCGGCGGAACGCGAGCGGCTCGACGACAGCGAGGCGGCCACGCCCGACACCGGCCCGGCGGAGACCGGCGCGGTGGCACCCGTGCGCTTCCACTCCACATGCTGGGCCGGGATCTCCTCCAGGAACCGGGAGGGCGGGTTGTACGACGGCTGACCCCAGGCGCTGCGCATCGACGAGCGCGTCAGATAGAGCCGTTCGCGCGCGCGGGTGATGCCCACGTAGGCGAGGCGCCGCTCCTCCTCCAGCTCCTTGTTCTGGCCGAGGGCCCGCATGTGCGGGAAGACGCCGTCCTCCATGCCGGTGAGGAAGACGACCGGGAATTCGAGGCCCTTGGCGGTGTGCAGGGTCATCAGGGTGATGACTCCGGAGCCGTCCTCGTCCTCGTCGGGGATCTGGTCGGAGTCGGCGACGAGTGCGACGCGCTCCAGGAAGGCGGAGAGCCCGCCCGGCGTCTCCTCCGACTCCTGCTCGAACTCCAGTGCCACGGCGGCGAGTTCCTGGAGGTTCTCGATCCGGGTCTCGTCCTGCGGGTCCGTGGACGCCTGCAACTCGGCCAGGTATCCGGTGCGTTCGAGGACCGCCTCCAGGATCGTCGCCGGTCCCGCGCCGGACTCCACGATCGTACGCAGCTCCTCCATCAGCGTGTTGAACCGCTTGACGGCGTTGGTGGAGCGCGCGGCCATGCCGTACGCCTCGTCGACCCGGCGCAGCGCCTGCGGGAAGCTGATCTTCTCGCGCTGGGAGAGCGCGTCGATCATCGCCTCGGCACGGTCGCCGATGCCCCGCTTGGGGACGTTCAGGATGCGCCGCAGGGGGACGGAGTCCTCCGGGTTGGCGAGCACCCGCAGGTAGGCCAGGACGTCCCGGACCTCCTTGCGTTCGTAGAAGCGGACCCCGCCGACGACCTTGTAGGGCAGGCCGACGCGGATGAAGACTTCCTCGAAGACGCGGGACTGGGCGTTGGTGCGGTAGAAGACGGCGACGTCACCGGCCTTGGCGTCCCCGCCGTCCGTGAGTCGGTCTATCTCGTCGGCGACGAACTGGGCCTCGTCGTGCTCGGTGTCGGCGACGTAGCCGGTGATGCGCGCGCCCGAGCCCGCGTTGGTCCACAGGTTCTTGGGGCGGCGGGACTCGTTGCGCTCGATGACGGCGTTGGCGGCGGAGAGGATGGTCTGGGTGGAGCGGTAGTTCTGCTCCAGCAGGATCGTCGTCGCGTCCGGGTAGTCCTCCTCGAACTGGAGGATGTTGCGGATGGTCGCGCCGCGGAATGCGTAGATCGACTGGTCGGCGTCGCCCACGACGCAGAGTTCGGCCGGCGGGAGGTCGTACTCGCTGGGCGGGACGTCCACGGGGTGCTCGCTCGTCCCGACGAGTTCGCGCACCAGGGCGTACTGCGCGTGGTTGGTGTCCTGGTACTCGTCGACGAGGACGTGCCGGAAGCGGCGGCGGTAGTGCTCGGCGACGTCCGGGAAGGCGCGCAGCAGGTTGACCGTGGTCATGATCAGGTCGTCGAAGTCGAGGGCGTTGGCCTCCCGCAACCGCGACTGGTACATGGCGTACGCCTGCGCGAGGGTCTTCTCGAAGCCGTCCGTCGCCTGGGCGGCGAAGTCCTCCTCGTCGATCAGCTCGTTCTTCAGGTTGCTGATCTTGGCGCTGAAGGACTTGGGCGGGAAGCGCTTGGGGTCGAGGTCGAGGTCCCGGCAGACGAGCGCCATCAGCCGCTTGGAGTCGGCGGCGTCGTAGATCGAGAACGACGAGGTGAACCCGAGCTTCTTGCTCTCCCGGCGCAGGATGCGTACGCACGCGCTGTGGAAGGTCATCACCCACATCGCGTTCGCGCGCGGGCCGACGAGTTGCTCGACGCGCTCCTTCATCTCACCGGCGGCCTTGTTGGTGAAGGTGATCGCGAGGATCTGCCCGGGGTGCACGTCGCGCGCGGCGAGCAGGTGCGCGATGCGGTGGGTCAGGACGCGGGTCTTGCCCGAGCCGGCGCCCGCCACGATGAGCAGGGGGGTGCCGGAGTGCACGACGGCGGCGCGCTGGTTCTCGTTGAGCCCCTCGATGAGCGCCGCGGCGTCGAGCGCCGGGCGGGGAGCGCCGTCGCGGTAGTAGGCGTCCCGGTCCGGAGGCACGTCGAACTTCCCGCCGAACAGATCGTCCGGAACCTGCTCCGGAGCGTGATCGTCCTCGGGCGGCGGCGGGGGTTCCTCGTGGTGGGCGCGGGGGCCCTGGAGATCCGCCAGGAAGCTGTCGTCAAAGAGGCTGCTCATCGCTCTCCGAGTTTAGGGCGCCCCACTGACAGCCCGCCGCCGCCCTCGCGAACATCCCTCGATCCAGCGGCCGATGATCTTCCGGGGAGGGCGCCGTGCGGGACCCTCCCACCCGCGACCGAGCCGTCACCCTCCGCGATCGGACGGGCGAAGTGGTGGCCGCCGCAGCCCTGTCGGGCACCCCCACCGACTCACCCGCGACGGCCGGGCCGACCGGGGCGCGAGAGGTCCGCCACGCCCTCACGCCCGTCCGAGACGTTCGTCACCACGCCCGCAACACCTTCACTCACCGTGATCGCGCGGGCGCAACCAGATGCGGCCATTGCCCGAATTCTCGCGTAAGCGGCGCGACGCATTCAAAGGCTTCAAACCATCACACACCGACCTGGATCGAACGCGTTCAAGGCCGCTCTGACCAAAGGTCACGAAAATGTATCGGGCATATCACCCATCAACCTTCACAGGGGCCACACGAGTTGGCTACCGTGCCGGTCAGGCCGTACGACCCCCTCCGGCGAACGTCGCCGGGCCGCGCGGCCTCCGCCGAGTCCGCTGCCCTTCCACGGCAGCCGGAGCCGGGGACCCAAACCGATCCTGGGGTGAATCGGCCCAACTCCCGCACCGGGACAGGGCTGTAGGGCAACCCTTCCGAACCACCCGCCCGAACCCGACAGCTAACTCGGTAGGCGGAGCATGGAAGGAGTCGCCTCCCTTGGCGTCGCACCGCAAGTCGCGTCCCGCCGGTACGCGCGTAGCAGGCATACGCACCCCTGCCCTCGCCACGGCCGCCCTCACCTCGGTGGCCCTCCTGTCCCAGACGGCCAATGCCAGCCCGTCCACGGACGACAAGCCCAGCCTCGAAGAGGTCGAGAAGAAGGTCGACAGCCTCTACCGCCAGGCGGAGTCGGCGACCGAGAAGTACAACGCGGCCAAGGAGAAGACGACCAAGCAGCGCAAGCAGGTCGACACGCTCCTGGACGACGTCGCCAAGCGCACCCAGAAGCTCAACGACGCGCGGGAGGAGCTGGGTTCCTTCGCGGCCGCCCAGTACCGCACGGGCGCGGCGGCCCCCGACACCGCGACGCTGCTGCTGGCGGACTCGCCGCAGGACTACTTCGACCAGACCCAGCTGATGGACCGGATGACCGGCCGTCAGAAGGAGGCGGTCGACGACTACATCACGCAGCAGTCGTCGACGATGAAGAAGCGCCAGGAGGCCACCGAGAGCCTCCAGACGCTCAGCGAGTCGCAGAACGACCTGAAGACCGCCAAGTCGACGGTGCAGAAGAAGCTCGCCGACGCGCGCGAGCTGCTCTCGGAGCTGACGGCGGAGGAGAAGGCGCGGCTCGCCGCGATCGAGCGCAAGCGGCAGGAGGAGGCCGCGGCCAAGGCGGCCGAGCTGGCCGAGCAGCAGGCCGCAGAGGAGCAGCGTCAGAAGGAGGCCGCGGAGGCCGCTCAGCAGGAGAGCGGTTCCTCCGGCTCGACCGGGACGAGCGCCGGCGAGTCCGCGTCCGCGTCGGACTCCTCCTACGCCGCCAAGGCCGAGAAGGCGCTCGCCTTCGCCCGCGCGCAGATCGGCAAGCCGTACGTGTGGGGCGCCACCGGCCCCGACTCCTACGACTGCTCGGGCCTGACCCAGGGCGCCTGGAACGCCGCGGGGATCTCCCTGCCGCGCACCACCTACGACCAGGTCAACGCGGGCACCACGGTCTCCCTCGCCAGCGCGCAGCCCGGCGACCTCGTCTTCTTCTACGACGACGTCACCCACGTCGGCATCTACATCGGCAACGGCATGATGATCCACGCCCCCAAGCCGGGCGCGTACGTCCGCGAGGAGTCGATCTACTACGACGGCGAGGGCTCGATCCACAGCGTCGTACGGCCCGCCTGAGCGCGGGGCACGCGCGCGTGTCCCTGTGAGCGGCGCTCGCGTGTCCCTGTGAGCGGCGCGCGCGTGTCTCCGTGAGCGGCGCGCGCGGGAGGTCTCCCGCAGGAGCGGCGCCCGCGTGGGCCTGCGTCCGGTGGCGGGCGCACGGCTGTGGCTGCCCTCCCCGTTCCGGAGCCGGGGCCGCCGCCCGGCTGCCTGCGCCCGCGCGTATTTCGGGGCTCCCGCGCGCGTGGCCCGCCGGGAACGCGCGCCCGGCTCCTTAGCATCGGCGCATGCCCGGCACCTCTGCCCCTCACTCCTTGCGCGCCTGGTGGGCGCAGCGTCCTCCGGCGGCCGGGGCGGCGGTGATGGCGACCGGCATCGTGTCCGTCGGGCTCCACCTCGCCGGCTACGAGGTCCTCTCCCGGCTCACCCTGGTGGTGGCGTGTGCCGCCTGGCTCGGGCTGGCCGCGGACTTCGCCCTGCGGCTGGCACGGGAGCCGCGGCGGTGGCTGCGGGAGGCCGCCACGCCCGCCGGGCTCACGGCCGTCGCGGCGACGACGGTACTCGGCACCCGCTTCTCCGCCCTCGGCTGGCAGACCCTCGCCGCGGCCCTGCTGGCCCTGTCGGCGCTGCTGTGGCCGTATCTGCTCTACGCCGTCGTGCGCCACTGGCACCGCGGTATGTCCGGCGCGGTGTTCCTGAGCTGCGTGGCCACCCAAGGGCTCGCCGTGCTGGGTGCGACGCTCGCCGCCGCGGAGGCGTCGGCGTGGCTGGCCCATGCCGCGCTCGTACTGTTCTGGCTCGGCCTGGTCGTCTACGCCGCCGCGCTCGTCCGCTTCGATCCGCGTCAGGTGACCGAGGGGGCCGGTGACCACTGGGTCGCCGGTGGCGCGCTGTCCATCTCCGCGCTCGCCGGGTCCGAGCTGATCTCCGCCGACAGCGCGGCACTGTATCTGTGGAACAACGACGCCGACGACGTACTGCACACGGTCACCGGGGGCCTGCTGGTACTGGATCTGGCCTGGTACGCCGTCCTGATGGCCGCCGAGTTCGTCCGGCCGCGGCTTCGCTACGACGTCCGCCGCTGGGCGACCGTGTTCCCGCTGGGCATGACGGCGGCGGCGACCCTGTCGGTCGCCGCCGCTCTCGACGCGTCCTGGCTGGAGGTCCCCGGCGAGGTCCTGTTGTGGATCGCGGTCGCGGTCTGGCTGGCCGTCGCCGCGGGCGCGGTCCGGGAGGCGCGGGACTACGCGGCCGCCGACGGCAGCCCGGACGGCGGGCTCACGTCCACAGCACGGCGATGAAGACGTTCGCCGTGGTGAGCAGGCCCACCAGCCCGAACAGGCCCTTGTCCACCTTCTCGTCGTCCCGCTTCACGTAGACCAGGCCGAGGATCACGATCAGCAGGGCGAGCTTGACGCCGATCTTGATGTTGTTGACGGTCTGGTCGTCCGCCTGGTTGAGACCGACCAGGATCACACCGGTGACCAGCATCGTCACCGCGCCGTGCAGCATCGCCGGCGTGAACCGGGCGGCGCCCTGCCCCATGGCCTTCATCTGGGTGAGGAAACCGCCCAGGAGCGAGGCGATGCCGATGATGTGCAGGCCGACGAAGAGATGGATGAGTACGTCCATGAGGCCGGAGCCTAATCAGGGGCTCCTGGCCGCCCCGACACCGGGCCGCCCCTCCCGCCTTCTCGATCTTGCATATATGCGGTCCATAGCACCCCGCCACTCCCACCCGCCCCGAAACCCTCACTTCGGTCATCGCGCAGCGTCAAGGCGCCCGCTCCACTCGCGCCCGCCGGTCATATGCGGTCGCCTCGCGATCCCCTGATGACAGTTCCGGACAACGCGTTACCAACCCGACACACACGGGCCTAGCGTCCTCCCCCAGGTGACCGGCTCCCCACCGCCGCCCGGGCCAGGGGCGGCAGTCGGACACCACCGCCGAGAAGGTCCGGCGGCGGCCTGCTCCCCCTGTGCGGGCCGCCGCCGGACGCGCAACCGCCCCCGGGCGGCCGTGCCCCGCTCCCCCGGACGGGCACACGGAAGAGGCGGTCGCAGCAGAGGCAGTGCGAAAGGACGTGCAGTCCACGTGGCAGCACACCGCAGGCCCCGCCCCCGCTCGGGCGGTGCGAACACCGTCCGTACGGCCGCCACCGTCGCCCTCGCGGGCGCGGCGACCGCGACGGGGTTCGACGGCACCGGACACGCCGAGCCGGAACTCACGCCGTCGCAGGTCAAGGCGAAGGTCGACCGGCTGTACCAGGAGGCGGAGGCCGCCACCGAGAAGTACAACGGCACGAAGGAGAAGGCGCAGGCCGCGGAGGAACGGCTCGCGAAGCTCCGCGACGAGGCGGCCCGCAAGACCGAGAAGCTCAACTCGGCCCGGGACTCGCTCGGTTCGATGGCCGCCGCCCAGTACCGCGCGGGCGGACTCGACCCCTCCGTACAGCTCGCGCTCTCCGACGACCCCGAGCGGTATCTGCACGGCGCCGAGTTCGTCGAGCGGGTCGGCACCCGGCAGGCGGCCTCCGTCGCGGACGTCCGCAAGCAGTTGCGCGAGATCGGGCGGCTGCGCGGGGCCGCGCACATCGAGCTCGCCTCGCTCAAGTCGCGCCAGGCGGAGCTGAAGCGGCACAAGAAGACCATCACCGGGAAGCTCGACGCGGCCAACCGGCTGCTGGCCCGGCTGTCGGCCGAGGAGCGCGCGCGGCTCGGCGGCGGCGAGGCGCTCACCGGCGGTACGGCCGACCGCGCCACCCGCTCCGCCTCCGGGACCCGGGACGGACTCGCGGCGCCCGGCTCCACCGCCGCGCAGGCACCCAACGCCCGCGCCGCGGACGCGGTCGCCTACGCCTACTCGAAGCTCGGCAGCCCCTATGTGTGGGGCGCGACCGGCCCCGACGCCTTCGACTGCTCGGGGCTCACCCAGGCCGCCTACCGCGCGGCGGGCGTCTCCCTGCCGCGCACCACCTACACCCAGATCGACGCGGGCAGGCGGGTCTCCCGCTCCGAACTCCTCCCGGGCGACCTGGTGTTCTTCTACTCCGGGATCACCCACGTCGGCCTCTACGTCGGCAACGGCCAGATGATCCACGCCCCGAACCCGTCCGCACCGGTACGGCTGGCGCCGATCAGCGAGATGCCGTTCGCGGGGGCCACCCGGGTGGTGTGAGGCGCCGGCGCGGCGGCCGGACCCTCAGACCAGCCGCCGGGCCGTCGCCCACCGGGTCAGCTCGTGCCGGTTGGAGAGCTGGAGCTTGCGCAGCACCGCCGAGACATGGGACTCGACCGTCTTCACCGAGATGAACAACTGCTTGGCGATCTCCTTGTAGGCGTACCCGCGGGCGATGAGCCGCAGCACCTCCCGCTCGCGCTGGGTGAGGCGGTCCAGGTCCTCGTCGACCGGCGGGGCGTCGGTGGAGGCGAAGGCGTCCAGCACGAACCCGGCCAGCCGGGGCGAGAACACCGCGTCGCCCTCCTGGACCCGGAAGACGGAGTCGACCAGGTCCGTACCGGTGATCGTCTTGGTGACGTACCCCCGCGCGCCGCCCCGGATCACTCCGATCACGTCCTCCGCCGCGTCCGACACGGACAGCGCGAGGAAACGGACCGGCTGTTCGGCGTCGGCCATCAACGGAGCGCAGCGGCGCAGCACTTCGACTCCGCCGCCGCCCGGCAGGTGCACGTCGAGGAGGACGACCTCCGGGCGGGTCGCGGTGATGACCGTGACCGCCTGGTCGACGTCCGCGGCCTCGCCGACGACCTCCACCCCGGTCTGCTCGGTCCGGCCGATCTCGGCCTGAACTCCCGTACGGAACATACGGTGGTCGTCGACGAGGACCACCCGCACATGCCGCCCGCCCGCTGTCCCGGTCGGCTCCGCGTTCGCCTCGGTCGGGTCGCTCATGACGTCTTCTCCGCCCTCTCCATCTCCAGTTCGACCTCCGTGCCGCCGTCGGGCACCGGGCGCAGCCGCGCCGTCCCGCCGTTGCGCTCCATCCGGCCGATGATCGATTCTCTGACGCCCATCCGGTCGGCGGGTATCGAGTCGAGGTCGAAGCCGGGACCGCGGTCCCGCACGGACACGAAGACCCGTCTTCCCTCGACCTCGGCGTATACCTGCACCGCGCCGCCCTCGCCACCGTACTTGGCGGCGTTCACCATCGCCTCGCGCGCGGCCTGCATCTGTGCGCCGATCCTCTCGTCGAGCGGGCAGTCGCCGACCACGACGACCTCGATGGGCACACCGTGCTTGTCCTCCACCTCCGCGGCGTTGCGCCGGACCGCGTCGGCGAGCGTGGCCGGCTCGTCCTCCTCGTCCTTGCCGGTGCCCTCCGGTTTGTAGAGCCAGGTGCGCAGGTCGCGTTCCTGGGCGCGGGCCAGCCGGCGGACCTCGCCCGCGTTCTCCGCGTTGCGCTGGATCAGCGTGAGGGTGTGCAGCACCGAGTCGTGGACATGGGCGGCGACCTCGGCGCGCTCCTGGGCGCGGATGCGCATCAGGCGCTCCTCGGAGAGGTCCTGGGTCATGCGGACGAGATAGGGGCCCGCGAGGAGCGATATCCCGACCAGGACCGCGAGGGCCGCCTGGAGGACGGAGCCGAGGTGGGCGGCGGAGCCCTGGAGCACGAAGATCCCGGAGACGCCCGCGGTGACCAGCAGGACGCCGCCGGCCGCGCGCAGCAGGGTCAGGGTGCGGCGACGGCGGCCGACCGCCATCCAGCGGGCCCGGCGGGCGTTGTCCGCCTGCCGCCAGACCAGGGCGACACCGGCGGAGACCAGCACGGCGGGCCAGAGATACGCCTGGGCGCCGCTGCCCAGGTCGACGCTGCTCACGAAGACCAGGGCGACCACGACCATGAGCAGCAGCGCGACGATCTGGCCCTTGTCCGGCCGGCGGGCGATCAGTCTGCGCCGCCCGTCCGCGGAGGTCTCGGTGGTGACCAGGGAGGGCGGTCGCTGTCCGGCGACGCCGCCGACGCCGAGGGGGACGAAGAACCAGAACGCGGCGTACAGCAGGGCGCCGAGGCCGTCCGCCATGAACAGGCCGACGAAGACGAGCCGCACCCAGATGACGGGCAGCCCTAGGTGCCCGGCGAGCCCCCGCGCCACGCCTCCGAGCCAGCGACCGTCACTGCTGCGGTAGAGCTTGCGCGGCGGCCGCGGTTCGACGAGGGGGGCTGCTGCGGCATCCGACATGGCATCGATGGTCACACGAGCGGCCGAGCGGAGCATCAGGGTTGACCCCCGAGACTCCCCCGATCTTCGGCCGCCACCAGGTCCGCGAGCGGATCGGCGGACGTGTCCTCGACTGCGGACGAGGCCGAGGGCCGAGCCGACGGCCCGGAACCCGGGCCGACCCGCTCCCCGGCCGCCCACCCTTCCCCGGCCGCCCCCGGTCTCGGCTCAGGGGCGATATCAGGGTCCGGCCAGGGTCGTTCCCACTGCCGTCGGGCCGTCGCGGCGGTCACCATGGACACATGACTGATCACGAGCACGCCGCGACGGGTCCCGGGCCCGGTTCCGGCCCTCGCCCGGCCGCGGGCGCCGGGCCGGGGGACGCCGCGCCCGGCGCGGGCGGGGGGCGTGCGCACCCGCGGGAAGAAGGAGGCACGGAGCCGCCCGGCCGGTTCCGGCGGGACCGGCGGCACAAGATGCTCGCGGGGGTGTGCGCCGGGCTCGGCCGGCAGTGCGACATGGACCCGGTGATCTTCCGGATCACCCTGGCGGTGCTCTCCGCGACCGGCGGTCTCGGCCTGATCTTCTACGGCTTCGCCTGGCTCCTCGTGCCCTACGAGGACGACGAGGAGAACGAGGTCCGCAAGCTCCTGACCGGCCGCGTCGACGGGCAGGCCCTGACAGCGGTGCTGTTCGCGCTGGTCGGGTGCGGGGTGTTCCTGACCATGCTGAACAACGGCGGGGTGCTGAGCTTCGCCGTCATACTCTCCCTGCTCCTCGCGGGCGCGGGGTACTGGTCCCGGCAGCGGGGCGGCGCCGACCCCGACCCGCTCGCCGCGCAGGCCGTCGCGGACGCCCCGCCGGAGGCCCAGGCACCCCCGGTGCCCGCCGCCTACCCATCCTGGTGGCGCGACCCCATCGTCAAGGACGGCACCCATGACGGTGGCACCGGATATCTGTGGGGTCCTCGTGACTCGCGCGACCGGGACATCGCGGCGGCCGTCAACATCGGTCTGAGCGGCAGAGGCAGCGGCTGGGAGAACCCGCGCGCCCGCCGCCCGGAGCCGGCCAAGCCGCGCGGCCCTCGCTGGATCGGCGGCTGGATCCTGCTGCTGGCCCTGGTAGCGGGCGGTCTCGGCACGCGTCTGACCTGGGACGATCACCCGCTCGGCACCAGCCTCCAGACGGGCCTGGCCTGTGCGCTGCTGGTGTTCGGCGTGGGCATCGCGGTCAGCTCCTTCCTGGGGCGCACCGGCGCCGGGTCGGTGTTCCTCGCGGTCGTCACGGCCGGTCTGCTGGCCGCCTCGGCCGCCCTGCCCAAGGACATCGGCACCGAGTGGATACGCACGACCTGGCAGCCGTCCACCGTGGCGGCCGTCCAGGAGCGGTACGACCTCGGCACCGGCGTCGGCACGCTGGACTTGAGCGGGCTGGACGTGTCCAAGGGGAAGACGGTGAGCACGAGCGCCGAGGTGGGCGTGGGCCGGGTGAAGGTGATCGTGCCGCCGGGCGTCACGGTGAGGGCGACCATCGACGTCGGCGTGGGAGACATCCAGCTGCCGGGCGACGACAAGAAGGACGTGGACGTGGAGCCGGGCAAGCACAAGGAGGTGACGTTGCGGCCGGCCAAGGGCTCCGAGGCCGCGGGCACCATCGAGATCGACCTCAACGTCGGTGTGGGTCAGGCGGAGGTGAGCCGTGCTGCGTCATGAGTTCCAGCCCGGACGGCTGGTCGCGGGAGCGTTCCTGACGCTCGGCGGAGTGCTCTACGCCGGTGACGCGGGCGGGGCCTGGGAGACGCCCTGGTTCGTGATGATCGCGGTGGTGTCGGGGGGCCTCGGTCTGGCGGGCGCGACGGCCGTGTTCTCGCGGGACATACGCAGGCGTCGCCGGGAGGGCCGTACCTCTGGGGACGGCTCCGCGGCGACGCGCCCCGGGCAGGGAGCCTCCGGATAGCCCCGCCTTCTCCTGGTTACCGGCAGCGCCACCCTCTCTCCTGGTAATCGGCGGCGCCGCCCGCTACTGGTATCCGGCGCGCTGCCGGCGCCGGTTGCGGATCATGGCGTCCAGCGACAGATAGGGAGCGCCGGCGAGGACCAGGGGCAGCCAGGCCATCAGGTAGACGAGATCGTTGCCGTAGTAGTACGGCTCCGCGGCCCAGCTCACCGTCAGCCAGAGGCTGAGCGAGATCAACGCACCGCCCAGGGCGGCGATGCGGGCGAACAGGCCGATGAGGATGCCGATGCCGACGGCCAGCTCGCCGAGGGCGATGGCGTAACCGAAGGCGACGGGGTTGTCGAGGGCTGTGTCGACCATGGAGGGGATGGCGGAGGAGTCCCGGACGGCGCGCATCATGTCGCCGATCGAGCCCGATCCGGAGTCCTTCAGGAAGGCGCTGTCGGTGAGCTTGTCGAGGGCGGCGTAGACGAAGGTGACGCCGAGGAAGATGCGGAGCGGGAGGAGGGCGTAGCGGGTGGCGAGTTCACGCCAGTCGTGGCCGCCGTCCAGATAGGGGTCGTTCGTGTCGGTACGGAAGCCGTGAGTCATCGGTGCCGCCTCTCGCCCGTCGGGACGTGCCCCTCAAAGGACGATACGTACACCGACCGGAGCCCGCTCAATCCTGACCCGACCATTTTCACCGGCTTGACGGGTTTTCGCCCCTGCCTGCGCCACCGGACCCGGTCTCGTGCCTGGGCGCCTGCCTGGGCTCACGCCCAGGGCTTGTGTCCAGGGCTTGTGTCCGGGGCTTGGGTCCGGGCGGGGGCTCGCTCAGTCCGTGACGTCGATGGCGTACCGGTTGGTCTCCACGCCCGCCGCGGTGATCACCTGCACCTCGACCCGGCCGGGTTCGACGTCCGCGGGGACGGGCACGGTCAGTACCGCGTCCGTGGGGTTGCTGAAACCGCCGGTCACCGGGACGAGCGGTACGTGGACGTGGACCGTGCCGACGCGGACGGTCATCCGGGAGAGCCGTTCCGCGCCCTGCGCGCCGGGGGGTACGAAGCCCGCGCCGCGGATCTCGATGTCGTCGCCGGTCCGGATGGGGGCGTCGAGGTCGCCCGCCTCGCGGGAGCGGACGACGGAGAGGATGACGGGGCGGCCGCCCTCGGCGTACTTCCCGGCCACGTAGGTCGCCGCGGAGATCAGGACCAGCACCGCCAGGCCCCAGGGCAGGTCGGGGAGTTGGTCGGGGCGGCGGGCCAGGCGGACGGCCGCGAAGAGCAGGGCCACCGCGCTGATCACGACGTACTGGATGTCGGCGAAGGTGCCGCGTCCGGCGTCATCGGTGAGCAGGTCGGCGGCGCGCGGCCGGTCGGCGCGCACCTTCTGCAGCCGCTGTCCGAGGACCCGCAGGCCGACCACGCGGCGGACCAGCACGGCGATGGCGCAGACGACCGCGAGGACCGTCACCACCCCGGCGCCCCGGGCGAGTTCGAGGCCGGAGATCAGGGCGTCGCGTTCCGCGGGGTCGGAGGCGACGGCGAGCCGGCCGGCCAGGACGAGCACGGCGTAGGCCACGAACAGCACCCACACGGCGGCGACGGCGCGGGAGGTGGACAGGCGGTTGTCCTCGCCGATGACAGGGGCCAGCGCGCCGCCGCGGGCGCGGTGGAAGCGGGACGCGGCGGTCAGCGCGCCCGCCGTCAGCACCGCAGCGAGCAGCCCGGCCGTGCGGGCGCTGGTCCAGCCCGTACCGACCGCGGTGAGGGCCTGTACGAGGAGGAGCAGGACCACCAGGCCCCACACGGTGGACGCGGTGCGGTGCCACAGGCGGGCCAGCCAGGCGTCGCCCTCGGCCCGGCCGCGCTCGGCGACCACTTCGGCGGACTGGGTGAGTTCCTCCGAGACCCACTGCCGGGACGCCGACGCCGAGTGTGCCACCGCCGCGGGCAGCCCCTGTCCGGCCGCGAACTCGTCCCGCTTGAGCAGGAACTCGGCCACCGCGCGGCGGTGCCCGGCCCGCGCCCCGTGCGGGCAGTCCCCGCAGGTACAGCCACCCGCGTGTGTGCCCGCGCCCGCGTCCGAGCCCTGTCTCGCCTCCTGCACCGCCACGTCCGACGCCTGCCTTCCCCGTGCTCCGTACCGCCACAACTCCAGTGCAATGACAGCGAATTGTGCCCTACGCCACGCGGGCCCCGGCGGGCAGGTCCGGTCCGTGGAAGGTCGGCGCGGGTGAGGCGCGGAGTGAGGGCGGGGCCGCCTTGTTGACCCGGCTGGGAGAATCGCCCCATGGCCGAGATCATCCAGCGCGACGGGTCCTGGGCCTTCGACGGAAGCACCGTGCGGATCACCCCGGGGCTGCACCGTTCGGTGTCCTTGTTCCGGCAGACGTACGGGGAGATCGCCGTACCGCTGGAGGCCGTGGCCGGTGTCGTGTTCGAGCCGGAGCGCAGGCGCGGCAGGCTGCGGATGCGGCTGCGCGAGGGGGCGGACCCGCTGCTCCAGGCGACCGGCGGGCGGCTGCCGGACCCGGCGGATCCCTACCGGCTGGCGGTGGACGTCGACCGGGCGGGGGTCGCGGAGTACGTGGCCGAGGAGATCCGCAACTCGCTGCTGCTGGAAGGGATTCCGAGCGAGCCGACCGGGGCGTATCTGCTGCCGGGCCCGCCGGTTCCGGTCTCGGTGCGTTCCTCCGACGGGACGGTGTCCTTCGACGGCGGCCGGATCCGGGTCGACTGGGCCGACACCTCCGACCGGGTCAAGCGGGCCACCGGGCCGCGGATCCTCGGTATCGCCGAGGTGGCGGCGGTGGAGTGGCTGCCCAACACGGGGCACGAGGACGGCCTTCTGCGGTTCGTGACCCGGGAGACGGCGTTCGCCAAGCTCCCGCCGGAGAAGGACCCGTACGCCCTGGATCTGTGGGGCAGTGTCCGTCGTGACCTGCTCACCGCGCTCGTCGCCACCGCGGTGACCGCCCGGCTCCCGCACCCCTCCACGAGGACCGGCGGCACTTATGCCGAGCAGGGCCGCCCGCTCGCCGCGACCGTGCTTCCGCCCGCGGACCATCACGACGTGCTGCTGCGCAGACTGCGGGAGTTGGGCGAGCTGTACCGGGACGGGGTGCTCACGGACGACGAGTTCGCGCTGACGAAGGCCGCGGTGCTGCGGGGCTTCTGAGTCCGGTCACCGGGCCCGGGGCGAGCCGGACGCCGCGGAGCAGGCGGGACGTTCGAAGCGCGACCTAGCTCAGCAGGTCCGGTTCGCTGCGGCTGATGTCCTGCCACATCGGCTGGTAGTTGATCCACGCGACCAGGTCCCCGCCCAGTTGCTCCCGCGTGGCCACCGCCGCCTTGTGGTCGATCAGGATCGGGCGGCCCGCCGCCTTCGCCGTCAGCTGGACCTGGCAGGAGCGCTCCAGTGACAGGAACCACCAGGCCGCCGCGTCCACCGAGTCCCCCACCGTGAGCAGCCCGTGGTTGCGCAGGACCAGGGCCTTGCGGGAGCCGAGGGCGCCGGCGATGCGGCGGCCCTCCACGGCGTCGACGGCGACGCCGCTGTAGGCGTCGTAGAGGGCGAGGTCCTCGTAGAAGGCGCAGCTCTCCTGGGTGATCGGGTCGAGCAGCTCGCCGAGGGCGGAGAGGGCGCGGCCGTGCACGGAGTGGCAGTGGGCGACGGCGACGACGTCGGGGCGGGCGGCGTGCACCTGGGCGTGGACGGTGAAGGCGGCCTGGTTGACGTGGTAGCGGCCCTCGACGACCTGCCCGTCGGAGTTGGCCAGCACGAGGTCGCTGACGGTGACGTGCCGGAAGGGCATCCCGAAGGGGTTCACCCAGAAGCAGTCGGAGAACTCCGGGTCGCGTGCGGTGATGTGCCCCGAGACGCCGTCCTCGAAGCCGAGGCGCCCGAAGATCCGCAGCGCGCCCGCGAGCCGTTCCTTGCGGTGCCGGCGTTCGTCCTCGACCGACTCGTGCATCGGCGGCATGGCGAAGCGCAGCCGGTCGGTGGGGAGCGGAAGCGGTGGCGTGGGCCCGGGCATGTGACAGCCTCCTGCGCTGGTCCTTTACGGCCCGGAAGTTACCGTCGGTCAGGGCAAAAGGGCAGGGCCGGGTTGTGAAGATGACGCACAACTGACGCACAACCTTTTCAGGGACTCACGGGTCCGGTATCCGGAATCAGTAATTCAATGGCACTTTTCAGCCAGAACCACCCAGCAGAGCCAGGAGCCCATGTGAGCGTCGCCGACCGTCACGTCTCCACCCTGATGCGGCAGCTCGCCTCCCAGGACGTGGTCGAGCTCATCCACCCCTTCGCCGAGTGGGAGACCATCGGCGCGCTCGCCTACATCGCCGAGTGCTACGGCTTCCGGTACGCGGACGTCCGGCACATCGGCAAGCAGAAGATGCTCTGCGTCCGTATGGTCCGCGACGCCGGCCCGCGGGCCCAGCAGCGCGCGGCGGCGAACGCGGCCGCGTTCCCGCAGGCCGGCGCGGGCGGCCCGGTGCCCGGCATGTACCAGGACTCCCTGAAGCCGGTGCCGGAGGCGCGGCCGGAGGTCGACCTGATCGCGACGCTCATCCGGTACGACGCCCTCGGCGCCGCCGCCAACCGCAAGCAGCTGATCACCATGGCCTGGGCGTTCCCGCTGCTGTTCGTGCTGCTGGCCGCGGTGACCGGGAAGTTCGCGGTGCTGCTCACGCTGGCCGCGCTGACCCCGGCGCTCCTGCTGCTCTCCCTGCGGCTGAACGCGGCCCGCCGGGCCAAGCTGGCCGCGCGACTGGCGGCGGCGGGCTGCACGCCGGTACGGGACGAGCGGGGCGAGGAGTGGTACGTCCGCCCTTGATGCGGCCCGCCCCGGCGGGGAAGGGAGGACGTCGCAGCATCGCTGATGCGGCCCGCCCCGGCCGCGCTCGGCAGTCGTCCGGGATACCGGACAGCAGATGTCCGGATTCGGCGCGAGACTCGGCGTATGACCAACAGCTGGGCCGACTTCGCCACCGCCGAACCCGAACTCGCCAGGACCGTCGAGGAGCGCTTCGGCGCTTTCACGCACCATGTCCTCGCCACCCTCCGCAAGGACGGTTCCCCGCGCACCACCGGTCTGGAGGTGGCCTTCCGCGGCGGCGAGCTGTGGCTCGGCATGATGCCGGACTCGCTGAAGGCGCTCGACCTGCGGCGCGACCCGCGTTTCGCGCTCCAGGCGAACCCCGGGGAGGGGCAGTCCATGGGCGGCGGCGATGTCCGGATCAGCGGCCGGGCGTTCGAGGTCGAGGACCCGGCGGAGAAGGCCGCGTACGCGGAAGAGGTGGAACCGCCGGAGCCGTTCCACCTCTTCCGTACCGAGCTGACGGAGGTCGTGAGGACCTCGGTGGAGGACGAGAAGTACCTCGTCCTCCAGGTCTGGAAGCCCGGTGAGCCGGTGCGCGTGATCAAGCGCACCTAGGACTGGGCCGTGCGGGACACGGCCCGGGGAGTCTCTACTCCCACTCGATCGTGCCCGGCGGCTTCGACGTCACGTCGAGGACGACCCGGTTGACGTCCCGTACCTCGTTGGTGATCCGGGTGGAGATCTTCGCCAGCACCTCGTACGGCAGGCGCGACCAGTCGGCCGTCATGGCGTCCTCGGAGGAGACCGGGCGCAGCACGATCGGGTGGCCGTAGGTGCGGCCGTCACCCTGGACGCCGACCGAGCGGACGTCGGCGAGCAGGACCACCGGGCACTGCCAGATGTCGCGGTCGAGGCCGGCCGCGGTCAGCTCCTCGCGGGCGATGGCGTCGGCCTCGCGCAGCAGGTCCAGGCGCTCCTTGGTGACCTCGCCGACGATGCGGATGCCGAGGCCGGGGCCGGGGAACGGCTGGCGCTGGACGATCTCCTCCGGCAGGCCCAGTTCCTGGCCGACCATCCGGACCTCGTCCTTGAACAGCTGGCGCAGCGGTTCGACGAGCTGGAACTCGATGTCGTCGGGGAGACCGCCGACGTTGTGGTGGGACTTGATGTTGGCGGTGCCGGTGCCGCCGCCGGACTCGACGATGTCCGGGTAGAGGGTGCCCTGCACGAGGAAGGCGACCTCGGGGCCCTCCTCCTGGAGGATCTCCAGCTGCGCCTGCTCGAACACGCGGATGAACTCGCGGCCGATGATCTTGCGCTTCTCCTCGGGGTCCGAGACGCCCTTCAGCGCGGTCAGGAAGCGCTCCTCGGCGTCCACCACGACCAGCTTGGCGCCGGTCGCCGCCACGAAGTCCTTCTCGACCTGCTCGGTCTCGCCCTTGCGCATCAGGCCGTGGTCCACGTAGACGCAGGTCAGCTGGGAGCCGATGGCCTTCTGGACCAGGGCGGCGGCCACCGCGGAGTCGACGCCGCCGGACAGGCCGCAGATGGCGCGCTTGTCGCCGACCTGCGCGCGGATCGAGGCGACCTGCTCCTCGATGACGTTGCCCGTGGTCCACGACGGCGTGAGGCCGGCGCCGCGGTACAGGAAGTGCTCCAGCACCTGCTGACCGTGCGTGGAGTGCATGACCTCGGGGTGGTACTGGACGCCGTAGAGCTTCTTCTCGTCGTTCTCGAAGGCGGCGACCGGGACGACGTCCGTGGACGCGGTGACGGTGAAGCCCTCGGGGGCGGCGGAGCAGGCGTCGCCGTGCGACATCCACACGTGCTGCTCGTCCGGGGTGCCCTCGAAGAGGGTGGAGGCGGAGCGGGAGACGTGCAGGTCGGTGCGGCCGTACTCGCGGGCGCCGGTGTTGTCGACGGTGCCGCCGAGGCTCTGGGCCATCAGCTGGAAGCCGTAGCACATGCCGAAGACGGGGACGCCGGCCTCGAAGAGCGCGCGGTCGAGGCGGGGGGCGCCCTCCGCGTAGACCGAGGAGGGGCCGCCGGAGAGGATGATCGCCGCCGGGTTCCTGGCGAGCATCTCCGCCACCGGCATGGTGCTCGGCACGATCTCGCTGTAGACCCGGGCCTCGCGGACGCGGCGGGCGATGAGCTGGGCGTACTGCGCGCCGAAGTCGACGACCAGGACGGTGTCGGGGGCGGCGGGGGTCGCTGGTGACACGGGTTGCCTTCCGGCGGCTTGACAAGGGCTGTGCCACCGATTCTAACGGGGCGCCCAAGGGCGGACGGCGCCTCGGGGCGTCTCGGGACGTCTCAGGATGCGAACCGGTCTGGGCGGTCACCGAACGGGACGGCATACTGACCGCATGCTCACGCAGACGACCTTCCTCTTTACCTATGGCATCCGGCCCGCCGGCTGCCATGGTCGTAGCGCTTGAGCAACTGACAAGCGACTTCCCAGGCGCCCCGGGCCGACAAGGCCCGGGGCGTCTGTCGTGTCCGGGCCTTGTCGATCCGGGGCACCCCACCCCGTACAGGAGCCCCTTCCATGACCACCACCGCCACGGACAAGACCGGCGCCCGCACCGACGAGGCCGCCTCCGTGATCACCGGCGCCCGTGAGCGCATCGACGCGCTCGACGACCGGATCATCGGCCTCATCCAGGAACGGGTGGCCGTCTCGGCCGTCATCCAGGAGGCCCGGATCACCTCCGGCGGACGCCGGGTGAACCTCTCCCGCGAGATGGAGATCCTCGACCACTACCGCGAGGCGCTCGGCAAGCCGGGTACGGCGCTGGCGATGACGCTGCTCGAACTGTGCCGCGGTCGCATCTGAGTTCGGGCGCACCCTCACCCGTACGGCGCGTGACCGGGACGCGCGGCGCTTCGTTGGTGCTGATGTCCGTGTCATCCAGAGGCGGGCCCGAAAGAACCACGCGTGGCTTCGCTGGAGCGATGAGACGCACGGATCGTGCCGTGCGTCGTGGGACCTCGCTCCAGTCAAGTGACCGGACGGCAGGGGACAGCAGCCCGGTCACCCAAGAGACGGTCGGCTCCGGGGACGCCCGGGGCCGACCGGCGGGAACCGTACCCGTCCCCCAAGTCCCGCCCCAGGCAACCCCATCGCACCCGATGCCGACCACGGCACAGGCCAGCGGCGCAACCCCCCGGCGCCGCTCCCCGGCACCGACGCTGCCCTGACGTCGGTGCTGACGGAAGAAGGGCCCCGCGGATCCGTCCCGCGGGGCCCTTCACCAACTCCCGGCGGGGCCCTTCACCAACTCCCCCGCGGAACAAGCCCCGTTCAGGTGCGGGAGACGGTCCCGCACTCCTCCGCCCGGTCCTCGGCGAGCTCCCTGCTGCGGTCGTACGGGTCCGTCGTCGGGCCCGTCGGGGCCGAGCCGACGGGGTCGCCCGTCGCGAACTGCGGGTGCAGATAGCCGTCGTGGACGTCGCACGCCGAGTTGCCGATCTCCAGGTCGTAGCGCTCGACGACCAGCCCGCCCTCCTTCGTCCGGTACCGCGCCGGGTCGTACACCTCGACGTCGAGGACGCGGCGGATGATCGTCCGGGCCACCTCGGTGCTGTCCTCACCGGTCCGCACGAGCGGGTAGACGAAGGTGTAGTCCGCGTGCACGACCAGTTCCGCGTCCTTGCCCTTCTCGAAGGTCATGCGGCCGCGGGTCTTGACGACGTCGCCGGCGAGCCGCACTTCCCCGGGGTCGAAGCGGGTGAACATCCCCAGCGGGTCGTGCTTCTCGTCCGGCTCGCGCAGCGCGGTGTCCAGCAGGTCGAGCAGCTCGGTCTGGGTGGGTTCGATCACATCGAGGGCCGCCTCGGGGCGTTCGCCGCGGAGGGTGGCGGGTGCGAGGTTGGCGTCGGTCAGGAGCACCTTGGTCTGCTTCAGCGCCTTCGCCACCTGGGCCTCGGTCAGGACGCCCACGGCCTTCGCCTCGGGTACGACGATGCCGTCCGCGCCGTCGGCCCAGCGCAGGGCCGGGGACCCGGCGAAGGGCCGGTCCCGGGTGGGGATGTCGGGGTCGACGGCCTCCGGCGGGGCGGTGGGGGCCGCGGTCTCGTCCGGCAGCCGGGTCGTGGCGACGTCGTCCGACGCGTCGCCCGTGCCGAAGGGGTCGC
The DNA here is from genome assembly GCF_040653275.1 of Streptomyces sp. NPDC048002. Lineage (NCBI taxonomy): Bacteria > Bacillati > Actinomycetota > Actinomycetes > Kitasatosporales > Streptomycetaceae > Streptomyces > Streptomyces sp. NPDC048002. The sequence goes on along the minus strand of NZ_JBEZNL010000034.1, from coordinate 13,609 downwards.
CGGGCAGCAGGGAGGGCCGCAGGGCCACGACCACGACCGCCAGGGCGGCCAGCACGCCGAGAGCCGACCACCAGCGTCCGCGCCGCGTGGCCCGTCCGTCCATCTCGCGCCAGGCCGGCCCGGTGCGCCACCCCTCGGGCAGTTGTCCGCGCGCGTCCTGCTCACGCAGCCGCCGGGTCACCGTGCGGGCCCGCGCGGACGGCTCCTTCGGAGCCGACGCGCTGATGTCGCGCTCGCTGTCCCGGGCGAACTTCTCCCACACGTCGTCGGGGACGGCACTGGACTCTTCGGACGGTCTGTCGGCCACGGAACGGCGCACCTTCTCTGGGGCTTCGGTGGGGGTGCAGGGAAGATGCTGTTCTAAGGCAACCAATCGCGACGCCGCAAGATCCACAAGAGTCCGGGCCTGTGTGACACGTGCCACATAAGAAAGTTGTCAGTGAGACCGCAACCATCGGCCGGGGTGGTGGATCAAACCAGGCGTACCAAGGGCCACACCCGCGCCCCCATCGCGGAGGCCTCACCGCATCGCGCGCCGAAACGTTTCGGCCGCGCCGTACTTCCCGAGGTCTTCATGAAGCTTCGCCGCGCCCTGGCCGCCGCGGCCGCGACGGCCGCCATAGCCCCGCTCGCGCTGCTGTCCGCTCCCGCCGCCTTCGCCACGGACGAGGTCTCGCCCTCGCCGTCGGCGACCGAGAGCACGCCGGAGAGCACCCCCGAGACCACGCCGTCCGAGGAGACGTCGAGCCCGGCCGCCGAGGAGACCACGCCCGCGCCCGCCGAGTCCTCCCCGGCCGCCGGGGAGTCGACCCCGGCCCCGGGCGAGAGCAGCCCCGCCGCCGGCGAGAGCTCCCCGGCGGCGACCGAGAGCACCCCGTCCGACGAGGAGTCCGAGGACGAGGAGGGCGACGACGAGATCGTCGAGGAGTGCCCGCTCGACGAGTACGGCGACCCCGTCTTCGACATCAGCGAGGTGCTGCACAGCTCGCTGAGCGGTCTGCCCGAGACGGTGGTGGCCGGCAGCGGCTGGACGAACTTCAAGTTCAACGTCAGCAACTCCGGCGACGAGACGATCGAGGACATCCTGCCCGTCGTCGGCGTCGCCGCGCTGGACTGGGAGCTGGAGAACGACTACACCGACCTGATCACCGTGCAGGTCAAGAGCGGCGGCAGCTGGGTCGACCTGGCCACCCAGTTCGGCGAGGGCGGCGCGCTCAACACCTTCACCCTCGAAGGCGGCCAGTCGATCAGCTACGACCTGCGGCTGAACATCAGCCGTGACGTCCCGAGCGCGATCGGCATCGCCATCGGCCTGGCCGAGTACTCCACCGAGGACGCCTGCTGGACCTCCGAGGACGAGAACTACGGCATCTACTTCTTCGAGGTGCTGCCGGCCGGTTCCGACGCGGGCGAGCCGGACGACTCCAAGCCGCAGACCGGTGGCAAGGACGAGATCACCGACGTCAGCGAGGTCGACGTCGACGGTGAGCTGGCCGAGACCGGTTCGGACTCGAACCTGCCGGTCCTCGCCACCATCGGCGGCATCGCGGTGCTCGCGGGCACCGGCGTGGTCTTCGCGATGAAGCGCCGCAAGGTGGGCGCCGAGGCCTGAGCCTCAGCCGCTCGGTAGAGCCGTTCGGCACAAGCAAGGGAAAGGACCTGCGCTCGGAGGGGGGCGCAGGTCCTTTCCCTTGCCGTCACTTCTTCCACGGCACCGCCGTCGCTTCTTCTACGGCACCGCCGTCACTTCTTCGGCGGGACCGCCGGCATCCCGAGGAAGGGCAGCCGCAGCGCGCCGAACGCCTCCGCCGGCACCGCGGGCGCCTTGGGCTCGACCGGCTGGAGCCGCTCGTAGGGCAGGTGCTGGTCGGGGCGGATGTCCTCCTCGCCCTTGTTGGGCCAGTACGACATCGCCCGCTCGGCCTGCGCGGTGATGGTGAGCGAGGGGTTCACGCCCAGGTTCGCGGAGACCGCGGCGCCGTCGACCACCGAGATCCCGGGGTGCCCGTAGAGACGGTGGTACGGGTCGATGACGCCGGTCTCGGGCGAGGAGCCGATGGGGCAGCCGCCGAGGAAGTGCGCGGTGAGCGGGGTGCCCATCAGTTCGCCGATGTTGGAACCGGCGAAGCCGTTGATCGACTGCGCGAGGGCGGTGGCGCCGTCCGTGGCGGCCTTGATCTGCATGGGGTTGGGTGCGCCATGGCCCTGCCGGGCGGTCAGCATGCCCTTTCCGACGCCGTCCGGTTTCAGGTACGTCGTCAGGGAGTTGTCGAGCGACTGCATCACCAGGCCGATGATGGACCGCTCCGACCAGCGCCGGTTGGACAGCGAGCGGAGCACCAGCATCGGGTGCCGGACGGCGTTGCCCAGCCAGGCCGCGAGCCTCGACGACCCCTCGGTGTAGGGCACTTGGAGGATCGTCAGGCTGCCCATGGAGTTGGAGCCCTTGCCGTAGCGCACCGGCTCGATGTGCGTGTTGCCGTCCGGGTGGACGGAGGAGGTGATGGCGACGCCCCGGGTGAAGTCGACCTTCTTCTCGCCGCTGACCTTGCGGTAGCGCCGGTTGTCGGTCTGCGCGCCCACCAGGGCCTCGGAGTTGGTCCGGGTCAGCTCGCCGAGCCGCGGCGAGAGGTACGGCAGGCGCCCGCTCGCCTTCATCCGGTGCAGCAGGGTCTGGGTGCCGTAGGTGCCGGCGGCCAGGACGACCCGGCGGGCCTTGAAGGTGCGGCTCTCGCCCTTGCGACGCCGGTCGGTGGGGACGGTGGTGACGGCGTAGCCGTCCTGGGAGTCGCCGGTCACCGAGACGACCGTGGTCATCGGGTGCACCACGGCGCCGGCCTTCTCGGCGAGGTACAGGTAGTTCTCGTTCAGGGTGTTCTTGGCGCCGTGGCGGCAGCCCGTCATGCACTCGCCGCACTCGGTGCAGGCCTTGCGGTCCGGTCCCGCGCCGCCGAAGTAGGGGTCGGCGACCTGCTCGCCGGGCTCGGCCCGGGTGCCCTCCGCGTCCTCGCCGTCGCCGAAGAACACCCCGACCGGCGCCATGTGGAAGGTGTCCCCGGCGCCCATCCGCTGCGCGGCGTCCTTGAGGTGGACGTCCGAGGGGGTCATCGTCGGGTTGAGCCGCACGCCGAGCATCCGCTTGGCCTGGTCGTAGTACGGCCTCAACTCCTCCTGCCAGTCGGTGATGTCCCGCCACTGCGGGTCCTCGAAGAACGGCGTCGGCGGTACGTAGAGGGTGTTGGCGTAGTTCAGCGAACCGCCGCCGACGCCCGCTCCGGCCAGCACCATGACGTTGCCGAGCAGGTGGATGCGCTGGATGCCGAAGAGCTTGAGCTTCGGCGCCCAGAGGTAGTTCTTCAGGTCCCAGGAGTTCCTCGGAAGGGTCTCCCGGGTGAAGCGGCGCCCTGCCTCCAGGACGCCGACGGTGTAGCCCTTCTCGGTCAGGCGCAGGGCGGTCACCGAACCGCCGAAGCCCGATCCGACGACGATGACGTCGTAGTCGTACGCGTCCTGAGGCACGTGCGTTCTCTCCTTTGAGCCAGCAGTGCGGGGGTCTGGGTGCGGAGGGCCCGGGTACGGGGGCTTCAGCGGAAGCGGAATGCCTTCATCAGTCGCAGACTGCGGCTCATGAACGCCGCGTACTTCTCGTCGTCCATGCCGAGCGTGGGCGCGATCGGCAGCAGGCGCTGGTGGGCGACCGTCTGGGCCTCGGTGTACTTGAGGATGCCCTCGGAGCCGTGCCGGCGGCCGAGGCCCGAGTCCTTCATGCCGCCCATCGGCGACTGGACGCTGCCGTAGGCGGCGGCATAGCCCTCGTTGACGTTGACGGTGCCGGCGCGCAGCCGGGCGGCGACCGCGCGGCCGCGGCTGCCGTCCTTCGTCCAGACCGAGGAATTCAGCCCGTACGGCGTGGAGTTGGCGTGCTCGACGGCCTCGTCCTCGGTCTTGAAACGGTAGATGGAGACGACCGGGCCGAAGGTCTCCTCGGTGCAGACGGCCATCGGCGCCTCGACGCCGTCGAGGATGGTCGGCTCGAAGAAGTAGGGGCCGATGTCCGGGCGGGCGACACCGCCCGCGACGAGCCTGGCGCCCTTGGCGACGGCCTCCTCCACATGCCGCTTGACGGTCTCCAGCTGCCGCTCGCCGACCAGGGAGCCCATGTCGGCGCCGTAGGCGAGGGAGCGGCCGAGCCGCATGGCCCGGGTGCGGGCGGCGAAGCGCTCCAGGAAGGCGTCGGCGACCGACTCGTGGACGTACAGCCGCTCGATGGAGATGCAGAGCTGGCCCGCGGAGGAGAAGCAGGCGCGGACGGCGCCCGCCGCGGCCTTCTCCAGGTCGGCGTCCTCCAGTACCAGCATGGCGTTCTTGCCGCCGAGTTCGAGGGAGACCCCGACCAGCCGGGCGGCGGCGCCCTGCGCGACCTCGCGGCCGGTGCGGGTGGAGCCGGTGAAGGAGACGTAGTCGGCGTGGCGGACGACCTCGGGTCCGACGACGGGGCCGTCGCCGAGCACGACCTGGAAGACGTCGGCGGGCAGTCCGGCCTCGATGAGCAGGTCACGGGCCCACAGGGCGGTCAGGCAGGTCTCCGTGTCCGGCTTCATGACGACGGCGTTGCCGGCGACGAACGCGGGCAGGGCGTCGCCGACGGACAGCTCCAGCGGGTAGTTCCAGGGTGCGATCTGGCCGACCACTCCGCGCGGGTGACGCAGCTCGGTCACCTTGGTGAGGGTCGGGATGGCTCCGGTGTGCCGCTTCGGGCGCAGGTAGGCGGCGGCCCGTCGGCCGTAGTGCCGGGCGGCGACGGCGACGGCCTGCACCTCCTCGTGGGCGTGCAGCCGGGCTTTGCCGGTCTCCAGCTGGATGAGGTCCAGCACCTCGGCCTGGCGGGCCAGCACCAGGTCGTGGAAGCGCAGCAGGACGGCGGCGCGCTGCCGTACCGGGATCTGCGCCCAGAGCGCCTGGGCGGTGCGGGCCGCTGCGTACGCCTTCTCCACGTCCTCGGGCGTGGACTCGGGCAGGTCGGCCAGCTTCTCGCCGGTGAACGGCGTGTGGTTGGCGGTACGGCCGGAACCGGTCACGCCCCGGGTCAGCTGGGCGACCAGCTCCGGGGTGACCACGTCGGCGGCCGTACGGACGCCCTCCGGGGCGGGGGCGAGGGGATTCGTGCCGGTCTGTGCCGGGGCCTGCGAGTCCGTCATGAGCCGCAGGGTATGCCGCGACGAGGGCTTTGTGTACCCGTCGGTAACGGGGATTCACGGTCCGCTCACATACCGCCAGTGAGCGCTGGCAACGAATGCGCTGATCAGGGCGTTGTGGCAATCGTGAGCCGGTCGCGGGCGCTCTTGAAAACCGCGGTGCCGCGTTTCTCCTCCGCCGTGCCCTTGGGCATCTCGACGCGCAGTTCGTAGAGCCGGCCGTCGTCGGTGCGGACGAAGAGTTCCATCACCCGGCGGCGCAGCTCCGGCTCGCCGTAGGTGGTGTCGGACTGCACGGCCTCCCAGCCCCGGAAGGTGGTCCGGGTGTACTGCGTCCGCGGCTCCTCGAAGAACTCCCAGGTCGCCGCGTGCTGCTTCGCCTGGCTCATCGGGGTTCCGGGCGCCTCGTCCCACTGGGTGAGGCGGACCTGGACGGAACCGGCCGCGTACTCGACCGCGCGGGGCTGGTAGGAGTCGCTGCCCTGCCGGGCGAACTCCTCGTACGTGTCCGGGAGGGCGAGCGTGGCGCCCATGGCCCGCTCCGGGTGGGCCGACCAGCCGGGGGTGGCGCTCGGCCGGGATGTCGGTGCCGGGGCCGGTTCCGCTGAGCTGTGGCTCGCGGTGGTCCCGGTGACCGCGCCGCTGTCGGGGTCGGCGAGCAGGGCGATGCCCGTCCAGGCCGCGGCGACCAGAAGTGCGCCCAGGAAGGCCAGCGGGAGGGGGCGGCGGTGGAGGGGGCGGCGGGGTGGGGTGGGTGCCGCTGTCGCGGCGGGGGGTCGTACGGCGGGTATGGACTCGGGGGGTGTGGGCGCGGGAGGTGTCGGCGCGTCCGTGGGCGGCGTGGGTGTCCGCCCGGCCGTCGGCGCGGCAGGTGTCGGCCCGGCCGTGGGCGGTGTGGGTGTCCGCCCGGCCGTCGGCGCGGAGGGTGTCGGCGCGGCCGTGGTGTCAGGGTCCGGCGCGAGGCGCGTCGTGCGGATGTCGTCCCCGAACTCCAACAGTCCCGAAACGTCCTGGGGCGCGTCCCCGGTGGCGGGCCCGTCCGGGCGCCGGGGCGCCTCCGGGGCTCCCGGCGCCACCGACCTGCCCGAGCTACCCGAGTCGCCCGGCGCTCCCGGCGGCTTCGAACCCGGTGCCGTCGGCTCGTCCGGCTTCTCATGCTCGCCGGTCACCGCCGCTGCCAGGGCCGCCTCGGTCTCCTCCGCGTCCGGGCGCTGTCCGGGGTCCTTCGCCAGCAGGCCGGACAGCAGCGGGGCGAGGGGGCCGGCGCGTTCGGGCTCGGGCGGGTCGGCGGAGAGGATCGCGGCGAGCGTGGACTCCACCGTCGTACGGCGGAACGGCGACCAGCCCTCCACCGCGGCGTAGAGCAGGACGCCCAGGGACCACAGGTCGGAGGCGGGGCCCGCGGTGCGGCCCGACATCCGCTCCGGTGCGACGAACTCCAGGGAGCCGACGAACTCCCCGGTGGCGGTGAGTGATTCCTCGCCCTGGACATGGGCGATGCCGAAGTCGGTGAGGACGACCCGCCCGTGCGCGCCGAGCAGCACGTTGGCGGGTTTCACGTCCCGGTGCACGATGCCGACGGAGTGCGCGGCGCGCAGCGCGCCGAGGACGGCGAGGCCGATCCGGGCGGTCTCCGCGGGCTCCACGGGGCCGCGCCGGAGCCTCTCGTGCAGGGACTCGCCCCGCACCAGCTCCATCACGATCCACGGCAGGCCGTCCTCCTCCACGACGACGTCGTGGATGGAGACCGCCGACGGGTGGTCGACCCGGGCGGCGGCCCGCGCCTCGCGGTGGAGCCGGTGCGCCGCCCGCCGGAACGCCTCGTCCTCGGGCTCACCGGGCAACCGCGGCTGTTTGACGGCCACTTCCCGCTCGACCAGTTCGTCGTGCGCGCGCCACACCGTTCCCATGCCGCCCGAGCCGACGCGTTCGAGCAGCCGGTAACGGCCGCCGACCACCAGCTCCTTGGAGCCCCGGCCGGCTCCCTGCTCACTCATGCACCATGCCTACCGCGCGCGGCCGGGGCGACGCCAGTTCAGAGGGGCTTGATCTCCAGGTCCCGGAGCACGGTCTCGGCCACCTCGCGTCCCCGCTCGGTGAAGTCGCCAACGCCCGGGTAGCTGATCGTCACCCGGTACATGTCGCCCTTGGACGTCTTGTAGTAGAAGAGCTTCAGCTCGCGCGGACGCGGGTTCTGGAGGTCGTTGGTGTCGTACCGGACCGTGTTCAGGGCCGACTTCTTGCCCTGGTACTGCGTCTCCTCGGTCTCCGTGCGGGGTCCCTCGGGCATGGCGAGGTCGTAGCTGCCGGTGGACTTGAACTCCTCGTTGTCGGCGTACATCTCGGCCGCCGCGGAGTTCTTGATGGTGCCCGAGGTGTCGTCCTTCTTGCGGGCCACCCGCGCGCCGACCCAGACGGCGCCGCTCGGGTCCGTGTAAGTGACCCAGTTCTGGTCGGTGTTGTCCGCGTCGGGCTTGCCGACCTTGTATTCCTTGGGCACGCTCAGCGTGACGCCCAGGTCCGGGTGGGCGCGCTCGACCCAGGGATCCGCCGCTTCCTCGTCCCCGAACGGGTCGGCGACCACCAGGCCGGCCGCGGCGACCACCACGGCGACGAACGCCGCGCCGATACCGATCAGCGTCCCGCGGCCCACGCGCACCCCGCCACTCCCGGACGACGCGAACGGCATCACCTGGGTGGGCACGGGCGCGGGCGCAGGCGGGTTGGCCGCGCTGTCCAGGAGCGCGCGGGTCTGCGCGGCGTTCGGGCGGCGGGCCGGGTCCTTCTGGAGCAGTCCGGTGATGACCTCGGCGAGCGGGCCCTGCGCGGAGGCGGGCGCGGCCGGGGTGGCGTTGAGGACGGACTGGAGGGTGGCCGGGGTGTTGCTGCGGCGGAACGGGGAGACGCCCTCGGTCGCCGCGTACAGCACCACGCCTAGGGACCACAGGTCACTCGCGGGGCCCGGACGCTGGCCCAGCACCCGCTCGGGGGCGATGTACTCCGGCGAGCCGACGAAGCCGCCGGTGTCCGTCAGGTTGGTCTCGCCCTCGATCTGGGCGATGCCGAAGTCGGTGAGCACCACCCGGTCGTGCCGTCCGAGCAGCACGTTGTCCGGCTTCACGTCCCGGTGCAGGATGCCGGCCGCGTGGGCGGCCTCCAACGCGCCGAGCACCTCCAGACCGATCCGGGCCGCGTCCCGGGCGCCGAGGGTGCCCTCCTGGAGGGCGTCGCCCAGGGAGCGGCCCTGGACCAGCTCCATCACGATCCACGGCTGGCCGTCGACGACCGCGACGTCGTGCACGTTGACGACGGACGGGTGGTCGAGCCGGGCCGCGGCGCGGGCCTCGCGGCGCATCCGCTCGAAGGCGTTGGCGCGTTCGCGCTCGGGAAGATGGTCCGGGATGCGGGGCTCCTTCACGGCCACCTCGCGGTCCACGGTCTCGTCCTTGGCCCGCCACACCGTGCCCATGCCGCCGTGGCCGAGCTTGCTCAACAGCCGGTAGCGGCCGGCGATCAGACGGCCGGCACCGGGATCCGGAGCGGCCGGCTGGGGCTGCGGCGGCGGCGCGACCTGGGTGGGCGCCGCGTACGGGTTGCCCGGATGGGGCACGTTGCCCTGCGGCGGAACACCCGCGGGCGGTCTCGGCGGTTGCAGGCCGAAACTGGTCGGTTCGTCGGACCCGTAAGGGCCTCCCCCGTTGCTGCTCATGCATCCATCCATATCGCGCCAAGGCCCCGGCCATCCACAGCAAGCGGTGTCCGGTCACAGACCCGTGACCGGAGGCGCGGCTTATCTCCCATTTATGTACGTGCGGGGCATCGGGGTGGTGGGAACGGCGGCGGGAGAGGACGGCGGCTGCGTGGGCGAGGCGGACGCCTCCGGCGCAGGACTGGACCCGGGCGAACCGGGGCCGGACCCGGATGAGCCAGGGCCGGACCCGGATGAGCTGGGACCGGTCGTGGGTGAGCCGGGGCCGGACCCGGATGAGCCGGGACCGGTCGTGGGTGAGCCGGGGCCTGACGGCGAGGGAACGTTTCCTTCGCCCTTCCCGTTCATCAGCATCGCCACCGCCGACACCCCCGCCACGGCCACCGCCACGACCAGCAGGACGCTCACCAGCACACCCCGCGGCGACCGCCAGACCGACGGAACCGACGGAACCGGCGGAACCGGCGGAACCGGGGTGTGCCCGGTGGCCAGGAAGTCCCGCAGCATCCACTCGGCCCGCCCCGCCTCCAGCCGCCGCAGCGGATCACGCTCCAACAGGCCCCGTACGACCGGCAGCAGGGGCGCGGCCTGCGGCGGCGGCCGGATCTCGTCGGAGACGACCGCGTACAGGATCCCGCCCAGCGTGTCCCGCCGGAACGGGGACTCACCGCTGACCGCCGTGCACAGCAGCGCGCCCACCGACCACAGGTCGGCGGCGGGACCGGCGCCGGCGCCCGACATCCGCTCGGGCGCGGTGTACTCGGGCGAGCCCACGAAGGTGCCGGCCTCGGTGAGCGTGCTGGCGCCCGCCACCTGGGCGATGCCGAAGTCGGTGAGCACGACCCGGCCGGTCCCGGCGTCGACGAGGACGTTCGCGGGTTTGATGTCCCGGTGCAGGACCCCGGCGGCGTGCGCGGTGCGCAGCGCGCTCAGCAGGTCGGCGCCGATCCGGGCGGCCTCGGCCGGATCGACGGGCCCCTGCGCGTGGATCAGGTCGGCGAGCGAACCCCCGTCGATCAACTCCATGACGATGTACGGCCGTTCGGCGTGCTCCACCACGTCGTGCACGACGATGACGTGCGGATGCCGCAACAGGGCGACCGCACGTGCCTCACGCAGGGTGCGCTCACGGCGGAGCCGGAGGTCCGCCGGGGAGAGCGAGCCGGAGTCGGACTCGTCGAAGGGCAGCTCCTTGACCGCCACCCGCCGCCCGAGCAGTTGGTCGGTGGCCCGCCAGACCACGCCCATCCCGCCGCGCCCGATCCGGTCCTCCAGCCGGTAACGCCCCCCGATGATCCGGACGTTGCTGCCGTCCCCCTGATCCCCATGGGTCGCCATACGCCTCATCATGCCCCGCCGGACGCCCCTCCTCCGCGGTGCCGACCGGCCAACTGCACTGTATACATGGCCAGTTCAGAGCGGTCGGCGCGGGCCTGGCAACCGTTGCCCCAGGCCCCCGGGCCGCCAGCTCAGGCCCCACGGCCGCCGACTCAGGCCCCCGGCCGCCGGCCCAGGCCCCCCGGCTCAAGCCCCCCTGGCCGTCGCCTCAGCCCTCGCGCCAGCTCCGCAGCACGGACTCGAACCGCTCCTGCGCGGCGGGCCACTCATCGGCCGGGGCCGCCATGTAGAGGGCGTACTCGACACCGCCGTCCGCGATGTACATCTGGTCCACGGCCCGGTACGGGCCGGGGAACTCCGTGTCCTTGGCCAGCGCGGTCCAGGTCCACTCCAGCCGGGACGCCTGCTGGTCCCGGTAGACGACGCGTTCCAGGGAGAGCGTGCTGTAGTCGACCAGCCGTTTGCCCAACCCCTTGTCCAGGGAGACCTGGTGGACGTAGGGGTCGTCGAAGTCCGGCGCGCCGTCCACGGAGATCCGCAGCAGGTGCCTGCCGCCGTCGGGCGAGTAGTCGACCGACCGGATCTCCCCCGACTCGGTCTGGTTGCTCCGCTCCCACCCCTCGGGCAGGGAGAGTCCGAAGCCCAGCGGATCCTCGACGGCGACCCAGCCGTCGGGGACGTTGCCCCGCGGGGTCCCGCTCGGCGTCCCCGGATCCGTGGGCGTGTTGGAGCCGGTGGGCGTCGGACTCGGCGACGTGGACGTCCCGTTCGTGCGCTGCCCCTCGTCCCACTTCTGGAGCGCGGCGACCGTGCCCCCGCCGACCAGCGCGGCGACCACGACGACGAGCGCGAGTCCGCGCAGCCGGCGCCCGCGGGACGGGCCGGCGGCGGGCGGCGCGTACGACGCGGCCGGTGGGTAGGGAGTCGCGGGTGGGTACGGGGTGGCCGACGGGTACGGGGTCGCCGGGGCCGCGTCCGGGGCCGTACGGGCCTCGGGTACGGCCGTCGCGTGCGCGGCCCGCGTCGGCACGTACATCTGCGCCGCGGGTGGGCGCCGCCCCTCCGCTGCCTCGGCGAGCATCGATTCGGCGGCGGCGGCGTCGGGGCGGGTCGCGGGGTCCTTGTGCAGCAGCGCGGCGATGACCGGGCCGAGCGGACCGGCGTTCCCCGGGTCGGCGGCCTCCTCCTCCACCACGGCCTGCATGGTGGTCAGCGGTGAGGTGCGGCGGAACGGCGACCTGCCCTCCACCGCCGTGTACAGGGTCGCGCCGAGCGCCCACAGGTCGGACGCCGGGCCCGGGTCGTGGCCGCGGATCCGCTCCGGGGCGAGGTAGTCGACGGAACCGACGACCTCTCCGGTGCGGGTGATGGTGGTGTCGCCCTCGATCTGCGCGATGCCGAAGTCGGTGAGCAGGACCCGGCCGTCGTCGCCGAGCAGCACGTTGCCGGGCTTGACGTCACGGTGCAGGACACCGGCGGTGTGCGCGGCGCGCAGCGCCCGCAGCACCCACAGTCCGATCCGGGCGGCCTCGCGCGGCTCGACGCGGCCGCGCTCCTTGACCGCGTCGGCCAGCGACCTGCCCTCGACCAGCTCCATCACGATCCACGGCCGGGAGTCGTGATCGAGCACGTCGTGCACGGTGACCACCGCGGAGTGGTTGATCCGGGCCGCCGCGCGGGCCTCGGCCCGGGTACGGGCGAGGAGCCGCTCGTGGTCGCTCTCCGAGACGAAGTGACCGGCGGTCAACTCCTTGATCGCGACCGCCCGGTGCAGCACCTCGTCGTGCGCCCGCCACACCCGGCCCATGCCGCCGGTCCCGATCGCGTCGGCCAGCCGGTAGCGCCCCGCGAGGAGCCGGCCCTGCATCTGATTCACGTTGCCCCGCAATGCTCTTGACAGAGTCACATTAGGGACCGGCCCTCGCACAGGGAACTGGCGGCGCGGCACAGAGACACCACTGTGACTGTTGTCGCTTCCGGCACCGGAAGGGAACCGTCCGCACGCCGTCACCGACAGTCGGGACGACCGTTCACCCGGTGACCTGGTAGGTGGCCGACGCCTGCTCGAACAGCCGTGTCACCTCGTCCCGTTCCGCCTCGGGACCGCGCACCTGCACGACGTGGAACCGGTCGTCGATGACGATCGCGAGATTGCGTACGAACCGCTCCCGACCGGTGTCGTCGGTCCAGGTGAACTGTCCCTCGGCCATGCTCCGTCCGCCCACCTCGATGGTCTTCAGACCGGTGGAGGTGGCCCAGCTGGAGTCCCGGTACGGCTGGAGTTCGGGCTCGTCCTCGCGCTGGTACGCCATCGGGTCGGCGCCGAACTGCGCGGTGCCGTCCCGGCCGGGCACCACGATGAGCTCGAAGTCGCCGTGCGTGTAGACGACCTGACCGCGTCCGTTCTTCGGGGTCCGGTCCCAGCCGTTGGCGACGGCGACCCGGAAGCCCTCGTCGTCGGCGCGCAGGGCGAAGCCGTCGGCGACCTCGGGTCCGGTGGTCTGCGACTCGTTGGCCCCCTCCGACTCGGAGGGGGTGGCGGTCGCGCCCGGTGTGGTCTGGTCGGGGCGGGGCTCGCTGCTCGCCTCGGGGGCGCCGGTGACCTCACCCGTGGCGCCGGTGCGGTCGGTGTCGTCGGCACCGCCGGTGTCGGCCTTGGGCATGAACAGCACGGCGTAGGCGATGGCACCGGCCATCAGGAGCAGGACCAGCAGAAGCAGGCTGCGGCCGAGGCGGCGTGGCGACGCCGCCTCCTCCCGGGCCCGCTTGTGCCGCCCGTGGTGCGCGGGCAGTTGGGCGCGCCGCCTGCGCACCAGCTCGCCGCGGCGGCGGACCACCGGCAGGCGGCTGGTGTCGGCGGGCGGCGCGGCGACGACGTGCGCCCCGGCGTCCGGTTCGGGCGCGGAGCGGACCAGCGACCGCAGCCAGCCGCGCAGTTCCTCGAAGTCCAGGCGCTCGGTGGGGTCCTGGCGCAGCAGCGACTCCACGACCGGCCGCAGCGGCCCGCACTCCTCGGCGAAGGCCGGCGGTTCGGCGCACACCAGCTGCACCAGCTCGGCGGTGGACTCCTCCGGGTACGGCGCGTGCCCCTGCACGGCCCGGAACAGCAGCGCGCCGAGCGCCCACAGATCGGTCGCGGGGCCGATCGGCGCCGCCAGCTGCCAGTTCTCGTGCACGGGGCCGGCCTGCTCGGGCGCCCACCGCTCGGTGACGGGGCCGACCACGGCCATCCGCGCCTGCCGCGCGCGCTCGGCGGCCAGCGCCGTCGCCGGTCCGCGCCGCACGGGCGCGGCGGCGGCCAGTTCCTCCCACCGTCCCGCCCCACCGGGGGCCGGCCCCGGGGCGCCCGCGGGACCGTTGGCCCCGG
>NZ_JBEZNL010000033.1:0-89869 GCF_040653275.1 Streptomyces sp. NPDC048002 | reverse complement strand
GGCCGATGCCCCGCCATACCGCAACCCCCGTCACGCGCACCTCAACAACACCCGTATGCACAAGTGAACATACAAGGCACGCCAGTTCGAGGCGAGGTCAGGCTCAGTACCCCACTCGCCGGTACGGGTCGATCAGCTCCTCCAGAGCACGGGCGTACGCCTTGAGTCTCTGGTGTCGGGTGGGTAACTCTCGATGCATCCCGAGTACATCGTCAGGTACTCGGGCGTGACCGCCCGGCCCTCGTCCCACCCGCCCTGCCGCTCGAAGACGGACATGGTGTCGGCGGAGAAGTCCCCTACGAAGCGGACCGATTCCAGGATGGCGTCCAGCTCACCCCGGCGGGCGCGCACAAAGGCCGCGAGCGACACGTCCCCCAGCGGCCGCCCTCCCGAGGCAGCCACCGCGCCCAGCTCAAGGACACCCCACAACGGCGCGAAGACCTCGTACGCGAGCCCCTTCTCGGAGATCGGACTACTCCGCGAACCGGAACGTCGACGTGATCGCGTCGAAGATGTCGAAGAAGGAGTCCGCCAGGTCCAGAACCTGGCTGCTGCCCGCGACCAGGGCGATCTTGCCCTCCTGGCCCGGTACCGGGATGAACGTCTGCATCAGGACCGCTCGGATCGTCCGCTTGAGCGCGTCGTCGGGGACGACGATGTCCTCGATGCCGTACGTCCGGGCCGCCGGGCCCACGCCCGGGATGTCGACCGTGGTCACCTTCCGCCAGGAGTCGCCCGCCTTCCGGGCCTCCTTGACGGCCAGCGTGCCCGCCATGACCGCCGGGTCCGTCGAGAGCGGCTCCCCCGAGCGGGTGGTGCCGCCGACCAGGGAGACCGTGACGGAGCCGGTGATCGGGGTGTCGCCGCCGAAGCTGTCCGCCATGCAACCGCAGTACAGGGCGCCCGACTTCCAGGCGTCGGCGGCGGCCTTGCGGAGGAACTCCGTGTACGTGTCGCGGTACTTGGCCAGTTCCGGGTTGGACTCGACGCGCTCGTTCACCATCCGGCGGATCGAGTCGTCGCGGGACTCGGGGCGGACGTCGAACTCCCACCACGACTCCGGGACCTTGATCCGGAAACCGCCGCGCTCGATCGTGAGCGCCTCCATGTAGCGGGCCATGACGTCGACCTTCCCCCTTCGTGCGATGTACCGTGCCGATCAGCCTACGAGCAACGGTCGGGGGACGGACACATGGGCAACGGCAAGAGCGACCTCTCACTGCCGCTGACGGAGCTTGAGGACTTCGGACGGCGGCTCAGGTCGATCAAGACCCGGATGAACCACACGAAGAAGATGTTCCAGAAGTACGAGGACGACATCGGCGACGGGACCGTGAACAAGGCCCTGGAGGACTTCGAGTCCAACTGGGAGGACGGACGCGAGGACATCGGCCAGCAGCTCGACGCCCTCAGCGACATGTCCGACGCGGTGGTACGCGAGTTCAAGAAGCTCGACGACGAGCTGGCCAAGCAGGTCAACGACGCGATGAAGGTCAAGGACACCCGTCCGGGGAAGGACAAGGGCGGCACGTAGCCGCCGCTGGTCCTCCCCGGGCCCGTCCCCTCACACCGTCAGCGTCCGCGCGATGTCGTCGGCCATCTTCTCCAGCGGCTCGTCCAGGACCGGTTCCGTCCACGACACCGTCATCGTGATCGCGGCCTTCAGGTGGTCCGGCCGGACCGCGTAGTACAGGGAGTGCACCACGAGGCGGCCGCCGAGAAGCCGCTTCCTCTCCTCGGCGTAGTTCTGCCGGACGCGCACGGCGTCGCCGATCGGCAGGCGCAGCTCGCGGACGTCCGGCTCGCCGAGGTCCCGTATCGACATGTGCTCGGCCAGCAGGGAGAGCGTGACCTCGGGGTACGTGGCGTCGGGGTGGACCGCGTCGAGTTCGAGGACCGCCGCCATGGTGGGGTGTCCGCTGAGGTACAGGCCGAAAGCGGCGAGGGGGTCGCGCCGGTGGCACTCGGCGACCGCGCGCCGCAGGTCGCGCCTGAGCAGCCGGGCGTCCCCCCGCTCGCCGTCCCGGGCGTACCGTTCCACGAGTTCCCGCGCCTGGTACTTCGCCCAGTAGTCGAGGTCGACGCTACCCGGGACCGGGAACGGCACCCAGTCCTCCGAGCACTCCAGGCCGAGGTCCGCCAGGTCGTCCGTCTCGTCCGTCATTGCGGGGTCACTCCGTCCACATCAGTGAGGAGGCGACGGCGTCGAAGAGCTCCGCCATCGCGTCCGCGATCGGCTCCAGCGGTGTGGAGAAGGTGAGCAGCAGGAACGCCGCCGCGCCGGGGACGGGTACGTGGTACTCGACGGTCACGGAGTCGTGCGGGCGTCCCTCGGTCTCCGGGTCCCGCTGCCGGGCCGGTCGGCGGACCCGTACGGCCGGCCCGGACGGCAGTTCCTCGACGCTGACCGTTCCCTCGCCGTCCGCGGCCAGTACCTCCGCCAGGGTCCTCGGTGGCAGCGGTTCGGGGTGGCGGAGCGGAGCGAGGGTGACCAGCAGCGAGGCCGGGATGGTGAACGGGCCCACCTGCTGGAGGCTGAGGTAGAGCTCGATGCCGCCACTGCGGTGTGCCTTGGCGGCACGGCGCCTCAGGTCCTGGCGGAACTCCTCCTTCAGGTGCGGCGCGTTGTCGATGCCCCGGAACTGGCGCTCCACCAGTGCGTCGACCGCGCCGTCCCACCGCTCGGGGTCGAGGAGGATGCGGAACCAGCCCTCGGGAAGCAGCAGGCGGTAGTCGCCGGGGGTCCCGGTCTCCTGCGGTGCGGTCATACGCGCTCCTCCACGGTGGGCCGGTCGGCGGGGGCGGGCCGGTCGAGGACGAAGCGGCCGCGGAGCTGGTGGACCACGTACGGCGCGGCCTGGAGAACGGCTCCGACGGCGCCCAGGACGATCGCGACCGTGGCCGCGGCGGGGTGCGCGTCGTGGCCGCGCACCCCGAGGGAGAGGGAGAAGAAAGAGCCCACGGCCATGACGGCGGTCGAGGAGAGCCCCGCGATCGTCGAGGGGAAGCGGGATGCCCGACGGGCCTGCCGACCGGATTCGGGCAGGGGCCGCGCCCCCAGCACCGGCTCCTTGGGCCAAGGGACCGTCCCGCTCGTGCGTCGCTCGGACACGGTCAGCCCCGTGGCGGTCCGCAGCCGGGCCCAGCCCTGATCGCCTCCCGTCCCGCCGAACCAGACGTCCCAGGGCAGTACCGCCCGCACCTGCTCGCCGGGGCCGCGGATCTCGGCGCCGCGGCAGGTGCCCTTCCGGTCCCGCACCAGGACCAGGGAGGTCAGGGCGTGCGGCCCGGACAGCGGCAGCCAGCACTCCTGTCCGCCCGTGTAGCGCAGGACGAGGTCGTTGTCCTGGACCCGTATCCCGGTGTCCCGGAGGAACCTCACGGTTGCTCCCAGACCGGCCGCGGGGGCCGGTTCGACGTGCGCGCGGACCACGGGACGGCAGCGTCGCAGCCGCAGCCGGGTCCAGACCCGCAGGGCCAGACGGGCGACCGGGCCGACGAACGCGGCGACGGCCGCCGTCAGTACGAGCCAGGGGGCCTCGGAACCGGACAGGACGAGCACCGTGAAGGCGGCGAACCAGACCGCTCCGGCGGCGGCCCGCGTACCCCAGTACCAGAACGGGAAATCGCTGCCCGGACCGAGCTGTCCGCGCCCGCCCCGGCCCCTTCGGCGGCGGGCCACCTCGGGGTCGTCTCCGCGCCGGACGCGGTGGACCGGGATCGCCGCCGCCTTCAGCAGATCGGTGACGCCCGTACGGCGCAGGAGTTCCTCGCCGTGGACCCACCGCTTCGGCAGGGCCGGCGACTCGGGCAGCCAGTCCTCCAGGTCGAGGGTGCCGACCAGGGCGCCCCGGCTGTCCTGGAACTGGAGCCGGCCCCAGGAACCGGGAATCGTCGGCCCCACCCGCTCCATGTCCTCACCGGCGGCGTCGACGAAGACGGCGCGGGTGATCCCGTCGGGGCCCACCGGGTGACGGACGGTGCGGGTGCGGGTGCGCAGGACGAGGTCGCCGCCGTCGAGGAAGAGCCGTGAGGTGTGGCACAGCTCGACTCCGGGTCCGCGGGAGCCGTGCGGCCGGAGCGCGGGCTCCGGAGTCGACGGGGCCCTCCGGCGATCCGGCGCCGTCCCCGGCTCCGGTGCCGCCCCTCGCCCCGGCGTCATCCGGTGATCCGGTCGTACGTCGAGGTGACGGCGCCGTACGCGCCCTCGGAGCCGGCCACGACTCCCGTGGCCGTGGCTCCGGTGAAGACCTGGGTCTGGCCCCCGAAGTTGCTGACCGCCCGGCTGACCTCAGGCGTCGCCCGCGCCGCGGCGGGGAGGGCGTCGAGCTCACCGGCCGCCCTGGCCAGGTCGGGGTCGAGAGTCGCCGCGGAGCGCGGGGCCGTCACGTTCCGCAGGCCGTCCCGCCAGCCCTGCTTGGAGAACGCGTTGGCGATCGACTGCACGCCGTCCACGGTATCCCGGTACAGGGCGACCGGACTGAACCCCTCCTTGAAGTTGTTCCAGGTGAAGAGCTTGCCCTTGGGCGCACCCGACATCGCCTGGGACGCGGCCCTGCCGCGCGCCGCCCCCGGAACCGCGCGGTTGGCGATCCGCCATGCCTTGTTCGTCTTGGCGCCGGCCGCCACGGCCTGCCGGTACAGGTTGCTGCGCGCCAGCGCCTTCGCGCCGGCCGCCGCGCCCTTGGCGCCCGCCATGGCCGCCCGCCCGAGACCGAAGGTCGCCACGCCGACGGCGTCCAGGAAGACCGACTTCCAGCTGCCCTCCCCACCGATCGCCAGGACCAGGTCCACGGCGAGCGCGACGATGCCGGCCGTGAGGGCGATGGCGTTGGCGACCACCGCGATGGCCTGTCCGATGACCGGGATCCAGCCCAGGGCGAGGGCCGCCACCCCCGCCCAGAGCGCGATCCGGCCCGCCCATTTGGAGATCTCCGACAGCCAGCCGGAATTCTCGTGGACCCAGTTGTCGAACTTGTCCTTCCAGCCGTCCTTCAGGCCGTCGCCCTCGATGACGTCGTGGATGGAGTCCGCCGCCAGCTTCGCGGCCCGGTCCCGGATGCCCTTGGCAGCGGCCAGGGCGTCCTTGGCGGCCGACAGGGAGGAGGCGGCCTGTTCCTTCTGCCGGTTGTACTTCCTGGTGTCCGGGTCGTCCTCGGGGACGTCGTCGGGTTGGCCGTCCAACGACCGCTGGGCCGTGCCGCGGTCCTCCTCGGCCTGTTCCGCGTCGCGCAGCGCCTGGTCGGCCATCTGCTGGGCACGGTGCAGCTCGGACGCGTACTCGTTGCTGCACACGCCCTCGCGCACCTGTGTCCCGAGGGCGTCGGCGGCCTCGTCGTACCGCTTGAACGCCCGGCGCAGCTTGTCGCCCGCTCCCTCCGCGGCGGTGCGGAACTCGGTGGCGGTCTTGCCCTTCCAGTTCTCGACGGAGGCCAGCTCCTTGATCTCGCGGGCCTCCTTCTCGATGGCCTCGGCGGTCCGGCGCAGTTGGCGGCCGAGCCGGGCCACCTCCTGCGGATCGCCCGGGACGGGATCGGAGGACTCGTCGAGGACGGCCCAGCGGTGAGCGGCGGGACGGGTGGTCACTTGGCCCGCTCCCCTTCCCGGTCGGATCGCCGGAGCGCTTCGGCGAGTTCGTGGTCGAGGGTCTCGTACGATTCCGCCGCGGTCGCGGTGATCGTCCGGAGCTTCTCCAGCTCCTCGCCGAGTTTCCTGCGGTGGATCTTCCAGTTGCCGCCGAACTCGTCGAAGGCGTCGAGGATCCGCTGCGAGCCGATCTCGTCCACCCCGTACCCTTCGGCCGGGTTGGCCCGGTCGGCGAAGGTGTCGCGGATCCGTTGCAGTGCCCTGGCGCACTCCTTGATCCGCGCTATGTCCGCTTCCTGATCACCCATGGAACTCCTCCGGGAACGTCACTCAGCCCACCTCGTTCTCCGCCACCGCCTCGCCGCGGACGATCACGTCGCCGCCGTAGAACAGGCCGGTGAAGACAGGGGCGTAGGTCAGCTGGACCTCTACCTGGACCTGGTCGACGGTCGCCACCGTGCAGTGCGTCGCGGCGATGTCGGCGCCGGTCATGTCCATCTCGGCGGCGAACTCCTTGACCCGGGCGTCGCAGTTCTGGAAGTTGATGGGCGCGGGGCCGCCGACGTCGTCGTAGAGGGCCTCGCGGTCGATGTCCTGGGCGGCGTACCGGGCCGCCTGTTCCGCGATGTCGGCGGCCCGTTCCCGCTTGGAGATGGACATGCCGCCGTCGATGACGAACGCCGCGAGGGAGAGGAACACCAGCGCGAAGATGATCACCGCGCCGGCGCCGGACCCCCGGTCGTCCGTCCGCGACCGCCGGACTTCCAGCCACGCCAGGCAGCCGGACCCCCGGTCGTCGCGCGCGAGTTCCCGCACCGCCACCGGCCTCGTCCTCATGCCGACCTCCGGAAGGGGTCCAGCGGTGAGCTGAAGGTCGCGTCCATGGTGGGGTCGATGTCCAGGCCGAGCATGGCCAGCCCGCGGACCTCACAGCTGACCTGTACCGAGAACATCGGGTCCACCTCCGGGTCGAAGCCCGCGCTGGTCTGCGTCACGGTCACCGGGCCCGTGCAGACGTCCGCCAGGTTCGCGGCCGCCGCCTTGCGCGCCTCGGCCATCGCCGTACCGCGGTCCTTCTGGATCGAGCCCGCGCGGGCCGCGTCCCGGGCGGCGCCGTCCAACGCGCCCCGTCCGTCGACGAGTTGCCCGAAGGCGACCAGTACCAGGATGAACAGCATCATCACCGGGGCGAGGATCACCACCTCGATGGTGGACAGGCCCCGGTCGTCCCCCGCGGGGTGCGCGCGGCCCATCAGTTCTCCCCCTCCGGCACGAACCGCTCCACCGGGCCCGCCGACTGCGCGTGCACGGTGAGGTCCAGTCCCGGGAAGACCGACGGCACCCGCGCGGTGATCTCCACGCCGACCGTGTTCTGCTCCGGCTGGAGCATCGTCACGTTCGGCGACAGCACCAGCGTCGGTCCCAGCTGCTCGATGTAGCTGTCGACGACCGTACGGGCCTCCCCGCGCCAGGCGCCCGGCTGGGCGTCCGCCGTGGACCGTGCCTTGCGGGCACCGGCCTGGGCGGCGGCCTGGGCGACGTGGTCGGCGAAGAAGTACAGCGCGAACTGCACCGTCGCGAAGATCATGAAGAACAGGACGGGGGTGAGCAGCACGAACTCGATCGCGGTCATCCCGGAGTCACCGCGGGCGGCGGTCTCGTCCCGGACGGCCGCCCACCTGCTCCGTACCCATCTGCGCATGCGTCGCCGCACCCCGTACCCCCTGGACCCGAGACTCAGCAGGTGCCGGCCGCGCTGGCGCCCTCGATGCAGTCCTCCACGTTCTCCGCGCCGGTCTCCAGGGCGCGGTTGATGATCGCGGCGACCACACCGACGATCGCCACGACGACCGCGGAGATGATGACCCACTCCACCGCCGAGGCTCCGCGGTCGAGTTCGCCGGAGCGGGCGCGCTGCACCCGGCTCTGGAGGAAGGTGACGAGGAAGTCCACCGCGGGGATCCCGGTGCGGAAGTTCCTTTCGGTCATGATCAGTTGTCCTTTCAGAGGGTTGGTCGGCGTCAGACCTGGAACACACGCATAGCGGCCGGATAGATCAGGAACACCAGGAATCCCGCGCACAGCAGCAGCTGCGCGACGAGCATCGACTGGGACTTCTCGCCCGCGCTGCCCTCGATCTCGGCGAGTTCGCGGTGGCGCATGGTCTCGGCGCGGGAGGCGAGGGAGTCCCGGACCTTGGCGCCGTCGTCGGCGACCAGGGCCAGGGAGGCGGAGAGGTCCTTCAGCTCCTCCACACCCAGCTCCTCGCCGAGCGTGCCCAGCGCCTGCCACTGGCTGATGCCGGTGATCCGGGCGTCGGCGAGGGCGTTGCGGATCCGCTGGTTGGCCCAGCCGTCCGAGATCTCCGCCGCCGCCATCAGCGCCTCGGGCAGACCGCGTCCGCCGGCCAGGCTCATCGACACCAGGTCGAGGTAGGCGCCGATCACGCGGCGCAGGTCGCGGCGCTTCTCCGCCGCGTCCCGCCGTACCTCCGCGTCGGGCAGGAAGAAGAACAGCGCCGCGCAGAGCAGGGCCAGCCAGACCGGGATGATCGGGCTGCTGCCGAAGCCGAGCGTCCAGACCACCGCGAACAGGAACGGGCCGAAGAACAGGCCCGCCACCGCCAGCAGTGCCTTGGTCGCCAGGAACTTCTCCCAACTGCGTTCCAGCACGGCCAGATCGGCCCGCAGCGAGCGCTGCTCCCAGCCCTGCTGGAGGTAGAACTCCGCGACTCGGCGGCCCACTTCGGAGCGGACCGAGGAGAAGCGGCCGTCGTCGTCCTTGGCGGTGCGGACGGACTCGTACGCCGCTCCGCGGGCCCGCATCGCGTCGATCCGCGCGACCTGCGCGACGGCGCTGCGCTTGGTCGGCATCAGGGCGCGGACCAGGGCGTAGACGCCGAGGCCGAGGATCGCGCCGACGACGATGGGCATGGTCACTTCGCTCATCGGCGGGTCCCCTCCTCAGGCCCGAACGGCAGGGTCTGCGGCGCTCCGGGCGGTCCCGTGGGAGCGCCCGCGGCAGCCGGCGTCCGCGGGCGTACGAACTGGACCGACGACGCGTCGCGGACCAGGAAGCGTTCGGGCGTCTCGATGGTGGACAGCTTGCGCAGCCACAGGAAGCCGAGCGCGAACAGGCCACAGACGCAGGCGAGGACGAGCTGCCCGACCGGGTCGCCGTACGGTTCGACGAACTCCCGGTTGAAGATGGACAGTCCGAGGACGAAAGCCACCGACACCGCGACGACGATCTGCACCGAGCGCCGGGTGGCGGCCCGTTGGGCCATCACGCGCTGGCGCATGTCGACCTCCTCGCGGGCCGACTTGGCGAGCGCGCCGAGCACTTGGCGCAGACCGGGGCCGCGCAGCCGGGCGTTGAGCATGAGCGCCGCGACGATGATGTCGGCGGACGCGTCGTCGATCTCGTCGGCGAGCTGCTGGAGCGCGTCGGGCAGCGGGGTGCGCGAGCGCAGCCGGTCGACCAGGGCGTCCAGGTGCGGGCGCAGCACGGGGGCGGCGGCCCGCGCGGAGGCGGGGATCGCCTGCTCCAGGCCGACCGCGCCAGCGATGGTGTCGCGCAGCGACTCCGTCCAGGAGGCGAGCGCCTCCACGCGCTTCATGGCGGCCCGCTCCTCGGCGGCTCCGCCGAAGAGCCGGTCCCAGAAGAAGACGAGGATTCCGGCCGCGATGCCGAGCACCGCCCAGCGGGTGAGCAGCAGTACGGCGAGGCCCACCAGCGCGGCCAGCGAACCGCGCCGGCCGGCGAACCGGATCAGTTCGTTCGCCCGCTCGGCGGCCTTCTGCTTCTCGTGCTCGGGCTTGGCGGGCAGTCCGCGTACGGCCAGCAGGAGCAGCGCGAGGCCGCCGCCGACGGCGAGGCCGCAGGCGAGCGCGTACAGGACGGTCGTGGAGAACAGACCGCCGAGAGAACCGAGTTCTCCGGTCATCGTGTGCTCACCCCCATGTTCCGGCGGGCCGGTAGCCGTACGCCATCAGGTCGTCGAGGCAGGCGAGCGGCGCGTGCGGCACGACCCGGCCGTCGGGCGTCTCCGCGAACACCTCGCTGGACAGGACGCGGCCGTCGACGCCGTTGACCTCACGGACGGAGGTCACCATGCGCTGGAGGCGGCCGCCGCTCTGGAAGTTGTTGCGCCGCTGGATGAAGACGACGAAGTTGACCGCGCCCGCGATGAGCATCTGGCTGGCCTCGATGGGCAGCCGCTCGGTCGCCTGGAGCGCGTAGGTGGAAATACGGTTGAAGACCTCGCTGGAGCTGTTGGCGTGGATCGTGGACAGCGAGCCGTCGTTGCCCTGCGACATCGCGTTCAGCATGGTCACGATCTCGTCGCCGAGCACCTCACCGACGATGACGCGGGAGGGGTTCATACGCAGCGAGCGGCGCACCAGCTCGGCCATGGTGATGGAGCCCTGGCCCTCGGAGTTGGGCAGCCGCTCCTCGAACGCCACGACGTTAGGGTGGAGTTCGGGGAAGGTGTCGAGGCCCAGCTCCAGGGCGCGTTCGACGGTGATGAGCCGCTCGTGGCCCGGGATCTCGTTGGCGAGCGCCCTGAGCAGCGTGGTCTTTCCGGCGTTGGTGGCGCCCGCGATCATGACGTTCTTGCGGGCGCGGACCGCGCAGGCGAGGAAGTGGCCGACCTCGGGGGTCAGCGTGCCGTTGCCGACGAGGTCGGAGATGAAGACCTTGCCCATGCGCGCGCGGCGGATGGACAGGGCGGGCCGCCGGGCGACGTCCATCACGGCCGAGAGCCGGGAGCCGTCGGGCAGCCGCAGGTCGAGCTGCGGGTTGGCGGAGTCGAAGGGCCGGGAGGACAGACCCGAGTACGCGCCGAGGACCTGGATCAGCTCGATGAGCTCCTCGTCGGTCTCCGCGACGGGGTCGCCCTTCTCCTCGCGTCCGTCGCTGTAGCCGACGAAGACCTGGTCGCAGCCGTTGATGTCGATGTTCTCGACGTCGGCGTTGTCCAGCAGCGGCTGGAGCCGCCCCACGCCGAACAGCGCGGCGTGCACGGCGGCCGCGTACTGCTCCTCGGTCTCCGCGTCCAGCGGGGTGCGCCCGGCGTTGATCTCGGTGCGGGCGTACTCCTCCAATATCTGCGCGATGACGGCGCGGGCGTACTGCCGCTCGTCCTCGCTGGACATCGGGGTGACGCCGCTGACCTGGTCCAGGCGGCGCTGCTCGGAGATACGGTCGCCGGCCTCCTGCCGGAACCGCTTGACCAGTTGGTGGTCGACAGCGCTCACCGCGACTGGCCGTTCATCTGGGTCTGGTTCGCCCACGCGGCGCCGTACTGCTGGTAGACGTCGGCCGCGACCTTGCGGGCCGAGCGGATCAGCAGCGACTTGTCGAGGCGCCCGCGCTTGCGGCCGGCCAGCTGGTCGGCGCCGGTTGGGTCGTCGGCGATGGTGCCGACGACGCGGGCACCGGTCTGGGCGTGCACCAGCATGTCGTTGACCTGGCCGGCGAGCTTCGGGGCGGCGCCCGGTTCGGCGATCAGGACGACACCGATCAGCGGGGTGGCCAGGCTCGCGGCGCCGCGCGGGCCGCCGTGCAGCTTGGTGGCGAGGGCGGCGGCCCGGTCCCGGACCCGGGCGATGGCCTCCGGCTCGGTACGGCTGATGAGCAGCACCAGGGCGGCGTGCGGGAACAGGTCGACGACCGGGGTGTCGCCGCTGATACGGCCGCAGTCGGCGATGACGTCGGCCGGGGACTGCGGGGAGTCGGCGAGCGAGGAGAAGGCGTGGCCGAGCGTCGGCCACAGCCCGGCGAGACCGGCGGCCTGCTCGGACGTGCCGAGACCGACGAGGACTTCGAGTCCTCCGCTCAACGGCTGTACATGGTCCCAGAGTTGGTCCGGTACGAGGCCGCGGCGAGCGGTCGCGGCTATGGAGAGCATGCCGGTGTTCGGGTTGAGCGGTCCGCCGTGCGCGGCGGCACTGCGGTAGACGAGGTCGCCGCCGGCCGGGTCCGTCTCGGCGAGCAGGACACGGCGGGGCCAGACCGCCGAGAGGGCGACGGCCGCGGTGGTGACGCCGGGGGAACCCTTGTCGGCGGCGAGAGCGATGAGCGCCATGGGGTGGGTGCCGCCTTCTAGTTGCTGCCGGGGACGAGCACGATCGCCACTTCGCCGTTGGAGGCGGCCAGGGCCAGCGGGGCGGCCCGGTCGGCGTCGACGGTGACGGTGACGGCGAGGTTGGAGCTGCCGACCAGTTCGTCGCCGTCGCCGCCGGGCACCGAGGTGACGGTGGCCTCGTCGACGATGAGGTTGTTGCCGCCGCCCGCCGCGGCTCCGCCGCTGCCGGTGTCCGCGTCCGCGTCGGAGTTGGAGTTGGAGTTGGAGCCGCTGCGGGACCCGACCTGGTAGGCGGCGACGACGTCGCCGGCCTTCAGCCCGGCCGGGAACTGGCCCGCCTTCAGGGAGAGTCCGACGGTGGCCTTGCCCTCGGTGACCCCCACCTGGTCGGCGAACATCTCGCCGATGACGACGGTCCCCTTGTAGATGGTGGACTTGGCCTTGAGCCCCTGAAGGGTCTTCAGCTTGCTCCACTCGACGTAGTTGATGCTGGTGTCCTCGGCGACCAGCACCGACTCGACGTTCTCGCCGACCGATTCGCCGGCCTGGATGTCACTCGTCACCCGGACGACCTCGACCCGGTCACCGGCCTGGAGCACGAGCATGGTCGCGCCGAGGGCGCCGACCAGGATGAGCAGCACCGCCAGTGCGGCCAGCGCGGGTTTGCGCTCGCGAGGAGGGGTGGGAAGCCGGTCGCCGACCGACGGCTGAGCCGGTGCCGCGGCACGTCCCGCGCCCGCCCCCGTACGCTCTTGGATCTTCACGCAACCGCTCCCCGTACAGCCAAGATGATGTCTGCCAAGACTGCCAAACTCCGTGCAATTCCGGACACTTCACCGTCTTCGTGCTGCATCGTCGCGTCCTGCGCGGATAGTCAGCAGCTGGGGTGAGTGTCAAGCCATCGCACCGTATCAGCCGCCCATACACCCCTCAAGGCACGTCTGGCCCCGTGCGGAGTGGGGGCCGTACTGTTACTCACCCGCAACGGAAGCCCCAGGTAAGCCCCTTGTGCACACGGCTCTGAGCAGCGGGTTCCTGTGCGGAAGCGAAGTGATTCCGGATCTCGGCGGAAGCGTTCCTCACGCGTCAACCATGAAGCCTGCACCTTTCACTCACGAGCGCGAGGGGCGGCCGTGCCAAGATCCTCGATCGCCGACGAAGGACGAGAAGGACGAAGGGCTACGGGCTGACCGTCATGGCAGATACGACGACGAACCTCCTCCCCGTGAACGGCGCGACGCTGGCGACGGATCCCCGCGTCCTGGAGGCCGCCCGCGCCATCGGCGCCCGGCACGGGGTGGACTACACGAACGACGAGACCGTCGGCGCCCTCCTCACGGAGCGGCGGCGGGCGATGGGCGCGACGCAGCGCGGCTGGTTGGCGTGGACCGGCGGTCTGACGCTCACGGCGGGTGTGGTCCTTCCGTTCACCACGACGGCGATGCCCGAAAACGGCGTGAGGCCGGCGCTGGTCGCGTCGGGTGTCCTGGTGGTGTTGGGGGTGAGCGCGCTCATCGCGCTCTGCGTCCGCTGGAGGCGTGAGCTGACTCACCCGGCCCTGACCGGCTACCGCGAGGTCCTGGGCGTGGCCCGCGCGCACGGCCTGCCGCTGACGCATGTCCCGGTATGGCTGGAGGGCCGGACGGCGGACGGGCGCGGGAAGGGCTGGGCGCCGATACCGCAGTACCCGAGCGTGCCGCCCTTCGCGGGCGACCCTCACCAAGTCCCCGCCTCGACCGCTCACTCAGCCGGTGTGCCCCCGAAGCCGGCGGCGGTCACCCAGTACGAGGAGATGGCGGACACGGGCGGCTGGCACGACGAGACCGGTTGTCTGCTCCTCCTCGTGGGTCTGGTCGGCGCGGGCTGGGCCTGGGGCGAGGAGGTCCCCGCCGCCTACGGGCTCCTCGTCCTCGTACCGCTCGCGATCGCCGTCTGGCTGGCGGGCCGCCGTCAGGGCAGCAGGAAGCAGGCGCTGCGCGAGCAGGCCGAGGCGTACGTCCGCACGCTGACCGCGGCCCAGGCGGCGGGGGCGCCGGTGCCGGAACTGTCACCGGCGCTGCGGGCGCTGCTGGAGCCCAAGGAGTAGTCCTCCGCTTCGCGATACCAACCGCCGTCAGATGCTGGCCCGCGGTCCGGTGTTCCCGTGTCGTGGCCCCCGTCGGCCGATTCTCGTCTTGCGGTGGGTTTGCGGGCGGGGGTGACCAGCGTTCGCGGTGGCGAAACCAAGAACCCCACCTATAGCGTCTGTTGTCCTGACTGAACTTCTGTCTCACGGGGAGACCACTGTGAAGCGCCGCACTTTGCCCGCCGCCACCGCGCTCGTAGCCGCCGCAGCCCTACTGCTGTCGGCCTGCGGCAGCGAGGACGACAAGTCCGGCGACAACGACAAGATCACCGGAGCGGAGTCGGGGTCCCCGACCCCGAAGGAATCGACGTCCCCATCGGGAGCGCCGGCCGAGGACAAGCCGGACGGGGTGGATGTGTCGCTGCCGGCCGACGTCAACCTGGTCTTCGACTGGGACGAGCCGAAGAACAAGAACGAAGCGGCGGCCATGGCCGATACGGCGAACTTCTTCCGGGCCATGTTCCGGGGCGTGGACAAGGGCACGACCAAGGACGCAGGCGTGGTGACCTACGCCGTCGACGGCGGCCTGAAGTACGCGAACACGCAGATCAACGCCTACATCGACGGCGGCTGGACGGTCACCGGCACCCGACGCCACTACGACGTCACCACCCGGTCCGCGGCGAACGGCACGTCGGTGGAAGTGGCGTTCTGCGCGGACGACACCAAGTTCTATGGCAAGGAGGTCAAGTCGGGGAAGGTCCTCAAGACCGACCCCAGCATCAATGACTTCGGCTACTTCAAGATCATCATGGTCAAGAACCCCACGGGGACGGACCTGTGGCGGGCGTCCAAGGTGTTCGTCGAGACCAAGGCGGCGAAGTGCCAGTGAGGGGACATCGTGGCACTCTCGTATCCGTCGCAGCCCTGACGCTGGCTCTCAGCACCCTCGTCCACTCGGAGTCCGCCCACGCAGGGACGGGCGTTGGTTTCGGCCCAGGATCCGACACGGAGCAGTCAGGCGGCAGTGACGGCACCAACATCTACGCCGGTGCCCGGATCGAGTACTCCGGCTCCGTCGCCCAGGGTGGCAGCCGGGGGAACGTGACGTCCGCCGACGTCAACTGGACGCCTCCGCCGTGCTGGTACGCCCCCTACCTCGGAGCCAAGGACTTCAAGGAGAAGATGTCCAAGGACATCGAGGGCCAGATGAGCGCACCCGGCATGGGCGGCCACGCGGGCGCCGCGCTGAGCGAGTTGCAGCGGCACTACGAGGACGAGTACGGCTGGACCGACACCCCGGGCTACAAGGACTACAACGTCGAGAACGACGGCGAGGGCATGTTCTGGGCGGCCGTGCAGAACCCGAACGAGCCGGACATCCTGAAGCGGAACTCGTGCAACGACCTGCCGTTCTGGGTCGACAACGGTCAGGCCCCGCCCGCGCAGTACGAGCAAGCGATCACCCCGGAGATACTCGCCGCGCTCGCCTACCAGGCGATGGAACTACCGGACACCGAGGTGACGCTCGCCCCCGACGGCATAACCAAGGTGAACCTGCCCACGTGGGCGTGGCTCGACGAAGCGGTCTTCGACGAGGTCCAGGCCACGGCAGCGATCAACGCCCCCGGCTTCAACCTCCAGGCCACGACAACGGCAAAACCGGTCTCCCTGAGACTGGAACCCGGTACGGCGGACGCCGAGACCTACCCCGCGTCCGGCGAGTGCGTCATCAACGCCGACAACTCCATCGGCGAGCCCTACGCAAAGGGCAAGGCCGACGAGTCACCGCCGTGCGGGCTGAAGTACCTGCGTTCGTCGGGCGACGGCACATTTGACCTCCAGGCCACCATCACCTGGGAGATCACCTGGGCCGGCACAGGCGGAGCAGGCGGCGACCTCCCGAACGGCACCTTCGGCGCCGACCAGGCAGTCACCGTCCAGGAAATCCAGTCCGTGAACCGGTAACGACGCGGGACGCTGCGCTGAACCTGGCTGTCACGTCCAGTGCAGCGTCCCAGCGACCGTGTCGAACAGACGCACCATCTGGTCGGCCAGTGGATCCAACGGAGTCGAGAAGTTCAGCATGAGCCAACGTGTGGTTGCCGGGATCGGCACGTAGTACGTGACTGTCGTGGTCGGCATGGTGTTGCCCATCTGATTCTCCGGGTGGGGGTCGTCGCGGCGGCGTTGACGCACCGCCTTGCCCGCCATCTCGATCTCGACCATCCCCACTTCGAACCGAGCGGCCGCCCGTTGGGCAGCGATGTGTGCTGCCAGATCAGTCACGTCCGAGCAAGGAGGGAACTCGCCCGCGCCCGGGACGGAGATCAGAAGGGACGACGCCAACGGGACTGGACCAGCCGTGAGGAGGGACAGGTAAAGCTCCACGCCGCCAACCCCATACGCGGCCCTCGCCCTCTTCTGAAGGTCAGTCATCAACTGCTGCTTCAGGTGCGGAGCATTGTCCACTCCTCGGAATTGAAGTTCACCAAGGGCGGAAATGCACCTGTCTCGCTCGCTGGGATGAAGCGAGATCTGGAACCAAGCGTCAGGGACGATGAGGCTGTAATCAAAAGGGGGTTGGGAAAAATCATCCGCCGTTCTCACGCGCATCGACCTCACTCATTGGGCGAGGCGACTTCATCGCCGTTGATATCCACCGGCACACGCCTCATCGCGGCAACGAACTCGTCCGTGCAGCGCGACAGTTCGTCCGTGCGCTCCATGCTGCGCCACCGAGTATTGACCACCACCAGGTGATTTACTCCCGGAGGGAATACCGCATAGTCGACACACTCGCTCAACTGCCGACCGAACCCCAGCCTGCGCTTGGCTTTCAGCATGACCTGTACGCGAACAGCGGGCCCCGCCGCAAGATCCAAGTACTTGATATCCGGTTCACTCGCGACCTCCCTGTTCGACCATTTAAGCAGCATAGGCACAACTTCTTCGGGTGCAGGGCGGGGGACCCCCTCCTCACCGTAAGTATCTACCTTGAGGTTGGCCAGACCATTTCCGTTCGGCGCATAGCACGCGGCCGCGAAGATGGGCGCATCAGAGTTCAAGATGAGGGCCCGGTCCGTCAGGTCACGCAGCAAGTCGCGCCTACTTACATCGAGTTCAAGCAGATTGAATCCCTTCATGACCGATCCCGCCAGGATGACCGCATCCGAATAGTGACAGTGCTCCAAGGTCAGATCGAACCAGCCCGACGGCAGGTCAAATCGGTATTCGTAGTCGACGTCATTCTCTCCAGCGCCGTGACTGGCCATCGCGTTCCCCTCTCAGCCCAACAACGGATTGAGATTACCGTCTAGCCCCATCCCGAAAGACGTCAGCCCGGTGCCGAGGACGGACGCAACGGTGGCCCTGGTTGAAAGCTCGTTGATCTGCCCGTAATCATCCAGCCTCCGAGCTGCGAACTTGAGGTCCTTAAGATCTGAGGCGATACCCGGGTCCACTCCGGAGACCGAACGACCCAATCCCAAAGCCGCGTTGCCGTCACCGCGGATCACGATCTTTTCCCACATGGCACGATAGTTCCCCTGACCGGGGACAAGGATCTTCATGTTGTCGGCCACGGACTTAGAGAAGGGCTCCGTGAAAACTTCCTTCATGGACTTCCACCCTTCCCCTGACTCCGGCTTAAATTCCATCACTCTCAATTTCGTACGCTTAACGAGAGAGGCGTCACCCTCTGCCTTGCGACCGAGAACCACGTTCAGCTTCTTGTCGGCACGATTGACCTGCTTCGACGTCCGTGCTAGATCTGCCCTGTTCATGGCGCGAAGGGCCTCTTTCGCATACCGTCCGGCGACCTTGGCGAACGCCTTGCCCACACCCATCGTGACAATCCCAAGGACGGTGAAGGCCAGATCTTTCAGCCCCTTGTCGCCTCTGATCACTTGGATTAACGTAGCAACGGAACTGATAAGCGTTGCGATCGTCGCCAGTGCGCCAAGGCCACCCGCCAGCGCCTGCCCAATAATCGGAACCCAGCCAACCGCGAGTGCGGCAACACCAAGATAGGTCGCATACTCTTCCGCCCACGACCCGATCGAGTCGACCCAGCCATCAAACTGGTCCCAGAAGTCATCCTTCAAAGAGTCATTGAGTTTGGCGAGATTCTCAAACACCGCACTCGCCCGATTCGCTGCCTCGTTGCGAATCTCCACGGCCCGGGTGATCTTCTGGTGGGCGGCGTTCAGTTCGTCGCCCGCTGAGTCGCGTTGCTCCTCTAGTTTCTTTCTGTCTGCCTTGTCCTTGCCCCTGTCAGAGAGGCCGTCCAGGCTCCGCTGTGCCGTGCCCTTGCGCTCGTCCGCGTCCTTGGCGTCCCGGAGGGCCGCGTCGGCGATCTGTTGTGCGCGGTTCAGGTCGGTCGCGTAGTTGGTCGGTTTGGCTTGGGACTTGTCCTGGTAGCCACCCCCGACCTCGGTCACCTCGTCGCCGAGTGCGTCCGCCGCGGAGTCGTAGCGAGTCAGCGCCGCCTTGAGCTTCTTGACGCTCCCCGTCGCCTTCTCCCGGAACTCCTTGCCGGCTTTGCTGTCCCAGGAGTCGACTTCGGCGACCGCCTTGAGGTTGGCGATCTGCCGTTCCAGTTCCTCCGCGGTCTTCCGCAGCTTGCGCCCGAGCGCTGCGACCTCGTCAGGGTCACCAGGGATCGGATCCCTGTCAGCCAGCGGGTGCCAGTCCCGTGGTCGAGGAGACACTCGCTACTTCCCCTTTTTCGCCGGCTTGGGCTCACCGGCGGTCTCGATCGCCTCGGCCAGTTCACGATCGACGTCGTCGTACACCTTCGCCGCCGTCTTCGCGATCTTCGCCAGCGCCTCGACCTCCTCCGCGAGCTTCCCGCGGTTGATCTCCCAGCTTCCCGCGAAGTCCTCGAACTTGTCGGCCAGGTCGCCGTGCCCGAAGTCGTCCCCGTATTTCCCTCCGAGCTTCTCCAGCCCGTCGAACGCCTTCTTCACTCTTCCGAGCCCGTTGCCCATCTCCCTGATGGCATCGAGATCAGCTCGCGTGCGGTCACCTTCGCCGGACATGCCGCCCCCGCAGAGTCGTGGCGTCGACCCGGCCGGACAGCGCGGAGTCAACTCTCATGGCTCACTGTTCGCAGAACGGAAGTCACCGGGCGGTCGGCATCAACTTGCGTTAGCCGACAGTGGTGTTCGTCCACTCTTGAGGCAGCAGTGTAGGGGCGGGACAAGGCAGGCACCGACCACCTGCCGAAGTCGGCCGCCCGAACCGAAAGGTCTCGGCCAGCAAACCGCATCACCCGCAAACCTCACCCCACCGAGCACCCCGCACTGGCACGGCTCAGTCGAGCGGTACTTACTCGATCGCCGTCTCCTTGCAGGGCCACGATCCCCGGTTCCTCAGCGCCTCAGCATTCAGGCCCATCTCCAGGCAATCCGAGCCGCTCGCCCCCGCGTCAGATCGAGGTACTCCTCGGGAGCCGAGTTGACGCACCCGCGCCGGGCCGGAGGTGACGCGCGCAATGCCTCGCGCAATTTCTCCTCCGGTTCCTCTCGCGTGGAGTGGTCGCCCGTAGCCGCCTTGTACGACCTCCGGGCGATCCCAGAACCCTTGCGCCCGTCCCGACGGTTCGCGGCATCCGACCCGCGCCAGGCCATCCAGGCGACAGAACCGAGTGCGGCCGCGGCGAGCGCCGCGGAACCGAGCACCTCACCGGTGGCATCCACCTGTCCCGGCGTCCCGGGGCGCAGTTCGCCCACCGGGTCCTCGATCACGGTCACCCGCGTGCCCACGTCGTACAGGTCCCTCCGGGTCCTCAGCGCGGGCCCGGGCACCTCGGCGCCGTCCTGGTGCTACAACTCGTAGTTGTAGTCGCGGGCTTTCCGTCCCTCGGCTGGATCCCGCCACTCCCTGACCACCGTGACGGTGACCTTCTCACCGCGCCGTTGCAGAGTCAGGTCGTCGCGAGCCGTACTCGCGACGTGTACCGATATCGCTGACACGATCACAACGAACAGCGCGGCGTACGAACTGGACTCCTTCGCCCCCAGCCTCCGAAGCAGCGCGACGAGGAGCGCCCCGTGGACCAGCCGGAGAGGGATCTCGTAGGCGGGCCGTGCATCAGCCGCGAGGACGTACGGCCCCGCGATCACGGCGAGTACGTAGCGTGGGATACCGGTCGCCAGCACGACGGGGTGCCGGGTGCGCCTCCCGCGCCGGTCCGCCGCTGTCCGGGGTGCTCCGCTCAAGCCGTGACTCGGTGGTTCACTGAACCCACCCCACCGACCCCCCTATCGCATCGCACAGCCTCTCCATCGCCCCCGTCATCCCCAGCAGCGGGGACGCGAACGCGAGGGTCAGGTAGCCGGAGTCGGACGGCATGTGGATGTGGAGGTCCAGGGAGGTCGCGCCGCGGACCCGTACCGCTCGGCCCGCCGGCAGGTCGACGACCGACACCTCCCGTCGCGGGCCTTCCTCCGGCTCCCTCAGTTCCAGCCAGGCCGCGTACGCGGACGGGTCCGCCGGGGTGTCGCCCAGCGGGGTGAGGGACACCAGGAGCGAGGCCGGCGGCATGCCGTCCCGGGTGGCCGGGGCCGCCAGGAGGAAGAACTCCATGGCGCCCCGCGCCCGGCCCGCCTCCGCCGTGTTGCGCAGGGTGGTCCAGACGTGCCGGGTGACCTCCGCGGAGACTCCGCGGCCCACCGTCCCGCGGTCCACGCAGGTCTTGAGCTGTGCGCGCCAGCGGTCCTGGGTGAGGTCGATGCGGAACCACTCCCGCGGAACCAGCATCCGGTAGTCCCGAGGCGGAGCGTCATCCGACGGTTCCATCCCCCCGTTCACCCCGGCATCACCACCATCGCCCCGTTCCCGTCGAAGAAGCGCACGCTCTTGACGATGCCGGCGAACATCGCGGAGAAGACCTCCCAGCCCTCCACCGTCGGCGTACCCATCTCCAGCACCAGGACCGTGCCGTTGGTCAGGGGGATCTGGACCTGGATGAACGACGTCCACATCGGCTCGGCCCGCCCGGACCCCGTCAGGTTGCCGTCGACGCTGCTGGACCGGTTGCCTACGCACGTCACCGCCGGCCCGCACGGCAACTGCGCCTCGCTGACCTGGCCCAGCTCCAGGTGCCGCACCGTCGTCGCGAGGAAGCCCACCGGGTTGGCGCCGGCCCGCTCGTCGAGGTCGACGAGGCTGACGTTCACCGTGGCCGTGCAGCGGACTCCGTCGACCTCCGTGGTGACGAAGCCGACGTACTGCACGCCCGCCTCGATGAACTCGTCGTAGTGCGCCGCGCACATCGCGGCGTACTCGTGCTGTGCCTCCTCGTAGTCGCCGGGCAGTGACTGCTTGGCGAAGTCGATGAGTTTCAGGGCGAGTTCGTCGAGGTCGTCCGCCTCGAAGGGCAGTTCCAGGAAGCCCTCGGGCATGATCCAGCGCACATCGATGCCGTCGCCTCCCAACTGGCGGCTTCCGAGGGCGTCAGCGGGGTCCGTGACCGTGGTGGCCGTTGTATCCGTGGAAAGTTCCATGTCAGGCCGCCAGTGCCGCGTTGAACGCCGCCGGTGTGACCGTCGGTGCAGGCCGGGGAACAACCGTCGGGGTGGGGCCCGGGACCGTCGCCGGGGCCGGCGTCGGGGCGGGCGTCGGCCTGGGGCCGGGGGTGGGCGTGGGTACGGGCCCGCTCGTGTTCGGGGGCTCCTGGTACCCGGTACGTTCGCCGTTCTCCCCGGTGAGGATCCGGTGCAGGGCGCTGCCGAGACCGGCGCCCTTGATCACGCCGGTGATCTTCCGGCCCTCGATCGCGGCGCGGCCCGTCATGCCGAGCACCTTGTTGGTGAGCTTGACCGCGACGCCGTTCATGAAGTTGTCGCCCACGCCGCGCAGCGCGCCCATGCCGCCGATCCTGAGCTTGGACAGGCCCGAGACCCCTTTGAGGCCCTTGAGTGCCGTCAGGCCCTTCAGCGCACCGAGGCCGGGCAGTACGCCGAGCACGTCGGTGCCCAGCTTCATCCAGTCGACCTTCCCGCCTCGTGCCGTCATGTCGTACGCGTGGCCGGCGAGGGCCGCCGCGCTGGAGATCACGGCGAGGGCGGCGAAGATCGGTGCCAGGAACTGGAGCGGCGGGACGAAGGCGCAGATCACCGCCAGCACGGACAGTACGGCGGAGATGTTCGAGAAGAGGTCCGCCCAGTCCGCGAGCCAGTTCATGAAGCCGCCGGGGTCGCGGACCGCGTCGTGGTGAACGACGTTCCGGATGTGCCGGGCCGCCTTGTCGCCCGCGTCGTCGTAGATGTCCCGCGCGTCCTTCACCGCCCTGCGGGCGTCACCCATGCCCCGCATGGCCTCGGCTCGCTTCTTGACCCAGCGGTCGTACTCCTCCTTCTCGGCGGCGGGAATGTCGCCGAGGGGGTGTTTGTCGGTGAACTTCTTGACCTCGGCGTCGGCGAGGTCGAAGTCCGACTTGGTCTCCCGGTAGTCGGCGAGCGCCCGGTCCGCTTTGCGCTGTGCGCGGCGCATCTCTCCGGCGAACTGGTCGGAGGTGCCTTCCTGCACGCTCTCGCCGACCGCCTTGGCGGCCTCGTCGTAGCGCTCGAAGGATTTCTTCAGTTTGTCGCCGGTGCCGTCGGCTATCTCGTGGAAGCCCTTCCCGGCCTCGCTGTCCCAGCCCTCGACCGAGGCCAGGGCCTTGATGACCCGGGACTGCTCGTCGATCATCTCGGCCATCTTGCGCAATTTGCGGCCGAGTTCGGCCACTTCGTCCGGGTCGCCGGGGGTCGGGTCGCCGTCCCACAGCGGCGGCCAGTCGGAGTCGATCCTGCTCACTTCTTCCCCTTGCTCTGCGCCTTGGCTTCCCGGATGGCCTTCGCCAGTTCCTGGTCGATCTCGTCGTAGGCCTTCGCCGCGGTCTTGGTGTACTCGGCGAGTGCCTCCAGTTCCTCCATCAGCTTCTTCCTGGTCTTCTTCCAGGTGTCGCCGAAATCCTCGAACGCGTCCTTGAGACCACCGTGCCCCACCGCCGGGCCGTACTCGTCCGCAGGATTGCCGTTGCGCTCGAACTCACCGTGAATCTTGGTGAGATCGCGCGAACACTGCTTGATGGCGGCGAGATCCGCCTTTATGTGGTCCCCCACGGGCCATCCCTCTCTCTGACTTGCTCGGCGGCCTTCACCGGTGGCCTCCGAGGAGAGCCCGCACTGTGCGGACTCCGTCACTCCTCATGGCATACAGCGCCAGCTAGGCTCTCGACCCAACGCGGTTCCGCGCCGACGAGCGCCGACAAGGGCCGACAAGGGCCGCCGAGCGCCGACGAGGAGAGTCCTGACGTGACACGTAACGACAAGCACCGCGTGCTTTCGGACCGCCTCGGCATCCCGGTCGAAGCGGGAGAGTGGTCCTGGATCGACAAGATCCCCGAGCCTCCGGCGGACGTCCTCCAGGCCGCCGGCAACCCACCCCTGCGCCCCGCCCGACTGGGCCCGCTGGCCTTGATCGGCACGGCGCTCGGCAAGGTGCTCTGGGTGGTGTTCCTTCCCGTGATCCTGATCCTGATCCCGCTGTCCAAGGCCGAGGAGGCGATCAAACGGGCCCTGGACTCGAAGGAGGAGAAGGAGAGCAGGCGGGCCAAGAAGGACGCGGAGAAGCGCCGGGACGCCATGATCGCCGAACAGGGCCTGGACAAGGTCTTCGACGGCGACTGGAACGGCGGTGCCGGGCAGTTCCTGTTGCGCTGGTACACCCACTCCACCCACCCTCAGCGACTGCTTCTGGCGACCCCGGACGGCATAGCCCTGGCGGCTCCACCGCAGCGGGTCAGCACGGGACGCGAGAAGCACATGCAGATCGTCGCCCGTATCCCCGCCGCCGAGGCGAGCCTGGTCGACCCCTTCTCCGGCGAATTCGAGACCAGGATCCTGCTCATCCGTTTCCGGGACGGATCCTGGCTGCGCGTCGACACGGAGGAACTCCGCAGCGAGCTCCACATGCACGTGCTCCGGAATTCGCGCACCACCGGCTGAACCCGCAAGGCCGGTGCGGCGGGGCGCCCCGCGAGGGGGCGTACCGTCTCGCCTCCCCAGTCATGCGGTACCGCCTCACCTCCTCAGTCATGCGGTACCGCCTCGATCACCGTTTCCTTGAAACGCCACGAGCCCCGGTTCCCCACGGCCTCCGCCTTGAGACCCGTCTCCCAGGCGACCCGGGCGGCACGGCCGTGAGTGAGGTCCGGGTATTCCTCGGGCAGCACCTTGATGTAGCCACGCCTGTCGGCGGGGTGGGTACGCAGGGCCTCGCGCAGCTTCTCTTCCTGTTCCTCCCGCGTGGAGTGATCGCCGACGACGGCCTTGTACGCCTTCTTTCCCGCCCCGGGCCCCTGCTTCCCACGCTCGTCCCGGCGCCGCGCGGCGTCCGACCCGCGCCAGGTCATCCAGGCGACGGAACCGAGTGCCCCCAGAGCCAGCGCGCCGGAACCGAGCGCTTCGCCGGTGGCATCCGCCTCGCCGGGCGTCCTGGGGCGGAGTTCGCCTTCCGGGTCCTCCACGACCGTCAGCTCCTGACCGACGTCGTAGAGGTCGGAGGTCGTCTCCATTTCGGGCCCCGGCACTCGGGTCCCGTCCTCGTGCTCAAGGGTGTAGTAGGAGTGGCGGCCCTTACGGCCCTCGGCCGGATCGAGCCGTTCACTCACCACCGTGACGGCGACCTGCTCGCCCCTCTGTTGCAGGGTGAGGTCGTCACGGGCCAGGTCGGCGACGACCATCGACATGGCGGACAGGATCACGACGGTCAGCGCCGCGTACGTGCTGGACTCCTTGGCTCCGAGCCTTCGGATCAGCAGGACGAGCAGAACCGCGTGGACCGCCCACAGGGGAATCTGAACGACGAGGCCGGTGTGGTCCGCGAGCACGTACATTCCCGCGATCACGGCGAGCACATAGCAGCCGATACCGACCGACAGCAGAACGGGAGACCGGGAACGCCGTCGGCCGGTCTCGTCGTCTGCCGCTCGCACAGCATCGCTCATGCCTGTCACTCCGTTCCTCCGCGATGGGGTACCCAGGCCTCCGGAAGACGCTCTCCGCTCGGTTCGTCCGCCGAGACCGACTTCATGATGCCGCTGAGCACGTCAAGGTACTCGGCCCAGTGTTCGATGTCCTGGGTCATGAAGACGAAGAGGGCCGACCCTGGTCCGGTCTTCAGCGGCAGACAGAACTGCACCTGCCGGACCGTGGCGGGTACGGGGTCGTCCAGCCCGAGGAGCACGCCGGGAATCAGCAGGTCCTGATCGCGGATGCACAGGGCCGAGATACCGTACGGCAGCATCACCAGGCCGACCTCGGCGTCCGGGTACAGCCCCCGCCACTGGACCGCCGTACGCTTCGCGGCCCCCTGCCTGTCCTGGTTCCGCGGACCGGCTTCCGGGCGCTCGATCATGACGTAGAACGTGCCCTGGGACAGCTGGTCGCCGGGCATGCGGAGCAGGCAGCTCGACACGTGCTCGGCACCTGCCGCGATCATCGTCTGCAGGATGTACTCGCTCGACGCCACGAGGCTGAGCTTCTGCTCCGGAGTGGCGTCGGCGAAGAGGCCGTCCGCCACGTCCGCCATGCGCAGCACGCGCGCCTCGGAGTCCTCGGCCAGGTCGAACTCCATGAATCCCGGCGGCAGCTCGAACCAGAGGTCGGGTACGTCGACGGGGGCGATCGGGGTCGCGGTCGAGGTCATCAGTCCGTCAGCTCCCAGGCTCCGAGGCCGACCGCGCTGCCCACAGCCACCAGCCCGCCGAACCTGCCGCCGCCCGCACCGGTGGCGATGTTGCCCACGCCGGTTCCCCAGGTGGCGGCGTCGTAGCGACCGGTACTCGTCTCGTAGGCGTTGATCGCGGTGGGCGCCGTCCATGCGAGCTGCGCCGCGGCCTGCACGCCCTCCGTGGTGGTCAGGGCGGCGCCGCGGGAGACGCCGAGCTTGGTGGCGGCCGCCATGATCGGTTTGTCGATCACCGCGGCCACCGGGTCCGCCGCCTTCATCGCGTTTCTCGCCACCGTGGACCCGGTCCTGATGCCGACCCTGGTGCCCGCGACGACACCGCCGGCGCCCCGGCCGGCCTTGAGACCGGCCGTGATTCCGGCCTTCGCGGCACCGACGCCGGGAATCATGCCGAGTGCGTCGCCGCCCAGGGTGAGCCAGTTGCCGATGTTCGCCCCGGTGGGCGGGAACAGCCCCTTCACGCCATACGCCGCCGCGTGGGCGAAGAGCGCGACGGCGCTCAGCCCGATGGCCAGCGGGGCCAGCACCGGGCAGAAGATGGCGATGACACCGATGACGGAGGCCGCGACCGTGATCCAGTCCGCGTGGCTCTTGATCCAGTCGCCGACGGCGGAGAGGACCTCACCGACTTGCCCCGGCAGATCGGCCAGCGCCTTGCCGAGGTCCGCGATGGCGTCCCCCAGCTTGTCCCACATACCGGGCTCGTTCGGAGCGATGTCCATGGCCTTCTTCAGGCGCTCGGCTATCTCCTTGCCGTACTCCCGGTAGTCCCCCGCCATGGTGCGTCCCTTGCGGCGGAGTTCCTCCAGCTCCAGTTCCTTGGTGTTCACCGCACGGTTGGCGTCCTGGACCTTGTCCTTGTGGTCCTCGGCGTCCTTCTCCTTGTCGTCGGCGCCGTTGAGCTTGTCGGCCTTGTCGTACGCCTTGCCGAGTTGCTCGTTGACCGTGGCGGCCTGAGCCTCCAGCCGTTCGGCGGCCGCCTGCTTGCGCTCCATGTAATCCGCCCAGTCCTCCAGGGCGGTCGCCGCGTCACGGAAGGAGTCGCGAGCGTCGTCCATGCGCGGCCGGAACTCGTCGTCGAACTTCTCCCGGAAGGCCTCCGCGGCCTTCCCCTCCCAGTCACCGACGCCGGTACCGTGCAGAACCTGGCAGATCTCCACGAGTGCCTTGGCCGTCCCGCGGACCGTCCTGGCCACGTCGTCGGCCACGGTGTGATCACCGGGGCAGGGTACGAATCCCAGGGCCGGGAAGTTCTCCAGTATCGCCTCGGCCACGACTACTTCCCGCTCCCCTTGCCCTTGCCCTGGTTCCTGTTCGCCTCGGCAAGCTCGTCGTCCAACTTCTCGAAGGACTCCTTGACCTTCAGCAGTGCCTTCGACGCCTTCTCCGAGAACTTCGTCAACTGCTTGATGCCGTAGGACCACTCGTCGCCGAAGTCGTCCATGCGCCGCGCGAGTTCCGGCACGCCCATGGCGTCGCCGGTGACGTCTTCCATCTCCCGGCCCGGCTTCTTCATCAGCTCGGCTATGTGGTCGAGATTGTGTCTGACGCGGTTCAGCGTCGCGTAGTCGGCCGCCAGATCACTCATTACGCCCCCCGTTGTGCCCGTTCCGTGCTGCTCCCAGTGGCGCGGGAGCCCGATCCGGGCCGCCGCCGCGCCACTGGACAACCGTCAGCCGACGAACCTCACTTGCCCCGAGCCTGCTTGGCCAGCTCGTCGTCGATCTGCTCGAACTTCTCGGCGGCCATGGTCAGGTAGTCCCCCATGCCGTCGAGGCCGTCCAGGGTGTCCTTCGAACCCTGCACGAACTCCGTGAAGTTCTCGTCGAACGCCTTGGAGGAGCTCTTGGTGACATAGCCCGACTCGACCAGGTTGTTGATGTACTTCTTCAGGCCGTCGAGCTTCTCCTGGAGCCGCTCCTTCTCCTTCACGACATGCTTGGCAGCATCCCGCATGTCCTGATATGTGACATCAAGGTCCTTGGCCATGAAGCTGCTCCCTCTTCAAAACGCCGCAGGGCCAACCCCCGTGGCTCCCTGTTTGCGGACCGACAGTTACCGGTTCGCCCCAACTCGCGTGTGACATCCGGTGTGATCGTCCGCTCTCGATGCAGCAGCCTACTTGCGAGACTTGAGGTGTCACATCCCGGCTTTGCGAACATGGCGTCGTGAGCTCGTAACAGGCTTGTGGTGGTCGCGTTGCCATCGGGAAGGCCCGCCGCTCCCGCTGTCCGTGCTCCGTCCCCAGCGGATATCGTCGCTTCCAGCTGTGACCTGCGTTGTGGAAGCGGTCACGGGGGCAGCGGGGAGGACAAGAGACGTGCGCCTGACTCTGACCGTCGTCGACCCGTTCGGCGGGGGCACCGCCGACGTCGTACTCGATGCGGATCCTGAGTCCACGATGGGGGACATCGCGCAGGAGCTGGCCAAGCAGGTCGGGCACAGCGGCGCGCAGGTCATTCCCATCGGGCAGCAGCCGCAGCGGGTGCCCGGCAACAACGCGCCTCTGCTGTACGTCGACGGGTACGCGGTCGACCCGGCCGCCACCGTGCCCAACTCCCCTTTGCGGGAAGGCGCGGTGGTCAGCCTCCAGGATCCCGCCGGGTGTCTGCCCGGTGAGCCGGGCGGGCTGGTCGAGCTGCGGATCGTGGGCGGGCCGGCCGCGGGGTCCGTGCACCGGCTCGGGGTCGGGCG
This sequence comes from Streptomyces sp. NPDC048002, assembly GCF_040653275.1. NCBI lineage: Bacteria > Bacillati > Actinomycetota > Actinomycetes > Kitasatosporales > Streptomycetaceae > Streptomyces > Streptomyces sp. NPDC048002. The sequence goes on along the minus strand of NZ_JBEZNL010000033.1, from coordinate 61,691 downwards.
GTACGACATCGGCAGCGGTGCCGCCAGTCATCTGCGGATCGACGACCCCGAGATCGACGCCCGCGCCCTGACCCTCTCCGTCGCCACCGACGGCACCTGCCGGTTCAAGGTGCACGGGGAGCACGAGGGGGTCTTCCTCGACGGCACGCCCGTCGACGACGTCCTCAATCCCAAGGACGACAAGAAGGAAGAGAAGAAGAAGCGCCGGCGGAAGAGGAAGAAGGAGGCGGAGGCGGAGGCAGCGGCCGTCCCGGAGCCGACGCCCCCCGCCGACCCGGACATCTGGCGCTTCGGCGGACAGTTCGCCCTTGGCAACTCCCTGATAGAGCTGACCCGTTACACCCCGCCCAACGCCGCGCTGAAGTGGTCCGAGGACGGTGTGGGCCTGGACTACAACCGGCCGCCGCGGCTGCGGCCCCCGGAGCGGCAGACCCGGTTCCGGCTGCCCTCCCAGCCGCGCGAGTACGAGGCCCGGCCGCTGCCCTGGCTGATGGCGCTCACCCCGCTGGTCGGCGCCGTCGTCGCCGTGATGGTCTTCGGGCGCTGGTACTACCTGATCATGGCGGGCCTCAGCCCGATCCTGCTCTTCGCGAACTACTACAACGACAAGAAGCACGGCCGTAAGTCGCACGCGAAGCAGGTCAAGGAGTACGAGGAGCAGAAGGCCCGGATCGAGCAGGACGCGCAGGACGCCCTCGTCGTCGAACGCGACGACCGGCGGCACGCCATTCCCGACCCGGCGACCGTGCTGTCGCTCGGCACCGGCCCGCGCACCCGGCTCTGGGAGCGGCGCCGCACCGACCGCGACCATCTGCTGCTGCGGGTCGGCACCGGCCAGTTGCCCTCGGAGGTGATCCTCGACGACCCCGAGCAGGACGACCACAAGCGCGAGGTCACCTGGAAGATCGAGGACGCTCCCGTCGCGCTGAACCTGCGTGGTCTCGGTGTCGTCGGCATGGCCGGCCCCGGGGACTCCGCGCGGGCCATGGGGCGTTGGGCGGTCGCCCAGTTCGCCGCGCTGCACAGCCCGATGGACGTGCAGTTCTACGTGCTCAGTGAGCAGACGGCGCAGGACAGTTGGGACTGGGTGCGGTGGCTTCCGCACGCCCGGCCGTCCACCGGCCAGGAGATCAACGTCCTCATCGGCACCGACGCCGAGACCGTGGGCGCCCGGATCGGTGAGCTGACACAGATCCTCGACGCGCGCAAGAAGGCCGCCGAGCAGAACCGCGCCCAGGGGACGAGCTTCGCCGACCCGGACATCGTGGTCGTCTGGGACGGCTCACGGCGGCTGCGTTCGCTGCCCGGTGTGGTGCGGCTGCTGCGTGAGGGACCGGCCGTGTCGATGTTCGCGCTCTGCCTGGACGCGGAGGAACGCTTCCTGCCGGGCGAGTGCCAGGCGTACGTGGTGGCCGAGCCGAAGACCGAGGAGTACGGGCAGGGGCACGGGCAGCCGCACCGGCCCGCTGCTCAACAACCCGCGGCTCAGGGCGGTTTCCCCTCCTTCCAGGCCTGGCACCAGACCGCGCCCGAGCCCGATCAGGCACGGGAGCCGGACAAGCTGCGGCTGCGGGTGGAGGAGGCCGGCGCCGAGCGCCGCAAGGACGTACGGCCGGACTTCGTGTCGGCGTCCTGGTGTCTGCGGCTCGCCCGGTCGCTGTCCTCGCTGCGGGACATCAGCGGCGAGACGGAGGACTCGGCGCTGCCCGGCGCGAGCCGCCTGCTGGACGTGCTCCAACTGGAACCGCCGACCAGCGACGCGATCGTGGCCCGCTGGCGGACCGGCGGCCAGTCGACGATGGCCGTCATTGGCGAGTCCTACGACGGTGCCTTCGGTATCGACATCCGCAAGGACGGTCCGCACGGACTGATCGCCGGCACCACCGGTTCCGGTAAGTCCGAGCTGCTCCAGACGATCGTCGCGGCGCTGGCCGTGGCGAACACCCCGGAGAACATGACCTTCGTCCTCGTCGACTACAAGGGTGGCGCGGCGTTCAAGGACTGTGTCCATCTGCCGCACACGGTCGGCATGGTGACCGACCTCGACGCCCACCTGGTGGAGCGGGCGCTGGAGTCGCTGGGTGCCGAACTGCACCGACGGGAGCACATCCTGGCGAACGCGGACGCGAAGGACATCGAGGACTACCAGGATCTGGTGCGCCGGGACCCGAGCCACCAGCCGGTCCCCCGACTGCTCATCGTCATCGACGAGTTCGCCTCGATGGTGCGCGACCTGCCCGACTTCGTCACCGGCCTCGTCAACATCGCCCAGCGAGGGCGTTCCCTCGGCATCCACCTGCTCCTCGCCACCCAGCGGCCCTCGGGTGTCGTCTCGCCCGAGATCCGCGCCAACACCAACCTGCGTATCGCGCTGCGCGTGACGGACGGCGGCGAGTCGACGGACGTCATCGACTCCCCCGAGGCCGGGCACATCTCCAAGAGCACCCCGGGCCGGGCGTACGTCCGGCTCGGCCATGCCTCGCTCGTGCCGTTCCAGTCCGGCCGCGTCGGTGGCCGCCGCCCCGGTGCCGCCGATCCCGCGGTGCTGATGCCGTGGGTAGGTTCGCTGGCCTGGGAGGACCTCGGGCGGGCGGCGCTGGCGAAGCCCAAGGCCGAGTCGCGCGAGGACGAGGAGATCACCGACCTGAAGGTGCTGGTCGACACGATCCGCGACGCCAACAGCTCGCTCGGCATCCCGCCGCAGCACAGCCCGTGGCTGCCGGCACTGGACGAGCAGCTGCTGCTCGACGAGGTCCCGGCGCCCGCGTTCACGCCCGCGCCGGGCAGGCTGGCCCCGGCGCCCTTCGGCGTGGAGGACCTCCCGGCGTCGCAGGCGAGGCGCCCGGTCGCCATCGACTTCGCGGGCTTCGGACATCTGATGATCGGCGGCGCCCCGCGCAGCGGCCGTTCGCAACTGCTGCGCACGATCGCCGGTTCGCTGGCCCGTACGCACTCGGTCGCCGATGTGCACATGTACGGCATCGACTGCGGGAACGGCGCCCTGAACGCGCTGACCCGGCTGCCGCACGTCGGCGCGGTGGTCAGCCGCAACCAGACCGAGCGGGTGGTGCGGCTCGTCAACCGGCTCAAGGGCGAGATGGACCGCCGGCAGAACGTCCTCGCCGACAAGGGCTTCGCGGACATCGGCGAGCAGCGGGCGGCGGTCGCCGAGGAGGAGCGGCTGGCGCACATCGTGGTGCTGCTCGACCGGTGGGAGGGCTGGGTGCCCACCCTCGGAGAGGTCGACCACGGCGCGCTGACCGACGAGTTGCAGACGATGATGCGCGAGGGCGCGAGCGTCGGCATCCACCTGGTCCTGACCGGTGACCGGACGCTGCTGGTGGGCCGGATCGCGACGCTCACGGAGGAGAAGTACGGTCTGCGGCTCTCCGACCGCAGCGACTTCTCCATGCTGGGCATCCCGGCGCGCAAGGTGCCCGAGGAGATCCCGCCGGGCCGTGCCTTCAAGAACGAGTCGGGTACCGAGACGCAGTTCGCGCTGCTCGCGGAGGACACCACCGGTCAGGGCCAGGCGGCGGCGCTGGGGGCGATCGGCGAGGAGGCCGCGGCACGGGACAGTGAGGTGCCGCGCTCCAGGCGGCCGTTCCGGGTGGACAGCCTGCCGAGCCGGATCTCCTTCGACGAGGCGTGGGAGATGCGCGACCCGGATCTGTCGGGTTCCAAGCTGTTCGCGCTGGCCGGTATCGGCGGCGACGAGATCATCGGCTTCGGCCCCGATCTCTCCCAGGGCGTCCCGTCGTTCGTGATCGCCGGCCCGGCGAAGTCGGGCCGCTCGACGGTCCTGATGAACTTCGCGCAGTCCTTCCTCAAGCAGGGCGCGCGGCTGGTCGTGGCCGCTCCCCGTCAGTCGCCGCTGCGCACGCTGGACGGCGTGGAGGGCGTGCTGAAGGTCTACACGGGCGACGACATCGACGAGGACGACTTCGAGGAGCTGATCGACGACGCCGAGCCGTCGGTGGAGAACCCCGTCGTCGTGCTCATCGACGACGGCGAGATCCTGGAGGACTGCGACGCCGAGAAGCAGATGAAGAAGATCGTCTCGCGGGGTGCGGAGCGCGGTCTCGCCCTGGTCATCGCCGGGGACGAGGAGGACGTCTGCTCGGGCTTCTCGGGCTGGCAGGTCGACGCCAAGAAGGCACGGCGCGGCATCCTGCTCTCCCCGCAGGAGTCCTCCAGCGGGGAGCTGATCGGCGTCCGGCTCAACCGGAGCATGGTCGGCGGCCAGGCGGTGCCCGGCAAGGGCATGCTGCACCTGGGCGACGGCGAGCTGCGGACGGTGGTCGTCCCGGGCTGACGCCCGGCCGCCACGCCTTCACGGCTGGAGCAGGTCCACCTTCACGTCCGCCGGGAAGCCCGTCGTGGGGCCGACCCGGCGGGCGAACTCCGCGACCGCTTCGAGCTGGGGGCCGCCGAAGCGGAAGTCCAGGGTGGTGAAGTACCGCTCCAGGACGCCCTCGTCGAACTCCTCCCAGCGGGCCGCCTGTTCGGCGACCTTGCCGACCTCCTCCAGGGAGAGGTTGCGGGACTCCAGGAACGCCTGGTGGACCCGGCGGGTGATGACCGGCTCGCGGGTCAGATAGTCGCGGCGGGCGGCCCATACGGCGAAGACGAAGGGCAGGCCGGTCCACTCCTTCCACAGCGCGCCGAGGTCGTGCACCTGGAGGCCGTAGCGCGGGCCCTCGTGCAGGTTGGCGCGCAGGGCGGCGTCGCCGATCAGTACGGCCGCGTCCGCCTCCTGCATCATCAGGCTGAGGTCGGGCGGGCACGTGTAGTAGTCGGGCCGTACGCCGAAGCGCTCGGCGAGCAGCAGCTGGGCCAGGCGCACCGAGGTGCGGGAGGTGGAGCCGAGGGCGACGCGGGCGCCGTCCAGCCGGTCCAGCGGTACCTGCGAGACGATCACGCACGACATGACCGGTCCGTCGCAGCCGACAGCGATGTCGGGGAAGGCGACGAGGTCGTCGGCGTTCTTGAGGAACTCGACCAGGGTGATGGGCCCGATGTCGAGGTCTCCCTGCACCAGCTTCTCGCTGAGCTTCTCCGGGGTGTCCTTCGTCAGCTCGAAGTCGAGGAGCGTGCCCGTCCTCGCGAGCCCCCAGTACAGGGGCAGGCAGTTCAGGAACTGGATGTGGCCGACGCGCGGCCGGGTGCGAGAATTGTCCACATCGCGAGGCTAGACCCTTTGGGGTACGCTCCAGACTCCGGCCCCGACGTCAAGCGATTTCGACCCTTCAAACGTCCGGGTGACGTGATCTTGACCTCTATTGCTTTCGGCTGCCCGCGTGCTAGGCTCGCCGCAAGTTGCAGTTTGGTTTCCCTTGCAGTACAGAGCCTGCGGAGCATGTAACCGCGGGCTCTAGTCGTTTTCAGACGTATGCAGTGCGGCATTTGCTCTCACACTTGCAGGTTCTGGAGCAGGGCAACCCTTTGGGCCCAAGGAGGGCTTATGGCTACCGGAACCGTGAAGTGGTTCAACGCCGAAAAGGGCTTTGGCTTCATCGCCCAGGAGGGCGGCGGCCCCGACGTCTTCGTCCACTACTCCGCGATCAACGCGAGCGGCTTCCGTTCGCTGGAGGAGAACCAGCAGGTCTCCTTCGACGTGACCCAGGGCCCGAAGGGCCCGCAGGCGGAGAACGTCACCCCCGTCTGAGGCGATCCTCGTCTCTGATCCGGAACTGAGAGCAGTACCCAAGGAGCCCCGCGCCGCAAGGCGACGGGGCTCCTGCCTTTTCCGGCCCGCCCGGCGCCGCCAGGCATATGCACTTGACCATCACTCTTCGCATATGCATGATCACGCAGTGTTCTCACTGGTGGCCTCCTCCCCCGGGGCCCGGACGACAGGGCACATCCATGTCTTCGGTCATGCACAGGTCGACGAAATCCCCGATGGTCCGGCGGCTGACCGCCGCGGCCGTGGCGCTGGGCAGCTGCCTGGCGCTCGCCGGCCCGGCCGGCAGCGCCGGCGCGGCACCCGCCGCCGACCCCGTACCGACCGTCTTCTTCGGCGACTCCTACACCGCCAACTTCGGCATCGCCCCCGTCCAGGAGGGCGACAGGACGTTCTGCTTCCAGGCGAAGGAGAACTACCCCGCCGTCGCCACCCGGCTCCTCGCGGACAAGGACATCACGCTCGACGTCCAGTCGGACGTGTCCTGCGGAGGCGCCCTCGCGCACCACTTCTGGGAGGAGCAACGGCTGCCGCTCACCGGGACGGTCCCGCCGCAGCAGAACGCGCTCAAGTTCGACACTCAGCTGGCCGTGGGCAGCCTGGGCGGGAACACGCTGGGCTTCACCCGCATCATGAAGCAGTGTTCCGACAGGCTCCGGGGCCAGGAGCACGCCCTGCTGCCGGGGGAGCCGGTGGACGGAGACGTACCGGCCGCCGCCTGCGCCGAGTTCTTCGAGTCCGGGGACGGGAAGGCGTGGCTGGACGGGCAGTTTGAGCGGGTCGGGGCCGAGTTGGAGCACGTACTGGAGCGCATCGGCTACTTCTCCCCCGACGCCAAGCGCGTCCTGGTCGGCTACCCCCGGCTCGTGCCCGAGGACGCCACCAAGTGCCTGACGGCGGCTCCGGGCCAGACGGAGCTGCCGTTCGTCGACATCCCGCAGGACGCCCTGCCGGTCCTGGATCGGATCCAGAAGCGGCTGAACGACGTCATGCAGAAGGTGGCCACCGACGCCGAGGGCGGCGCCCACTTCGTCGACCTCTACGCCCAGACCGGCACCAACACGGCGTGTGACGGCGCCGACCGGGGCATCGGCGGACTGGTGGAGCCCTCCCAGCTCTTCGACGGCCAGCTCCCCTGGTACGCCCACCCCAACGAGAAGGGGCGTGACATCCAGGCCGGTCAGGTGGCCAACTCGGTCGAGCGGATCCTCAACGGCTAGGCGGGACGGACTGCGGTCCGGCAGGCGATGGCGAGTCCGGAGCGTCGCCTGCCGGACCGCGCCGGACCGCGTCGTCCCGTGCCGATCCCCGCCCGCACCGTCTTCTCCAGGGCCCGTCAGAGGGTGCCGGCCAGGTGTTTCGCCGCGATGTAGCCGAACGTCATCGCCGGGCCGATGGTCGAGCCCGCGCCCGCGTAGCTGTGGCCCATGACGGCGGCGCTGGCGTTGCCCGCCGCGTACAGGCCGGGCACGGGCGTGCCGTCGGGGCGCAGCACCCGGGCCTGGGGGTCCGTGCGCAGGCCGCCCTTGGTGCCCAGGTCACCGGGCATGATCCGGAAGGCGTGGAACGGCGGCAGCCAGAGCGGGGCAAGACAGGAGTTCGGCAGGACCGCCGGGTCCGTGTAGTAGTGGTCGTAGGCGCTGTCGCCTCGGTGATGGTCGGGGTCCCTGCCCCGGAGGGCGTGGGAGTTGAAGCGGTCCACGGTGGCGCGCAGGGCGGCCGGGGGCACTCCGATCGACCCCGCCAGGCCGTCCCAGGTCCACGCCTTGTGGGCGGCGCCCGAGGAGTACCAGCCGTCCGGGAAGGGCAGCGTGGGCAGCACGTCCCGGAAGAGGTAGCGGTTGCGGTAGTTCTGGTCGACGATCAGCCAGGCCGGGATCGCGGGGTCCGTGGGGTTCTGGTCGTACATGGTGTGGACGACGTCGCTGTACGGCGCCGCCTCGTTGACGAAGCGGGCGCCCGCCCCGTTCACCAGCAGCCCACCCGGAAGGGTGCGCTCGGCGAGACAGAAGTACGGCTGACCCGGTAGGGGGATCGCCGGGCCCCACCAGGCGTCGTCCATCAGGTCCAGGGCGCCGCCCGCACGTTCACCCGCCTGGATGCCGTCTCCCGTGTTCTCTTTCGCGCCCACCGTCCACTCCGTGCCGATCGGCCGGCGCTGGTACCGGGCCCGCATGGCCGCGTTGTGCTCGAAGCCGCCGGAGCCCACGATCACCCCTTTGCGGGCACGCACCAGAGCCGGTTCGGAGCCGCTGCGGGTGACCACCGCGCCCGTGACGGCGCCGGCCTCCACCAGGAGGTCGGTGAGCGGCGTCGAGAGCCACACCGGCACCCCCGCCGAGGCCAGCCCCGCGCGCAGGCCCGCCGCGAGGGACTGCCCCATGGTGAGCGGCTTCTGCCCCAGCGCCGCCGCCTTCGCGCCCCGGGCCAGACAGGCGGCGGCCACGGCGGCACCTCTGGCGTTCACCGCGGCGAGCGCGAGCCACTTGTAGTCGGCGCTGAAGACGACCATGCCGGCGGGCACGTCCATGTACGGAGGGTTCAGCCGGGCCAGTTCGGCGCCGAGGACGTTCCCGTCGAGCTGGTCGGGCTCGACGGACCGGCCGCCCGGGAGGCCGCCGGGAAGCTCGGGGTAGTAGTCGCTGTACCCGTCCATCCAGCGGAAGCGCAGCGGACTGTGGGCCATGACGTACGACAGCATGGCCGGGCCGTGGGCCAGGAACGCGGCCTGCCGGGCGGCGGACACCTCGGGCCCGACCACCGCCGCGAGGTACGCGGCGGCCTTCGCGGGCGTGTCCGGGACACCCGCGGCGAGGATCACGGAGTTGTTGGGGATCCAGATCCCGGCACCCGAGCGTGCCGCCGAACCGCCGAAGGTGGGGGCCTTCTCCAGGACCACGCAGGACATGCCCTGGCGGGCGGCGGTCAGAGCGGCGGTCATCCCGGCGGCCCCGGCACCGACGACCACCACGTCGTAGGTGCCGAGGAGGGGTAAGTCGGCTGCCGACGCGCGCTGTTGACCCAGCGCCAGGCCGGCGCCGACGGCGGTCGCGGTGGTGAGGACCCGTCTGCGGGTGGGTGACTGGCTCGTGGTCATGGCAGGCCGCTCCGGCGTCACGGGAACCAAATCGCTGACGATGCGTCAGAACTCGGAATGTGTCGCGACGGTCTTGTGAAGTCAAGCGCCGTTCACCGCTCGACCGGTACCGATCTCCGCCCACACCGTCTTGCCGACGGTCCGTTCCGTCACGCCCCACGCCCGCGCGAGCAGCGACACCAGGATCAGGCCCCGGCCGCCCTCCCCCTCCGGGTCCGTCACGTAGCGCAGCTTCCGGTCGCCCCGCGCGTCACTCACCTCGATACGCAGAGTGCCCTCCGGGAACAGCAGCAGACGCATCTCGAAGGCGCGGCCGGACACCCGGCCGTGGGTCACGGCATTGGCCGCCAGCTCCGCCACGATCTGCTGCGCCGCCGCGCTGACCTCGCCGTCCTCGGCGAATCCCCAGGCGGCCAGTTGCCGGAGGGTGAGATGTCGGGCCGCGCGGGCACCCCTCGGGGTGGCCGCGATGCGCTGCGCCAGTTCGGCGGTGGGGGTGATGATTTCGGCGTTCACCTCACCGAGCGTGGCGGGTTCTCTCTACCCTGACCAGGGGAGACACAACGACGCTGGGTATCTGTACGACGCCGGAGCGTGCGGTGTGCGAGCCGTCGGACGGGAGGCGATGCGGGTGAGCGAGAACGGGGGCGCGACGGGGTTGTTCGTCGCACTCGGCAAGCAGATCAAGGTCCTGCGCGAGCGCAAGGGGCTGACACAGAAGGAGTTCGGGGGGCTGGTGGGGTACGGGCCCGACGCGATCTCCGCGATGGAACGGGGCGTACGGACGCCACAGCCCGAGCTGTTGGTGAAGGCGGACGAACTCCTCGACGCCGGGGGCCTGTTGCGGGAGGTCGTCCCGGAGGTACGGGAGGCGATGTCGACGGCTCGGACAAGGCACCCCGAGTGGTATCGGGACTACGCGGGGTTGGAGGCGGAGGCGGTCGAGCTGCACGTCTATGCCAATCAGGCGCTGCCTGGGCTGTTGCAGACGGAGCCGTACGCGCAGGCCGTCTTTCGCCAGCGTCGGCCGTTCCTGAGCGAGGAAACCATCCAGAAACGAGTCGCCGACCGGCTCTCAAGGCAGCAGGTCTTCGACCGTTGGCCGCCACCCATCGTGAGCTACGTACTCGAAGAGGTACTGCTTGACCGGCCGATCGGTGGGCCTGACATCTTCAAGAACCAGTTGGCGAACCTGCTCCGCTTCGGTGGCATGAGGAACGTCGAGATTCAGGTCATGCCGACTCGGCGACAGGAACATCCCAACCTGGACAGCGCGTTCAACTTGTTGGTCCCCAAGGGGCACGGCCAGGTGGCTTACACCGAAGCCCAGGGCTTTCCTCGGCTGATCACCGATCCCGAGGACGTCCGTAAGATCGCCGACCGCTATGGGATCATGCGGGCGATGGCGCTCTCCCCTTCGGAGACGCGCAAGTTGATCGAGCAGAAGCTGGAGGAGCTATGAACGCAGAGCAGCTCACCTGGTTCAAGTCCAGCTACAGCAGCGGCGAGGGCGGTGAATGCCTCGAAGTCGCCTACACCTGGCGCAAGTCCACGTACAGCAGCGGCGAGGGCGGCCAGTGCGTGGAGGTCGCCAAGACCCCCACGCACATCCACCTCCGTGATTCCAAGAACCCCGCCGGAGGCCACGTCACGCTCGCCCCCGCCGCCTGGGCTGCCTTCCTCGCCTCGGGTTACTCCCTGAACGACGCCACGAGGTTCACTTCCTGAGCGCCGGTTCCGGTGATCCGGGACCCCGTGCCCGGCAGCAGCACGCTCGGCCCGTACCAGTCCGGTGAGACCACCAGGTCCTTGTCCCCGTCCCGGTCGATGTCGCGGAGGCGGACCAGGGTGCCGAAGGTACCGAAGTCGGTCGGGCTGCCGGGGACGCCCGCCGTGGCGCGCGTGAACCACTGCGAGTTGGTGCCGGTGAGGCCGGACTTGGAGCCGCGCAGGACGTGGGCGCCGCCCGCGTTCTCCACGGAGTTGACCGTCTCCCACGGGACGCCGACCGCGAGGTCGGCGTAGCCGTCGCCGTTGGTGTCACCGGCGGAGACGGTGCGGCCGAAGCCCTCGCCCTTCACGGCGGCCGTGGCCACGCCCGAAGTGGACTGCGTGACGCGGTACTTCGTGGTCGGGCCGGTGCTTCCGCCCCGCCAGACGACGACCGAACCGGCGAACCTGTTGTACGCCGAGTCGCCGACCGCGAGGTCCCCGTAGCCGTCCTTGTTGAAGTCGGCGACGACACCGGTCGGCTCGTCGTAGCCGTTGCTGTTGTAGACGGTGACCTTGCCCGGCTTGATCGTGGAGCCGCCGCGGAGGAACCAGGCCTCCGAGGTGAACTTGTCGTCGCGGTAGCCCTGCCCGAGCAGGAACAGGTCGGTCGCGCCGTCCTTGGTGACCTTGCCGGCGACCAGGCCCGCGGGGGCGAGCAGGGAGTTCGGGACGTGCTTGGTGACCGAGCCCGTCGTACCGGACTTGGAGAAGCCGCCGCGGTAGATGCGGACGCCGTCGATGGCGTCGGCGACCGCGAGGTCGGCCTTGCCGTCGCCGTTGAAGTCGCCGGCCTCGATCTGCTTGCCGAAGCCGCGGTGGGAGCTGGCGGTGATCTTGAGGCGGAGGGCGCCCGTGCCGGTGAGGCCGGACTTCGAGCCCCACACGATGGTGACGGCGCCCGCGCTGACCTTGCCGCTGACCTTCTCGGTGAAGTCGGCCACGGCGAGGTCGGCGTAGCCGTCGCGGTTGAAGTCGGCGGCGGCGACGTCCTCGCCGAAGGCGTCGGCGTAGCCGCCCGCGTCACCGGCCGTGCCGGGGATGCCGGCGGTGGCCTGGGTGAAGGTCTTGCTGGTGGTGCCGGGACCCTTGGACGTGCCGTAGGTCACCGTGAACTGGCCGAAGCCCGCGGCGGCGAAGTCGCGGTAGCCGTCGCCGTTGAAGTCGTCGGCGTACTTCGCCGGGGTGGCCGCGTGGGCGGCGCCCACGGAGAGGGTGAGCAGTCCGCCGGTGAGGGAGGCGGCCGTGGCCGTGGCCAGCGCCAGGCGAACGGTGCTGCGCGTGAACATGCGTCTCCTGCGATGATCTGTGACTGGCGACGAGGAGACCCACGAGGGTGGGGGAAGGTTGTACGCCGATTCGAACCCGTGATCAGCCGGCGTACAGCGCCTCTATCTCCTCGGCGAAGTCCGTCATGATCTGCTCCCTGCGCAGCTTCATGGACGGGGTGAGATGGCCGTCCGCCTCCGTGAAGTCGACCGGTAGGACGGCGAACCTGCGGATCGACTCGGGGCGGGAGACCAGCTTGTTCGCCTCGTCCACCGCGCGCTGGAGGATGGCCATCAAGTCGTCGTCGTCCAGCAGGAGTTCCGCCGGGACCGGGTGGCGGCCGTTCATGCGGCGCCAGTGGCTGACGCCCTCCATGTCGAGGGTGATCAGGGCGCTGACGTAGGGGCGGCGGTCGCCGAGGACGAGGGCCTGGGAGATCAGGGGGTGCGAGCGCAGCCAGTTCTCCATCGGGGCGGGGGCGACGCTCTTGCCCCCGGCGGTGATGAGCAGTTCCTTCTTGCGGCCGGTGATGCTGAGGTAGCCCTCGTCGTCGAGTTCGCCGATGTCGCCGGTGTGCAGCCAGCCGTCGACGGCGGCGGGGACCACTCCCCCGGCCGCCGGGTCCCAGTAGCCGCGCAGCACCTGCTCGCCGGAGATCAGGACCTCGCCGTCCGCTGCGATCCGGACCCGGGTGCCGGGCAGCGGCCAACCGACCGTGCCGAGACGGGGTTTGAGGGGCGGGGTGACGGTGGCGGCGGCGGTGGTCTCGGTGAGGCCGTAGCCCTCGTAGACCTCGATGCCCGCGCCCGCGTAGAAGGCGGCGAGGCGACGGCCGAGCGGGGAGCCGCCGCAGATGATGTAGCGGACGCGGCCGCCCATGGCGTTGCGCAGCCGCCGGTAGACGAGCGGGTCGTAGAAGGCGCGGGCCATGGCCAGGGCGCGGCCGGGGCCGGAACCGGTGCCGTGCTGCTTGGCCTCGACGGCCTCGCCGTAGCGTCCGGCGATGGCGGCGGCCCGGTCGAACATGGTCAGCCGGCCGCCCTCCTCCGCCTTGGCGCGGGCGGAGTTGTAGACCTTCTCCAGCATGTAGGGGATGGCGAGCAGGCAGGTGGGGCGGAAGGCCGCGAGGTCGGAGAGGAGGTCCTCGGCCTGGAGGCTGGGCGCGTGGCCGAGCCGGACCCGGGCCCGCACGCAGGCCACCGCGACCATCCGGCCGAAGACGTGGGACATCGGCAGGAAGAGGAGGACGGAGACCTCCTCGCTGGTGCGGGACTTGAAGACGGGGTAGAGCAGCTCGATGGCGTTGTCGACCTCGGCGAAGAAGTTGCCGTGGGTGAGGGCGCAGCCCTTGGGGCGGCCGGTGGTGCCGGAGGTGTAGATCAGGGTGGCGAGGGTGTCCGGGCCGAGCATCCCTCGGCGGATCTCGACCTCCTGGTCCGGGAGTTGGGTGCCGGCCTCCGCGAGGTGCTCCACATGGCCCTTCTCCATGACCCACAGGTGGTGGAGGTCGGGGAGGCGTTCGCGCTCGGGGCCGAGGGCGGCGGCCTGCGCGACCGTCTCGGTGACCAGGGCGACGGCGCCGGAGTCCTGGAGGATCCAGCGGGTCTGGAAGACGGAGGAGGTCGGGTAGACGGGGACGGTCACCAGACCGGCGGCCCAGGCGGCGAAGTCGAGGAGCGTCCACTCGTACGTCGTCCGGGCCATGACCGCGATCCGGTCGCCCGGCATGAGGCCCTCGGCGATGAGCCCCTTGGCCACCGCGAGCACCTCCTCGGCGAACCGGACCGCCGTGACGTCCGTCCAACGGCCCTGCTCCGCGCGGCGGCTGAGGAGCACCTTGTCCGGGACGGCGACGGCGTTGTCGAAGGGCAGGTCGCCGAGCGAGCCGTGGGAGACGGGCGGGGCGAACGGCGGGACGAACGCCTCCCGGACGGCTCCGTCCAGCCGTCGGGTCTCGGGCTGCACGAGCACGGGCGCGGGAGCGTCGTCGAAGGCGGCGGACGCGGCGAAGGACGGCAGTGACGTGGACACGGGGGCGGCTCCTGGCGCGGCGATCACGGACGGCTCCCCGAGTGCGGGAAAGGGGTTACCGCCGGTTAGAGAGGGGATCGTACGGGGCTCACGTGTGGAGGCTGTGCGTGTTCGGAGAGGGTCGGGAGGTGGGGCTGTGCAACCTCGGGGGTAACCCGAGGGTCATTCAGGTTCGCGTCGTGCGCGCACGCTTACCTCCGGTAACCTTACTGCGGAGTAAGCAATTGGAGGAGTAGGGAGACACCAGATGACCGAGCTGACCCAACCCCCGTCCCTCGGACCGGTGTTCGCCCGTGGCGCCCTGCTCTCCCCGTTCAAGCGACCGCACGCCGAGGCCGACTTCCCCCGCGCGCCGCTGACCCTGCCCGGACTCCGCGTGGACCTGGCGCGGCTCGCCGCCTACGAGCGGATGTGCGGCTTCCCCACCGGCCAGGACGCGCTGCCCGTCACCTATCCGCATGTGCTGGGGTTCCCGCTGGCCATGCGGCTGATGAGCGGACGGGACTTCCCGCTGCCGCTGCTGGGGCTGGTGCACACCTCGATCGGCATCACCCGGTGGCGGCCGATCCCGGCGACCGGTTCCTTCGACCTCTCCGTGCGCGTGGCCGGGCTGGCACCGCACCGGCGGGGCACGGAGGCGTCCGTCGTCACGGAGGCGCGGGCGGACTCGGAGGTGGTGTGGGAGTCGACGAGCACGTATCTGGCCCGGCACCGGACCGCGGCACCCGGGGCCGTTGCGGCTGCGCCGGACGAGCCCGAGCCGCTGCCCGAGCCGCTGCCCGCGGTCGCCGAGTGGCGGCTGGGCGGGGACCTGGGGCGGCGGTACGCGGCGGTCTCCGGGGACCGCAACCCGATCCACCTCCACCCGTTCACCGCCCGGCTGTTCGGCTTTCCCCGGGCCATCGCGCACGGCATGTGGACGGTCGCGCGGTGCCTCGCCGCCCACGGGGTGCCGGACGCGGCCCGGGTGCGGGCCGAGTTCCGGGCACCGCTTCCGCTGCCCGGCACGGTGACGTACGCGGCGCTCGGCGAGCGGTTCGAGCTGCGCGGGCCGGACGGCGGCCGGGCGCATGTGCGGGGCGGGGTCTATCCGGCCTGAGGTTCCTCGGGGGCGGTCCAGGGGCGGCCGTCCATCAGGTTGCCCAGGCCGGCCCAGGCGAAGTTCATCAGGGTCGCGGCGGCCTGGCGGGCGGTGACCCCGGGGGTGGCGTTGGCCCAGTCGGCGAGCGACTCGGCGGCGCCCACGAGGGCCTCGGCGAGACCGGCGGCGTCCTGCTCGGCGAGGCCGGGGCCCTCCGGGGTTCCCGCGCAGGAACGCAGTCCCGGCTGGGGAACGGCGTCGCGGGCCGCGGCGAGGATCAACTGGGTGACGAACCCGGCGATGTCCTCGCGCATCACGGTCACCTCGGCGGCGAACACGTCGCCGTGGGTGCGGGCCTGGAGATGCAGGACGGACCAGCCGTCCGGGTTCTGCGCGGTGTGCGTGAAGAACGCCCGCAGACCGTCCCAGAGTTGGCGGTCGGCGGGCGCGTCGGTGGAGACTCCGGAGCGCACGGCCGCGGTCAGCGCCTGGGCCTCGCGGCGGATGCAGGCGGTGAAGAGGTCTTCCTTGGAGTTCAGGTACAGGTAGACCAACGGCTTGGAGACACCGGCGAGTTCGGCGATCTCGTCCATCGAGGCGGCCATGTAGCCACGTCTGCCGAAGGTCCGCACGGCGGCGTCCAGCATCTGCTGTTCACGGACCGCGCGCGGCATCCGCTTGGTCTTCACTGCACCCATGGGGGCAAGACTAGGACGTCTGCCCCTGCGCCCGTGCGGAGTCGTCGGCGACGTCCTCCTGGCTGCGGTTCGCCTCCAGGTTGGCCTTCGCCCGGTCGACCCGCTCGACGATCCGCACGGAGGCGCGGTCGCGCTCCTTGCGCAGCGCGACGAAGCTGATCGGGGCGGAGATCAGCAGGGCGAGCAGCACGATCCACATGCCGTTGGAGTCGCCGAGGCCGCGCGGGGCGAGACCGGAGTAGACGAGGCCCCAGACGACCACGAGGCAGCCCACGAAGATCCCGAGGCGCATCAGCGTGTAGCGGAGCATCTCAATCCAGTCTTCCGATTCCAAAAGGGGCGGCATCCAGTGAAGCATGCCGGGTGCACGATCTTGGGGGCGGGGCTCTGCCGAGGGCTCTGCCGGGGGCCCAGTCGGGGGCCCACTCGGGGGCTCAGTCGAGCGGGAGCAGCATGATGACGTCGTCGCGGTCGTCGCCGGGGGCTACGCGGATGGCGTCCGGGATGCGGCCGACCTCCTTGTAGCCGCAGGAGCCGTAGAAGTTCTCCAGGCCCTGGCCGCCGCGGCAGGTGAGGCGGATGGCCTCGATGCCGTCGAAGCGGCGGGCGGCCTCGGCGGCGGCGCTCATCAGGTCGCGGCCGTAGCCGCGGCCCTGGTGGCGGGGGTGCACCATCACCGTGTACAGCCAGACCCAGTGGGTCATCAGGCGGTGGGTGTTGAAGGTGAGGAAGGCGGTGGCGGCGACCTGGCCGTCCTCGTCGTGGCCCACGAGGAGGCGGGTTCGTCCCTCGGTCATGGCGGTGAGGTGCTTCAGCAGTTCCGGGCGGATCGCTTCGGGGGTGACGGGGGGTACGAATCCGACGGAGCCGCCGGCGTTGGACACGTCCGCCCACAGTCCGAGGACGCCGTCCCTGAGGGCCGGATCCACGACGGGGTCGAGAGTAAAGGTAAGGGCCACATCTGCATGGTAGCCCTTACATCGCCGGGTGCGGGCGGAATGTGGCCGATCGCGCAGTTCCCCGCGCCCCTGAGAAGCCCGGCTGCGGGCCGGTGGTGGCTCGTCGCGCAGTTCCCCGCGCCCCTAAAAGAGCCCCCGGGTGCGGGCGCTTGTTTTTAGGGGCGCGGGGAACTGCGCGATCGGCCACCGCCGGCCCGCAGCCGACGTGCGACCGTTCGTTTTTTTGGGGGCGCGGGGAACTGCGCGACGAGCCCCCACCGGGCCGCAGGTGAGGCGCGGCGTCAGAGCCTCATCGGCTGGGGGGACTCGCGACGCGCCGCGTCGGGGCCCTCGTACTCGCGGATGATCTCGTAGCGCGTGTTCCGTTCCACGGGACGGAAGCCCGCGTCGCGGATGAGGTCCAGCAGATCCTCACGCGTCAGCTTGTTCGGCGTGCCGTAGTTGTCCGCGTCGTGCGTGATCTTGTACTCGACGACCGACCCGTCCATGTCGTCCGCACCGTGCTGAAGCGCGAGCTGCGCCGTCTGCACACCGTGCATCACCCAGAACACCTTGACGTGCGGCACGTTGTCGAAGAGCAGCCGCGAGACCGCGAAGGTCTTCAGCGCCTCCGCCCCCGTCGCCATCTGCGTCCGCGCCTGGAGCCGGTTGCGCACCTTGCCGTCCTGCACGTCCACGAAGTCGTGCTGGTAGCGCAGCGGGATGAAGACCTGGAAGCCGTTCGTCTCGTCCTGGAGCTCACGCAGCCGCAGCACGTGGTCGACCCGGTGCCGGGGCTCCTCGATGTGGCCGTAGAGCATCGTGCACGGGGTCTTCAGACCCTTCTCGTGCGCGAGGCGGTGGATCCGGGACCAGTCCTCCCAGTGGGTGCGGTGGTCCACGATGTGCTGCCGGACCTCCCAGTCGAAGATCTCCGCGCCGCCGCCGGTCAGCGACTCCAGACCCGCGTCGATCAGCTCGTCGAGGATCTCGGAGGCCGAGAGACCGGAGATCGTCTCGAAGTGGTGGATCTCCGTCGCCGTGAACGCCTTCAGGGAGACGTCCGGCAGGGCCGCCTTCAGCTCCCGCAGCGAACGCGGGTAGTAGCGCCACGGCAGGTTCGGGTGCAGGCCGTTGACGATGTGCAGCTCGGTGAGGTGCTCCGACTCCATCGCCTTGGCGAGCTTCACCGCCTCCTCAATGCGCATCGTGTACGCGTCCTTCTCGCCCGGCTTGCGCTGGAAGGAGCAGTAGGCGCAGGACGCCGTGCACACGTTGGTCATGTTGAGGTGCCGGTTGACGTTGAAGTGGACCACGTCGCCGTTCTTGCGGGTCCGCACCTCGTGCGCCAGTCCGCCGAGCCAGGCCAGGTCGTCCGACTCGTACAGCGCGATGCCGTCCTCGCGGGTCAGCCGCTCACCGGAACGGACCTTCTGCTCCAGCTCGCGCTTGAGCCCGACGTCCATGGTCATCCCTCTCTCAGACATCTCGTAGACAGCTCGTCAACCGTACTACCGGCCCTGGTCACACCTCGTCGGGCAGCGCGCCCACGCGGTTCTCCCACTTCGTGGAGAGCACGATCGTCGTACGGGTCCGGGAGACACCCTTGGTGCCGCTCAGCCGGCGGATGGTCTTCTCCAGACCGTCGACGTCGGGTGCCCGCACCTTCAGCATGTACGAGTCGTCGCCGGCGATGAACCAGCAGTCCTCGATCTCCGAGAGGTCCTTCAGCCGGGCGGCCACGTCCTCGTGGTCGGCGGCGTCGGAGAGCGAGATGCCGATCAGGGCGATCACACCGAGGCCGAGCGAGGCGGAGTCGACGGTGGCCCGGTAGCCGGTGATGACCCCGGCCGCCTCCAGCCGGTTGATGCGGTCGGTGACACTGGGTCCCGACAGGCCGACGAGGCGCCCCAGCTCCGCGTAGGAGGCCCGGCCGTTCTCTCTCAGGGCCTGGATGAGCTGCCTGTCCACCGCGTCCATGCGATTCGAAGCCTTCCGATGAAGAGGTCGATGGGTTCCTGAAGTGATGAGTACCGCGGCCGCCGCGTGATGCTCAGGTGGGACCGGCACCGCCGTCGGCGTCCGGGGTGCGGGCGCCGCCCAGGTCGCCCTTCCACCGCCGGTACAGCCCGTGCTCCACGCCCGCCGCGTCGAGCACCCGGCCGGCGACGAAGTCCACCAGGTCCTGGATGTGGGTGGCCCCGGCGTAGAAGGCGGGCGAGGCCGGTACGACCACCGCGCCCGCGTCGTCGAGGGTGACCAGGTGCCGCAGTGTCTGGCCGTTCAGGGGGGTCTCCCGCACGGCGACGACCAGCTTGCGGCCCTCCTTCAGCGTCACGCTCGCGGTGCGCTGCAACAGGTCCTTGGACAGTCCCAGCGCGACGCCCGCGACACACGCCGTGGACGCCGGCACGATCAGCATGCCCTTGGTCGGGTACGAGCCGGAGGACGGCCCGGCCGCCAGGTCACCGGCGCCCCAGTACCGCACCCCGGCGATGTCCGCGTCGAAGGTGCCCGGCTTGCCGTCGGCGCCGCGGGCCAGCCATTCCCGCAGGTCGTCCGCCCAGTGCGCGTCCCGGAAGGCGATCCCTGTCTCGTCGAGGAGCGTGAGCCGCGAGGCCCTGCTCACCACCAGGTCGACACTCTCGCCCGCCGCCAGCAGGGCGCGCAGCACAGCGGCCGCGTACGGCGTACCGGAAGCTCCGGACACCCCCACGATCCAAGGCACGCGCCGCGTTTCTCCTGCGTTCACATCTTGAGCGTACCGGTGGACGTGACGGTCAGACGGTCAGCCCCCGCACCAGGAGGTCCAGCAGCGCGCAGACGAACAGGGCGATGCCGATGAACCCGTTGACGCTGAAGAACGCCCGGTTGAGGCGGGACAGGTCGTGCGGGCGGACGATGTTGTGCTCGTAGACGAAGGCGCCGGCCACGATCATCAGGCCCAGCCAGAAGAACCCGCCCGCGTCGGTGAGGACCGCGTACCAGACGAACAGGGCCGTGGTGAGGGCGTGACAGACCCGGGCCGACCGGATGGCGGCGGGGATGCCGAAGCGGGCCGGGACCGACATGACACCGGTCTCCCGGTCGGTCTCGACGTCCTGGCAGGCGTAGATCAGGTCGAAGCCGCCGATCCAGATGCCTACGGCGAGGCCGAGGACGACCGCGTCCCAGGACCAGGCGCCGGTGACCGCGAGCCAGGCGCCGATCGGGCCCATGGCCTGGGCGAGACCCAGGATGGCCTGCGGGAAGTTCGTGAACCGCTTGCCGTAGGGGTAGACCACCATCGGGATCACCGCGACGGGGGCGAGGGCCAGGCAGAGCGGGTTGAGCAGCGCCGCCGAGCCCAGGAAGATCACCAGTGCGATCAGCGCGCCCGTCCAGGCGTGCTTCACCGACATCGCGCCGGTGACCAGCTCGCGCTGGGCCGTGCGGGGGTTGCGGGCGTCGATCTCCCGGTCGATGATCCGGTTCACCGCCATGGCGAAGGTCCGCAGACCCACCATGCAGACGGTGACCAGGAGCAGCTCCCCCCAGTGGATGTTCCCGTCCGCCTGGAACATCGCGGTGAGGGCGGCGATGTAGGCGAAGGGCAGCGCGAAGACCGAGTGCTCGATCATCACCAGGCGCAGGAACGCCTTGGTGCGTCCCGGCTGCGGGAGCGCTGCGGAAGCCGAGCTCACAGGCCGTACTCCTTCCAGCGGCGGTCGACCTTCGCCGCCGTCTCGGGGTCCGACTCCACCATGTCGGGCCAGCCGCCGTCGCGGGTGTAGCCCTCCTCGGGCCACTTCTTCGTCGCGTCGATGCCCGCCTTGCCGCCCCAGAACTGCTGGTAGGAGGCGTGGTCGAGGTGGTCGACGGGGCCCTCGACGATGCTGAGGTCTCGGGCGTAGTCGGTGTTGCCCAGCGCCCGCCAGGCGACCTCGTGCAGGTCGTGGACGTCGCAGTCGGAGTCGACGACCACGATCAGCTTGGTCAGGGACATCATGTGCGCGCCCCAGATCGCGTGCATCACCTTCTGGGCGTGCTTGGGGTACTTCTTGTCGATCGAGACGATCGCGCAGTTGTGGAAGCCGCCGGCCTCGGGCAGGTGGTAGTCCACGATGTCCGGAACGATGATCTTCAGCAGGGGCAGGAAGAACCGTTCCGTGGCGCGGCCGAGCGGGCCGTCCTCGGTCGGGGGCCGTCCCACCACGATCGACTGGAGCAGCGGACGCTTCCGCATCGTCACGCAGTCGATCTTCAGCGCGGGGAACGGTTCCTGCGGGGTGTAGAAGCCGGTGTGGTCTCCGAAGGGGCCCTCCGGCAGCATCTCGCCGGGCTCCAGCCAGCCCTCGATCACGACCTCGGCCTGCGCCGGGACCTGGAGCGGGACCGTCTTGCAGTCGACCATCTCGATCCGCTTGCCCGCGAGGAACCCGGCGAAGAGGTACTCGTCGATGTCGCCGGGGAGCGGGGCGGTGGAGGCGTAGCTGACGGCGGGCGGGCAGCCGAAGGCGATGGCGACGGGCAGGCGCTCCCCGCGCCGGGCGGCGACCTGGTAGTGGTTGCGGCTGTCCTTGTGGATCTGCCAGTGCATCCCGATGGTGCGCTTGTCGTGGCGCTGGAGCCGGTAGAGGCCGAGGTTGCGCACCCCGGTCTCGGGGTCCTTGGTGTGGGTCAGCCCCAGGTTGAAGAAGGAGCCGCCGTCCTTGGGCCAGGTGAACAGGGCGGGCAGCGCGTCCAGGTCGACGTCGTCCCCGGTCAGGACGACCTCCTGCACCGGCCCGTCCTTCACCTTCTTCGGCGGTACGTGGGTCATCGCGCCGAGCTTGCCGAACGCCTCGCGCACGCCGACGAACCCGTGCGGCAGCTCGGGCTTGAGCAGCCCGCCGATCCGCTCGGAGATCTCCGCGTACGACTTCAGGCCGAGCGCCTTCAGCAGCCGCCGGTCGGTGCCGAAGACGTTCATCGCGAGGGGCATCGCGGAGCCCTTCACGTTCTCGAAGAGCAGTGCCGGGCCACCCGCTTTCTGCACCCGGTCGACGATCTCCCCGACCTCCAGATACGGATCGACCTCAGCCTTGACGCGCTTGAGGTCGCCTTCGCGTTCCAGTGCCCTGAGCAGGGAACGAAGATCGTCGTAAGCCATGCGGTCAAGTATCCCCGAGCGGCTACCCTGGCCCTGTACCTGGGGCCCGTGATCGCGCCCCGACCACCATCCCGCGGGAGGGACCCCATGCTCCGGGTGCTGATGTTCCTGGTACCGCTGGCGCTGAGCATCTACGCGTTCATCGACTGCATCAGCACGAAGGACGAGGACATCCGGCACATGCCGAAGCCCCTCTGGGCGATCCTCGTGCTGCTGTTCCCGATGGTCGGCTCGCTGTCCTGGCTGATCGCCGGCAAGCGCCGGGCCCCCGCCGCGGAGGGCTGGTCGGGCGTGCGCGCCAACCGCTCCCGGCAGTGGGTCGCCCCCGACGACAACCCCGACTTCCTGAAGTCCCTGGACCCCAAGGACGAGGACGACGAGCCCAAGAAGCGCGACGAGTCCTGAGGCGGCGGGGAGTAGAGGTCGGCGGTGGCCGCGTCCTCGTCGGCGGACAGGCCCGTGAAGACCTCCGCGTGCCGCTCCCCGGCGAGCGAGTTGATGTGCGTGATCAGCCGGTTGAGCGGGGTGCTTGGGGTGCTGTCCTCGGGGGTGTCGGCCGCCGAGGCGGACGGGGCGGGGCGGCTGCCCACGCACTCCTTGGCCTCCGGCCGGACCTCGGCGCCGAGACCTCCGTCGGTGTGCCCGGTCTCCGACTCCTCGATCCACAGCGTTGCGCCGGTGACGACCAGCACGGTGGCGACGGCTGCGCCGGCGATCCGAATACGGCTCTTCATCACGTCACTCCTGGTCCGGGGTCGGGTCGGGGCAGGTCGGGTCGAGTGCGGGCCGGCGGGGCTGGTCGCGCAGTTCCCCGCGCCCCTCAAGGACCTGGCCCGGGTGCGGGCCGGTGGGGGCCGGTCGCGCAGTTCCCCGCGCCCCTCAAGGACCTGGCCCGGGTGCGGGCCGGTCGCGCAGTTCCCCGCGCCCCTGGAGGGGCGCCCCCCTTCTCGCGTTCGTCCATGACCCTTCGACGTGGCGGGCGTCGGATTCGTTCGGTCAGGGGGCGTCGATGATGCGGCCGTTCTCGTCGAGGGTGTGGGTGCGCCAGTAGACGTCCCACTTGTCGTCCACCTGCTCCGGGACCTTGCCCTCGGGGTGGCGGGCGTAGCCCGCGGGCGGCTCGGTGCCGTCCTGCTGGCAGGCCGAGCCGGTGCCGTTCACCTGGAGGACCGGGTACTCGCCGTCGTTGCAGACGTACTCCCGGTACTCCAGGCCGGAGCAGGCGGTGAGCGTCACGGCCGCGAGCGCGCCGGTGAGGGCGAGGCCGAGCACCTGGAGGCGGCGGGAGCTGGGCATGATCGTCTCCTGTTCAGAGGGTGAACCGTGTGGGGTTCGTGTGCCCCCAACTCTGGTCGGCGGGCGCCGCCGTGCCCTGAGCACTTGTACTCAGAAACGCGCGCTCGGGTGCTCAGCCGGGCAGAGTGGACCCATGGATCAGGCACAGGCACGCAGCTGGCTCGCCACCGCCGTGGCGGAGGCCCGCGCCGGGCTCGCCGAGGGCGGCATCCCGATCGGCGCCGCGCTCTACGGCGCCGACGGCACCCTGCTCGGCCGCGGGCACAACCGGCGCGTCCAGGACGGCGACCCCTCGACGCACGCGGAGACGGCCGCGTTCCGGGCGGCGGGACGGCAGCGCTCGTACCGCGGGACCACGATGGTGACCACCCTCTCGCCCTGCTGGTACTGCTCCGGGCTGGTACGGCAGTTCGGCATCTCCCGGGTCGTGATCGGGGAGGCGGAGACCTTTCACGGCGGGCACGACTGGCTGGCCGGGCACGGCGTGGAGATCCTGCTGCTCGACGATCCCGAGTGCGTACGGCTGATGAGTGAGTTCATCAAGGAAAAGCCCGAGTTGTGGAACGAGGACATCGGTGAGTGAATCCCGTATCCCCATCCCCACCGTCGATCTGCGGCCCTGGCGGGGCGGTGGTCCGGAGGTCCGTGCCCGGATCGCCGCGACCGTGGACGAGGCCCTTCAGCGGGCCGGGTTCCTGCTGGTCACCGGGCACGGGGTCGACCCCGCCCTGCGGGCCGGGATCCGTCGGGCCGCGCGGGAGTTCTTCCTGCTGCCCGCCGAGGCGAAGGCGGCCTACGCGGCCCGGGTCGGCGGGCGCGGCTGGCTCGGGCCCGGTACGGAGGCCAACGGCTACGCGGAGGGCACCGAGACGCCGCCGGACCTGAAGGAGTCCCTGACCTTCGCCACCCACGAGCCCTTCGAGGACCCGGCCGTCAATGCCGAGTGGTACGCGCCCAACGTGTGGCCGCGGGAGGTGCCCGGACTGCGGCCGCTGTGCGAGGAGTACCTGGCGCGGATGGCCGCGCTGGAGAAGGAGCTGCTGGCCCTGCTCGGCGAGGCCCTCGGGCTCGAACCCGACTTCTTCGCCCGGCACATGGACCACCCGACGTACGGCTTCAACATCAACTGGTATCCGGGCGTCGAGGTGGTCGGGGCGCCCGAGCCCGGTCAGTTCCGGATCGGGCCGCACACCGACTTCGGGACCGTCACCGTCCTCGACCGGGAGGCCGGAAGGGGCGGGCTCCAGGTCCACACCGACGACGGCGGCTGGCAGGACGCGCCGTACGACCCGGCCGCGTTCACCATCAACATCGGTGATCTGATGGCCCGTTGGACGGGCGACCGGTGGCGTTCGGGCCGGCACCGGGTGCTGCCGCCGCCCGCCGACGCGCCCGCCGAGGAGCTGATGTCCCTGGTGTACTTCGGCGAGTGCACCCCGGGCACGCTGGTGGAGTCGGTGCCTGCGCCGGTCGGCCGGGTGGCCCACCCGCCCGTCGACTCGCATGTGTATCTGCGGCACAAGCTGGACTCGATCACCGTCGACTGACGGTGGGACGGTTTCGTAACCCAACGGACACCACGCGATCTAGTCCGAACCAACTCCCCCTCCCTACGCTGGTGTTGATACATCTCACGCGTGTACAGCAGCAGGTGCGGCACCGACGGATCGACCACAACCGCTCCGGGGGGAGATGCGGTGGGAAGACGGTTGCACGGGCGCGGAGCGCTGTTCGACACCGATCCGGCCGGGCTCGCCCCGCGCCTGGTGGGCCTGCGCCCCCACCAGCACCGGGTCAGCCCCTACGAGCATCCCCGCGAACCCCCGTTCGTGGTGCTGTCCGGCGCCCGCGGCCTCGGCAAGAGCGCCGTGCTCGGTGAACTCCGGGACGCCTACCGGGGGCACACCCCGGTCGCCCTGATCGACTGCGAGGACCCCGAGTTCGCGGGACCGCCGTCCGGGCGGCCGGCCGAGGCGTGGTCGCCGGTGTCGCAGGCGCTGCTGGTGATCGCCGAGCAGCTCGCCGTCGCGGTGACCGGGGCGGGGCGGATCCAGTTCCCGCGGCTGATGTCGGGGCTGGTCGCGGTCGCGGCCGGGGGCTGGGGGGACGCCGACTCCGAGCGCATCCGGCGCGAGGTGCAGCGGATCCTGCTGCTGAACGAGACCGGCTCGTGGATCGGCGGCTTCGCCGGGCGCTGGGCGGGCCGGGTGGCCGCCAAGGTCGTCGCGGCCGCCACCGGCACCGGGCCGCTGCTCTCGGCGGCCGTGGAGGCGACCCTGGAGTCGATCTCGGACGGGTTCGCCGGCCGCCGTAACCAGCGCGCCTCCGCCTGGTACCGGGACTACCCCAACGCGGGCGACAACGCCCGGCGCGGACTGATCCTGCTCTCCGGGCACTTCCGGGCCGGCGGGACCTCCCGCGAGCACGCCGAACGGCACCTGGTGCGGGCGCTGCTCGCCGACCTCACCGACGCCTACGCGGGCGTCCTGCCGCGCATGCAGCGGCTGGGGCGGCCCCTGGTCCTGCTGGACAACGCGCAGACCGCGCCCGGACCCGGGCTCGTGGAGGCCGTACTGCGCGACCGCACCGACGGTGTCGCCGACCAGGTGGCGTTCGTCGCCGCCGTCCGCGGCGAGGGCCGTCCCGCGCTGCGCCACGCCCTGCGGCGGACGCTGCCCGAGGTCGCGCGGGGCAGCGACTGGGCGCCGGACCCGGGCTCCACGTCCTCCCGGGCGCTGCTGGTGGCGCTGCCGCCGCTCAGCCCGGACGACACCCTGCACATCGTCGGGGCCGTCTGCGCCGACCTCGCCACCCCGCCCCAACTCCCGCACGCCACACACCGGCTGACCGGCGGCAACCCCCTCGGCATCGCCCTGATCGCCGAGTCAGCGGCACAGCACCTGCCCGAGGTCTCCGCGCTCGGGGACCTGCTCACCGCCGATGTGACCCTGCACGCCGAGGCCGACGGCAGGCCCGCCTATCTGGAGCTGCTGGACCGGCTGGTGCCCCCGGACCGGCTCGACGAGCTGACCGTGCTGGCCGCGGCCCACGACCACGACTCGGCGTGCGCGCTGGCCGCCGCGCTGCTCCCGGCGGACTTCGGGCCCGCGGACGTACGAGCCCTCCGGACCCGGCTGGTGCGGGAGGGGCTGCCCGCGGTGCCGGGGCGGTTCGTCGGCGACCCCTTCGTGCGGACCCTGCTGCTGCTCCGGCTGCACCACCTCGACCCCGGCCACGAGCGGTGGCGGCGGACGCACGAGACCCTCGTCGCCCACTACACCGGCCCCGGCGAGGAGCGGGCCCGCTACCGGCTGCACCACGAACTCGCCCTCGGCACAACCGAGTCGGCGGTCGACCACCTGCGCGACGGCTTCGCCGCAACGCCCGCGCCCACCTGGCTGAGGTCCCTGCGGTTCATCGCCTCCGCGCCCTGGTTCCACGCGCACGACGCCGACGGCGGCGACTTCGCCGGACCCGGCGACCGGCGGGCCGAGATCGCGCTCGGCCTCACCGACGCGGGCCACGCACCGCCCGCCGGCGTCGACGGCCCGCTGCACCTGCGGGTGCGGCGGCTCCTGCACGCCGTGTGGCATCTGACCGACCCGCTCGCGTCGCCCGGTCCGACGGTGGCCCGACGGCTGCGGTTCGAGCTGGAGCAGCTGTCCGACCTGCGGCCCGCCGGGAACGCCGTGCTGTGGCAGGCCTCCCGGGACTGGCCCGAGGACGCCCTCGCCGGACGGCCGCTGCGGATCCCCGATCCGCACGGCGACGACGGCGACGGCGACGATGACGACGAGGACGGGGAGGCGTGATGGCGGGCCGGAGCGGGTGGGTGTGGCTGCGCGAGGACGTCTGGGAGATCCCGCTGCGCCGGTATCTGGCCCTGCTGGTCACGGCCGCGCTGCTGGCCGGCACCTGGTTCGGGGTGGGCGCGCTGGCCCGGGAGGACCGCGGCTGCGCACCCGGGGTGGAACGGCCCGAGGGCAGCGACGAGTGCGTGGGCGTGTCGACCACCGCCTACTACTTCGACCGGCCCGAACTGCGTGAGGTCGTCGCGGCGATCGACCGGGAGAACCGCTCGCTGAAGCCGGGCAGCTATGTCACGGTCGCGCTGCTGGAGCCGTTCACCGCCTCCGACCCCGACAACCTGGGCGACGTCCTGCACGAGATGCAGGGCGCCTATCTCGCCCAGTACCGGGCCAACCACGCCTCCAACGGCCAGTCCCCGGCGATCCGGCTGGTGCTGGCCAACCCCGGTGCCACGGGCCGGCACTGGGAGCACACCGTCGATCGGCTGGAGCGGATGACGCTGGGCGCCGACCGGCTGCGGGCGGTCACCGGGGTGGGCCTGAGCACCGACAACAACAAGCGGGCCGTCCAGGAGCTGACCCGGCGCGGCATCCCGGTCATCGGCACCTCCATCACCGCCGACGACCTCGCCAACGGGCAGGACGGCAAGGACCCCTTCCCCGGCCTGGCCCGGGTCTCCCCCACCAACACCGACCAGGCCCGCGCCCTCGCCTCCTTCGCCCGGGTGAAGGCCGGCCGGGCGCTGCTGGTGTACGACAAGCCCGGCGACCCCTACACACGCACCCTCCAGAAGTCCTTCGCGCGGCTCATCGAGGGCTCGCCGTACGAACCGCAGCCCTTCACCCCGCCCGCCGACCGCAGCCAGGAGGGCACCACCGCCAACACCTTCCGGCAGATCACGCACCTGGTGTGCGACACCGCCCCGGAGACCGACACGATCCTGTTCGCCGGCCGCCACACCCAGCTGCGGCAGTTCATCAACGCGCTCGGCGGACGCGGCTGCCAGGACCGGAGGTTCACGCTGCTCACCGGCGACGAGGCGTCCTACCTGACCGGCGACAAGGACCTCGACCGCACCGCCCTGACCCGCAATCTCTCGGTGCGCTACACCTCCCTCGCCCACCCGGACGCCTGGGCCGAGGACGGCGCGCGGACCGGCGGCTCCGCGGCGGACGCCCGGGAACTGGCGGACCTGCTCGCCTCCGCCGGGCGCCGTCCGGTCGGGCCCGTCGGCGAGGTCTCCCTCCAGGACGGGCAGACGATCATCGCGTACGACGCCATGCGGCTGGCCGTGCACGGCATCCGGGAGGCGACACCGGAGGGCCGCGCGGTGCCGCCGCTCGCCGATGTGGGCCTTCAGTGGCCGCAGGTCAAGGGCTCGCTGCGGGTGAACGGGGCGAGCGGCTGGATCTGTCTGGACGTGCACGGCAACCCGTACGACAAGGCCGTGCCGATCGTGGAGCTGACCTCCGAGGGGCGCGCCCGGTTCGTACGGATCGCCTGGCCGGAGACGAGGCCACCGGGGAAGGAGTGCCTGCCGCCGTCCTAGCCGTCCCGGCCGTCCCGGCCGTCCTGGCCGTCCCGGCCGTCCTGGCCGTCCTGGCCGTCCTGGCCCTCCAGGATCTCGATCAGGCGTTCGAAGCGGGTGCGCCAGGAGTCCTCCGAGGCCGGGTCTCCCTCGAACTCGTGGGTGAAGCGGAGGGCGCTGCCCTGCTCGCCGTCGCGCTCCAGGTGGAAGCGGAGCCGGCCGCCGCCCGCCACGGTGTACTCGGCGACCCGGTCCACGTCCCACGCGGTGACCTGCCCGGACCCCAGGTCACGCAGGGTGACGGCGCCGCCGAGCCGGGGTTCGAGGACCTCGGCGGCGGTGCACCAGCCGGCCAGCCCCTCCGGGGTGGTCAGCGCCGGCCAGACCTTCTCCATGGGCCGCGGGATCCGCACCAGGAAGTGCAGCAGGTGAGTGCTCCCGCGGGTCTGACTGGCGCCCTGTTCGATGGTTCCGGTCATGCCTCCAGTGTCCCCGACCGGGGAAACGGACGCCCGGCTCAGAAACCGACGGCCCCGAGCGCGCCGAGTCCGACGTCGGCGTAGGAGTGCTTGCCGGAGACGAAGATGTTCACGCCGTAGTAGTTGAACAGCCAGCAGCCGAACGCGACCAGCGCCAGGTAGGCGGCCTTGCGGCCCTTCCAGCCGGCCGTGGCGCGGGCGTGCAGGTAGCAGGCGTAGGCGACCCAGGTGATGAAGGACCAGGTCTCCTTGGGGTCCCAGCCCCAGTAGCGGCCCCAGGCGTCGCCCGCCCAGATCGCGCCCGCGATGATCGTGAACGTCCACAGCGGGAAGACGGCGGCGTTGACGCGGTAGGAGAACTTGTCCAGGGAGGACGCGGCGGGCAGCCGGTCCAGGACCGAGTTGGCGAACCGGCCGGGGGTGCCGCCGCCCGCGAGCTTGTTCTCGTAGCTGTCCTTGAACAGGTACAGCAGCGTGGAGACCGCGCCGACGTAGAAGACCGCGCCGCACAGGATGGCGGTGGAGACGTGGATGTACAGCCAGTACGAGTGCAGGGCCGGCACCAGCTGGTCGCTGGCGGTGTACAGGACGGTGACGGCGAGACCCAGGTCGAGCAGGACCGTGGTGGTCAGGAACAGGCCGAGCCAGCGGACCGGCTTCTTCAGCGCCAGCAGCGTCAAGTACACACCGACGGCGACGGTGGAGAAGGTGATGTTGAACTCGTACATGTTGCCCCACGGCGCGCGCTGCACCGACAGGGCGCGGGTGAGGACACCGCCGAAGGCGATGAGGAAGGCGAGCACCGTGAGGGAGACGGCGATCCGCCCGTAGAGGTCGCCCTGCTCGTCCCCGCCGTGCGCGCCGGGGCCGTCGGGCACGTCACGGGTGCCGGAGGCGGCCCGGACGACGACCTTCGGCCGCTCCAGGACGGTGGTGGAACCGGCCTTCTTCACGGTGACCGCGGGGGCCGCGGCGGCCTGCTTGGTGGCGGTCAGCGCGGCGGCCGTACGGCCGACCTTGCTGCGGCTGCCGAAGAGCCACTCCGCGATGTACGCGAAGAAGGCCAGGGTGTAGACGGCCATCGCGGAGTAGATCAGCGTGTTGCTGAGATTCGCGAGGCTTTCGTTCGTCGCGGCGGCGAGAGTCACTGCTCAGCCCCTTCGGCAGGTACGGCGGATTCGTCGGTTGTCGGTGCGGGGTCGTCTGGAGCGGCTGAGTCGTCTGAGTCGGCTGGGCCGGCCGAGTCGGCGTCGGGGTCCGGTTCGGGCGCCCCCGGGGCCTGCTCGTAGAGGGTTCCTGCGAGGTCGCCGAGTTCCTCGGGCACCTTGGCGGACTCGCTGCGGCCGAGCCCGGCCATCTCGACCACGGTCACCCCGTCGGCGCCGCGCACGGCCCGCACCCACACCCGGCGGCGCTGGATGAACAGGGAACCGGCCAGGCCGAAGATCGCGGCGACGGCGCCGGCCAGCGCCCAGCCGCTCGCGGGCTGCCGGGTGATCTGGAAGTTCGCCCACTCCTTGGTGGACTCGTAGGTCACCGAGCCGGCGCCGTTCGGCAGCTCCAGGGTCTCCCCGGGCCGCAGGTTCTCCCGCATCTGCTTGCCCTTGGAGTCCTTGAACCCCGTCATGTTCTTCTTCTCCAGCTGGTACACGCTCTGCGGGATGCCCGAGTTCACGCCCAGGTCACCGTGGTACGGCTCCAGGTTGAGCACCGGGTTGAGCAGGGCGGGGAAGCTGGAGGAGACCTCGTTGCCGGCCGCGTAGGTGGGCAGCAGGAAGGCCTGGAAGGCGAGCTGCTCGCTGACCCCCTTGGCGTTCTTGTAGCCGTCGTAGACCTTCAGCACACCGGAGGAGGTGACGTTGGAGTCGAGCGGCAGCATCGGCACGGCGTCGCTGAAGACGACCTTGCCGTCGCCGTCGCGGACGGTGAGGACGGGGGCGTAGCCGTGGGCGGTGAGGTAGACCTTCGAGCCGTCGATCTCCAGCGGCTCGTTGACCTTGACGACCGTCGACCGGTCCTTGCCGTAGGCGCCCTCGGCGTAGGTGAGGGACGCCTGGTAGGTGCGCGGGGTGCCCTTGTTCGGGCCGGACTTCTCGTAGGTGCCCTCGAAGTCCTTCAGGTTGAAGGAGAACGGCGTCAGCTCGTCGCTGTCGAAGAGCGTGCCGGACTTGAAGTCGTCGTACTGGGTGAGCGTGTTGGAGAACCCGTCGCCCTCCACGACCAGCTTGTTGCCCTCCATCTTGAACAGCTGGCCCCAGGCGAAGGCGATCAGCATCACGATCAGCGCGATGTGGAAGGCCAGGTTGCCGACCTCGCGCAGATAGCCCTTCTCGGCGGCGACGGCGTCACCGGAGAGGTGCGCCCGGAAGCGCTTCTTCTTCAGCAGGGCGAGGGCGGCCTCGCGGACCTGCTCGGGCTCGGCCGTGGTGCGCCAGGTGGTGTAGGCGGGCAGCCGGGTCAGGCGCCTGGGCGCGCCCGGCGGGCGGCCGCGCAGCTGGCCGACGAACTGCCAGGTGCGGGGCACGATGCAGCCGATGAGGGAGACGAACAGCAGGATGTAGATCGCGGAGAACCACACCGAGCTGTAGACGTGGAAGAGGCCGAGCTTGTCGTAGACCGGCGCGAGGAGGTCGTGCCGTTCGCGGAAGTCGGCGACCTTCGTGTCGTCGGAGCCGGACTGCGGGATGAGGGAGCCGGGGATCGCGCCGAGCGCGAGGAGGAGCAGGAGCAGCAGGGCGACCCGCATCGAGGTCAGTTGCCGCCAGAACCAGCGGGCCCAGCCGACGACGCCCATCGCGGGGACGTTCGGGAGTTCTTCCCTGGGGGCGGTGGAGAGCTGGGAGCCGGCGGCGCCGAGGTCCTGCTCGTCGGCGCGGTCGGTCGTCGTGTTGCTCATCCTCAGATCCCCACAGTGAAGCCGTTGGACCAGTTCTGCATCTCGGAGACCATGCTGTCCCAGGCGCCGGTCAGCAGGAGCAGACCGGTCAGGATCATCATGGTGCCGCCGATCCGCATCACCCAGACATAGTGGCGCTTGACCCAGGCGAAGGCGCCGAGCGCCTTGCGGAAGGCGACCGCGGCGAGCACGAAGGGCACCCCGAGGCCGAGGCAGTAGGCGACGGTCAGTATCGCGCCGCGGCCCGCGCTCGCCTCGTTGTACGACAGGGCGATCACCGAGGTCAGGGTGGGGCCGATGCAGGGCGTCCAGCCGATGCCGAACAGGGCGCCGAGGAAGGGCGCGCCGGCCAGGCCGGTCATGGGCCGCTTGTGGAAGCGGAACTCGCGCTGGGTCATCCAGGGCATCAGGCCCATGAAGAAGACACCCATGGCGATCATGAGGACGCCGAGCACCTTCGACAGGACGTCCTTGTGCTCCTGGAGGCTGTCCCCGGCGTAGCCGAACAGGGCGCCGCTGGAGACGAAGACGGCGGTGAAGCCGAGGACGAACAGCGAGGCTCCGGCGACCATCCGGCCGCGCCGGGCCTCGGCGAGGTCGGTGCCGGTGACGCCGGTCACGTAGGAGAGGTAGCCGGGGACCAGCGGCAGGACGCACGGGGAGAAGAAGGAGACCAGTCCGCCGAGGACCGCGACGGGCAGGGCGATCAGCAGGGCGCCGCTCATGACGGTCTGGTTGGGGTCCGTGGCCGCCGCGAGTGTCGTGAGGCTGCTCACGTCACTTCTCCGCGAGGACCGGGTCGATCATCTTGCGCAGCTTCTCCTCGCTGAGCGCGGCCAGCGAGCGGGCCGCGATCTTCCCGTCCCGGTCGAGGACGAGCGTGGAGGGGATCGCCTGCGGGTTGAGCGTGCCCTTCTCGAAGCGGAGCATCAGCTTGCCGGTCGGGTCGTACAGGCTGGGGTAGGTGACGCCCTGCTCCTCCTCGAAGGCGAGGGCGTTCTTGGTGCTGGTGTCGCGGGTGTTGATGCCGACGAACTGGACGTCCTCGCCCTTGAGGTCCTGGGAGACCTTCTCGAAGTTCGGCGCCTCGGCCCGGCAGGGCGCGCACCACGAGCCCCAGACGTTCAGGACGACGACCTTGCCCTTGTAGGCGGAGACGTCGAGCTGTTTGCCGTCGACGGTGGCGCCGGACAGTTCGGGGGCGGTGTCCCGCTCCCCCTTCTTCACGGTCGCGATGCCGTCCGCGCCCATGACGAAGCCGGTGTCCCCGCCGCCCCCGGACGTGCCGCCCGAGGTGCACGCGGACAGCAGCAGCCCGGCGGCGACGGCACCGGCGAGGGTCAGGGGGGCACGGCTGGCGGCACTCATGTGAAAAGTTTCGCATGTCCGTTCCGGGGATCTTGCGCACCCCCCTCGCAGGCGAAAACCCGCATTTCAGACCAGGTTTCAGAGGCTCTTCCAGCCCCCGGCGGGCGCCTGCCCCACATCAAGGGTGCGGAGCTTGTCGAGGACCTCGGGGGACTGCGCGTCGAGCCAGTCCACGAACTGCCGGAACGACACCAGGCGGACGTCCCCGCCCTTCTCCTTCTCGCGCGCCATGTGCTTCAGCGCCTCCTCGACGGCGTCCATGTAGATGCCGCCGTTCCACTGCTCGAAGTGGTTGCCCACGAAGAAGGGGGCGCGGTTTGTCTCGTATGCCCGCTTGAAGCCGGATATGTAGGCCTGCGTCGACTGTTCGCGCCAGCCCGGGTAGTTGTGGCTCGGGGCGTTCGTGGAGTTCAGCGACTGGTTGGCGAGCATGTTGTAGTCCATCGAGAGGACCTCGAAACTCCGGCCGGGGAAAGGTATCTGCTGAAGGGGCAGGTCCCAGACGCCCTGCTTCTTCGAGGGCCAGACCTGGCGGCCGCCCGGCGAGGAGGCGTCGTAGCGCCAGCCCAACTCGCGGGCGACGGGCAGCAGGTTCTCCTGGCCGAGCAGACACGGCGTACGGCCGCCGACGAGTTCCTTGTCGTAGTCGAAGGGCAGCGAGGGCAGTTCGGTCCAGCCGGTGTGGGTGCGCCACTCCTTGACGAAGGACTTCGCCTGGTCGATCTCGCTGCGCCACTGCCGCGCGGTCCAGTGGGCGACCGAGCCGGAACCGGCGCAGAAGTGGCCGTTGAAGTGGGTTCCGATCTCGTGCCCGTCGAGCCAGGCGCGGCGGACGTTGCCGAGGGTGTCCTTGATGTGCGCGTCGGTGAGGTAGCCGATGTCGGAGGCGCCGCGCGGGTTGTTCGGGGGTTCGTAGAGGCGCTTCTTCGACTCGGGCAGCAGGTAGAGCCCGGAGAGGAAGAAGGTCATGGCCGCGCCGTGCTCCTCGGCGAGGTCCAGGAAGCGGGGGAAGAGGCCGTTGCCGACGTCGCCTGCGCCGTCCCAGGAGAAGACGACGAACTGGGGCGGCGTCTGGCCGGGTTCCAGCGGTACGGGCTTCGCGGGCTGCTTCGGCTGCCTGCCGGTGTAGGAGGTCGACCCGTCGCCGATGGGGCGGGCGGTCGGCTCGGGAGCGGCCGGGCGGTGGTCCCCGGGGTCGGCGGAACCCCGGGAGGGGTCGGGCCCGTCTGACGGCGTGAGGGTGCCGCACCCCC
Organism: Streptomyces sp. NPDC048002; assembly: GCF_040653275.1. Lineage (NCBI taxonomy): Bacteria > Bacillati > Actinomycetota > Actinomycetes > Kitasatosporales > Streptomycetaceae > Streptomyces > Streptomyces sp. NPDC048002. The sequence continues at coordinate 27,360 of NZ_JBEZNL010000033.1, read as the reverse complement.
CGAGTCCGACCGCGGCGGCCCCGGCGACGCCGAGTCCGAGTGCTCCCCTTCGGGTGAGGCGGGTGTGAGTGCGCATGGCATCCCCGTTCGTCACGTGCTCTGGTGGTCACCCAGTCAGAGGACGTGACGAACGGGGAGGTTCCTGTCGAATGGCTGTGATTCACATCAAACACAGCCAAGTCGGGCAGGGGACGCGCTATGCGCCGAACGCCTTGTCCTTGCCCTTCACCGGCTTGGCGCCGGCGCGCAGATGCGCGGGGACGAGGTCGAGGGCGGGCTCGGTGTAGCCGACCGAGACGATCCGGTCGCCCTGGTAGGTGAAGGTCGTCAGGGACGCGAGCGTGCACTGGCGGCGGCGCGGGTCGTGCCACAGCCGGCGCTTCTCGACGAAGGACCGCACGATCCAGATCGGCAGCTGGTGGCTGACCAGTACGGCCTCGTGCCCGCGCGCCCGGTCCTTCGCGGCGTCCAGCGCCCCCATCATCCGTACGACCTGGTCGACGTAGGGCTCGCCCCAGGACGGCTTGAACGGGTTGACGAGGTGCTTCCAGTTCTCCGGCCGCTTCAGCGCGCCGTCGCCGACACCGAAGGTCTTGCCCTGGAAGACGTTGTCCGCCTCGATGAGCCGCTCGTCGGTGGCGAGGTCCAGGCCGTGCGCCTTGGCGATCGGCGTGGCCGTCTCCTGTGCCCGCTCCAGCGGGGAGGAGACGACGTGCGTGACGTCCCGGCCGGCGAGGTGCTCGGCGACCCGGTCGGCCATCTGCCGGCCCAGCTCGGAGAGGTGGTAGCCGGGCAGGCGGCCGTAGAGCACGCCGTCCGGGTTGGCGACCTCGCCGTGCCGCATCAGGTGCACGACGGTGATGTCGGGTTCGGTGGTCCGCGCCTCGGTCATGCCCGCGCCTCCGCCGCCGCGCGGGCCGCCGACGGAAGGGCGTCGGCGATCCGCTCCAGGGCCCGCTCGTCGTGGGCCGTGGAGACGAACCAGGACTCGAACGAGGACGGCGGCAGATAGACGCCGTTCGCGAGCAGCGAGTGGAAGAAGGCGGTGAAGCGGAAGGACTCCTGCGCCTTGGCGTCCTCGTAGTCGCGCACGGCGCGGTCGGTGAAGAAGACCGAGAACATGTTGGAGGCGGTCTGCACGCGGTGCGCGACGCCCTCCTTGGTGAGCGCCTCGGTGACCAGGGCCTGGATCCGCTCCGACACCGCGTCGACCTTGACGTAGGCCGCGTCGTCGAGGAGCCGCAGCTGCGCGAGACCGGCGGCCGTCGCGACCGGGTTCCCGGAGAGCGTGCCGGCCTGGTACACGGGCCCCGCGGGCGCGAGGTACGCCATCACGTCGGCCCGTCCGCCGAAGGCCGCGGCCGGGAAGCCGCCGCCCATGACCTTGCCGAAGGTCATCAGGTCGGGCACCACACCGTCCACGCCGAACCAGCCGGCGCGGCTGGTGCGGAAGCCGGTCATGACCTCGTCGGAGATGAAGAGCGCGCCGTTCTCCCGGCAGGCGTCCTTCAGGCCCTGGTTGAAGCCGGGCAGCGGCGGCACGACGCCCATGTTGCCGGGGGACGCCTCGGTGATCACACAGGCGATCTCCCCGGGGTGCCGGTGGAACGCCTCCTGCACCGCTTCGAGGTCGTTGTACGGCAGCACGATCGTGTCGCCGGCCTGGGCGCCGGTGACACCCGGGGTGTCGGGCAGCGCGAAGGTGGCGACACCGGAGCCGGCCGCTGCCAGCAGCGAGTCGACGTGGCCGTGGTAGCAGCCGGCGAACTTGATCACCTTGGTGCGCTGGGTGAAGCCGCGGGCCAGCCGGATCGCGGACATGGTCGCCTCGGTGCCGCTGGAGACCAGCCGCACCTGCTCCAGGGGCGCGATCCGGGCGACCATCTCCTCCGCGAGGGCGACCTCCCCCTCACCGGGGGTGCCGAAGGAGGTGCCGCGCGCGACGGCCTCCTGCACGGCGGCGATGACCTCGGGGTGGGAGTGCCCGAGGATCATCGGACCCCAGGAGCAGACCAGGTCGACGTACTCGCGGCCGTCGGCGTCGGTGAGATAGGCGCCCTTGCCGGACACCATGAACCGGGGCGTACCGCCCACGGCGCGGAAAGCGCGCACCGGGGAGTTCACGCCGCCGGGCGTGACGGCCGCCGCGCGGTCGAACAGAGCCTGCGACCCAGGCGCATCGTATGAATAAGGCAGTGAGCTCATGTCCCGCGACTTCTCCGACCTTCTCCGACTGCTCGGACTCCGCTGTCTGTGACCTCCTCAGGGTAGGCCAGGGGGCACCGGGTGCCGCGGGCCCGCTGCGCGCGCCCGGTCTGCGCCGATCCGCAAACCGCCCCCACCCGCGGGCGATCTGCGAAACTGTGGGCGGGAACAAGATCCTGCGGCCAGGTGTTCACCCCGCACGTTTCGGCGGGCGACCGTGGGGGAGGTCACTGTCACGATGATCGGGTTGCGCGGTAGGGGCCACGCGTCCTAAAACAGCAGTCGGGTGGAGATATGCATCGCGGTGGCGGACTGGGCGAGGGGACCGACGACGTCGGTCCGCGTCGTGCCAGGCGGGGAAGGCACCGGCGTGACGTGGAGGAAACGGCCGAAGCGCGGCAGGCGCAAGGCGATCGGACGGACCCCGAGCGGATCGACCGACGGGTCGAGGAGCTCAGGGCGGCGAGCAGGAATGGTGGTCGGGTGGGGGTGACGTACAAGTACTTCGGCGCGCCGGACGGCGCGACCGCGGCCCGTGTCCCGATCTCGATGCGCCCCGAGGAACTCGGCGGCGACGAACTCGGCATGAACGGCATGTTCACCAAGATCAAGCCGGAGACGATGGCCGCGATGGTGCTGACCGGCATCGAGGGCGTGCCCCTGCACAAGGTGCCGCCGCTGGAGCTGGTCGTCCTGCACCCCGACTACGCGGTCGTGAAACTCCCCATGACGGTCGTCGACCCCCTGCGCGGCATCGGCGAGGAGGCGGTGGGCGCGGCGGCGTTCATCTGGTCCACGGTCCCGGACCGCGGAGGTCCGCGGGACGCGTTCAACGTGTACCAACTGCTCCACGAGTGGCAGGACTTCTCGCATCGGCTGCATGAGGCGGGGCATCAGCCCTATTGCCTGGTGTGGCCCTGAAGCGTGGCTTCGGTGGTGGCGGGCGGGGTCTTCGGGCCTCGCCCTTTTTGGTGGCGGGGGGCAGTCAGCCTGCCAGGGCACATTGGTCCGCTGGGGGTGCCGAGGTGCCCCGGGCTTCACCGATTTCCTCGCCCCCGACCCCGGCCGCAGGCCACACCATGCAACGCCCGACTGTGTCGCTGCTCGTGGCCCATCTGGTGGTAGTTCCAGATCAGCGTCGCAAGGAACGCGCCCGCATCCGCTGGGGCGGGCGCCTCCTCGCACCAGCAGCCTGACCAAACCCGTGACGCGGAAGGCACGGCAAGCTGTTGTTCAGCCTTCCCGAGGTTCGACTGGGCCAACTGTCCGGGTGCCTGAATCCCTGCGTGCCGAGAGCAGGAACAGGACCGCAGCGGCGGCGGTGAACCCGAAGCCGACGCTGCTGCAGGCCATGACCGTCTCGAATGAGGCGTCGGCGATCCGGGGGATGGCGTTGACGAGCATGAGGGCGTAGATGCACAGAATGCCGTAGGCGCGAAGCCGCATCCCGGCCTGTCGCTTGCGCATCCACGGCGGCGTCCACCCCGCCAGTATCGCCACCGGCACCGGCAGCAAGAGCGCCGTGGACACTGCCAGCGCTATCCAGTGGTACAGCGGATTGCCGTTCACCCCGCCCCCTTCGTAGTCGATCACCAGCCTACGGAGGGTTGGCGAGGCCCGTCCATGCCGAACACCCCGAGCTTCCGGCGAACCTATCCGGTCAGAGCACGCTTGGTGTGGCCCTGGAGCGGGGCTTCGGTGGTGGCGGGCGGGGTCTTCGGGCCTCGCCCCTTTTGGTGGCGAGGGGAATTGTCGGGCGGCGCCTGGGCGCATCGGGCACCGACGACCGTACGGACCCCCGGCCGCATACCGGACGCGTGGCAGCGTGGCACGCGTGGTGCGTACCGACCGGATGGTATGCAAGTTGCCGGAATGGCTCTAGGCTGCGGACGTCCCGCAGGCCCCCGCCGGGCCGCCTCGACGACAGGAGACCGCCATGGCAGTCGATCCCACCGCGGAGGCGCTCGCGGCGCTCGGCGCGCACGAACCGGACGAGCCCTTCGTCATGCTCAACCTGCTGCGCTTCGCTCCCGGCGGACGGGCCTCGTACGGCGAGTACTCCCGTCGCGCCGCGGAGTTCCTGCACCGGTACGGCGGTGAACTGCTCTACGCCGGTGACGGTGACACCCCGCTGGTCGCCGAGGACGGTCAGGCGTGGGACGCCGTGCTGCTCGTCCGGTATCCGAGCCGGGAGGCGTTCCTCCGCATGGTCGCCGATCCCGGGTACCGGGAGGTGACCGCGCTGCGCAGCGGTGCCCTCGCCGAGGCCGTGCTCCAGCCGACCGTCCCCTGGGGCGGCCGCCGGACGTCCTGACAGCGCGGAGAGGGCACCGCCGTCGGCGTCAGCCCAGGCCCACCGTCGAGGACACCGCGTCCCGCAGGTTCGCGCGCGCGTCGGCCGGGAGCAGATGGCCGTTCCGTACGGCACGGACGTCGGCGCCGACGACCCGGGCGACATAGCCGGCGTGGGTCGGGTACAGGCCGTCCAGTTGCCCGGCGGTGAACGGCACATGGGTCCCGAACAGCACGCAGAACGTCTCCCCCGTGTTGTCCCCGGTGTTCAGCGCCGTCGGCACCTCCACCTGGGACAGCCGGACGCCGCCGAGAGCGATCCCGTGGGCGTCGCGGGCCTTGGTGCCGTCCGCCTCGAACCGGAGCGCGGGCGCCGACGGCGGCAGCACGCCCCGCTCCACCCAGCGTTCGAGGTGGCGGTAGGCGGCGGCGATCACCTGGTGCAGCGGCACCTCGCTGAACGGCGGCCGGTCGCAGGCGAACTGCGGAGCGGCACCGAGGTCCCGGGTGAGCAGCGGCTCCCGGTATGCCTGGCCGAAGCGGCCCGAGTGCGCGGCGCCGGCCACCTCCCAGCGTCGGTAGCGGTCGTCGTCGGGCCGTCGGGCGGGCGTCCGCACATCGGTCTCCGACAGCACGTGGAAGACCGGTTCGCCGCCGGTGCGGGCGGGCGCCTGGCCCACGACGAAGCCGTAGCCGTCGAAGACCGGTTCCGTCTGCGGCAGTACGTGGTCGTAGTACACCGTCATCCGGCCCGCCGACTGCGAGGCGCCGATCCCGAGGACCGTCTTCGCGCGGAGCGGGCCGAGCAGTCCGCCGGTCCCCTCGCGCAGGGCCCGCGCGGCCTGCGCGTACACGTCGTAGGACAGTTCGTCGGCGGTGAACCGTCCCTGCCCGGTCACGTCGAGGCCGCCGTAGCGGGCGGGGCTCCAGGAGCGGAGCTGGTTCACGCCGACCCGCTGCGCGGACACCCCGACCCAGACCTGCCCGGCGCGCGTGATCTGGTCGGGTGCCCACAGGGCGTCCAGGTCGTAGCCGCCGCTGACGTTCTGCCACTCCGTCAGGACGGTGCCGTCGAACCTCGCCGGATCGGCGGGCCTGCGCACCACGACGCGGGTGGTGTACGGCACGTCCTCGGCGAGCCGGGCACCGGTCGGACCGTAGGCGTCCGCCCGGCCGGAGAGGATGAACTCCTGCTCCACATAGCCGACTTCGTCAAGGCCGGGGGCGGAGAGCCAGGGGTAGGTGTCCTCCGTGTCCGGGGCCTTGGGGTCGCCGGGGACGGTCCCGGGCACCGGGCCCTCCACGGCCGGTGTCTCCACCGCCGCGCCCCGCGGGGCCTGTTGCGTGGCCGCCGCTGTCGCGCCGGTGCCCGCGACGACGACGGCCAGGGTGGCCACGGCCAGTCTCAAGGTGGTGCGCCACGTTCTCAAGGGTCTGCCCCTTTCCACGTTCTCCCACCGGCGGGCGGCCCCCGCCGTCCCGCGCCACGGTGCCGCTCCGGGGCCCGGCCCGCACCAGCAGGATCACCAGCCTTGCGAGGTCCCCCCTCGCGGGCCGCGCCGGTACGCCGGAGGGCGCCACCGGTGAGAGGTGGCGCCCTCCGTGGATCGCCGGAGCCTGCCGGGCTCGGCCCGCGCGGGGGTCAGCCCGTGATCTCCACCTTGCCGTTGGCGGGCGTGGCGGGGGTCTGCGGGGTCGTGCGGGAGGTGACGCCCTTGAGGAGTTCCGCCAGGTCGATGCCCGTGGTGGAGCCGATCAGCTCCAGGCCCTGGGCCACGTTGTCGGCGACCGCCTTCGGGATGCGGCCCGCGCCGTCCGTGGAGATGACCGTCATCTTCTCCACCGCGCTCAGCGGCTCGGACGCCTTCGCCACGACCTGCGGCAGCACCTCGACGAGCATCTGGAGCACCGCCGCGTCCCCGTACTGCGCGTACGCGTCCGCCTTCTTGAGCATGGCCTCCGCCTCGGCCGCGCCCTTCGCCCCGATCGCCGCCGCCTCGGCCTCGCCCTCCAGCCGTACCGCCTCCGCGACCGCCGCACGCCGCGACCGCTCGGCCTCGCCCTGCTTCAGGCCCTCGATGGCCTGCGCCTCGGCCAGCGCGCTGCGCCGCTGCTTCTCGCCCTCACCGGTGAGCCGGGCCCGCTCGGCCTCCGCCTGAGCGTCCGCGATGCCCGCCGCCTTCTCCGCCTCGGCCTGCTTCACCCGGGCCACCCGGCGCGCCTCGGCCTCCTGTTCGGCCGCGTACCGCTGGGCGTCCGCGGGCTTGCGGACCTGGGTGTCGAGCTGACGGTCGGTCAGCGCGGCCTGCCGCTCGGCGACCTTCTCCTGCTCGGAGAGGATCTCCTGCTGCCTGGCCGCCTCGGCGAGCGGCCCCGCCGCGGCGGCGCGCGCCGTGGCCTCGTCCGTCTCGGCCTTGATCTCGGCCTGCTTCAGTGCGAACGTCCGCTGGGCGACGGCGATTTCCTCCGCCGCCTTCAGCCGGGCCTGCTCGGCGGCCCGCTGGGCGATCGCCTCGGCGATGTCGGCCTCCTGCTTGGCGCGCGCGGCCTCCGGGCGGCCCAGGTCCTCCAGGTAGGAGCCCTCGGTGGTGATGTCCTGGATCTGGAAGGCGTCCAGCACCAGGCCCTGCCCGGACAGGCTCGCCTCGGCCTCCTCCGCGACCTGGCCGGCGAACGCGGCCCGGTCCCGGATGATGTCCTCCACCGACATCCGGCCCACGATGGCGCGCAGCGCGCCGGAGAGCACTTCCTGGGTGAAGCCGACGATGCCGTCCTGCTGCATCAGGAACCGCTGGGCGGCGGCCCGGATCGAGTCCTCGGTGCCGCCGACCTTGACGATGGCCACGCCTTCGAGGTTGGCCTTCACGCCGCGCAGGGTGACCGCACCGCGCACCGCGATGGGGATGTGCCGCGAGGACAGGTCGAGGCTGAACTTCTGCTGCACGAAGGGCACGACGAACACACCGCCGCCGACCACGACCTTCTGGCCGCTGTTGTCGGTGAAGACCCGCCCGGTCTCCGGATCGGTGGCCTTCTTGCCGCGCCGTCCGGTGACGATGAACGCCTCGCTCGGACCGGCCACCTTGTAGCGCGTGACGACGACCAGCGCGAGCAGTACGAGGAGTACGACGACTCCTACGACCGCGAGGACGACCACACTCATGACAATGCCCCCGAATCACAGAGAACAGAGATAAACCGAAGGAAGTAAGAGAGAAACAGCTTGGGAGGAGGGTGTGTTCAGCGGTCCACCGGGCGGACCACGACCGAGGTGGCCGACGGTGCCGACTCCACCCAGACCTCGGCGCCCCGGGCCACCGGACCGGCGCTGCGCGCGGCGAACTTCGCGGTCTGACCGGCGAGTCGGAGCAGCACCTCGCCGTACCCGTCCGCCGGAATGGCCGTGACCACACTGCCGGACGTGCCCACCAGGTCGTTCCCGGTCGGCGCGTCGGCCGTCGAGCCCCGCATCAGCGCACCGCTGAAGCGGTACGTCAGCCAGGCGGTGCCCGCACCGGCGCCCGCGCCCACCGCGGTGGCGGCCACGGGACCGGCGCCGAAGCCACCGGCCGCGATGGCGCCGCCGAAGCCGGTCATCGCCAGGAACCCGGCGACGACCGGCAACGACAGCCATCCGTCGAGCGCGCCGTCCAGCGCGCCGTCCAGAATCCCCTCCAGGATTCCGTCGAAGACCAGCGACAGGGCGAGCAGCGCGACCCCCGTGATGCCCAGTCCAAGAAACCAGACCATGCGCGCCGTCCCCCGTTCCCCGCCGCCGACCTCCGACTTGACGGAATACTGACATGGAGAGCAGGACCGTTTCATTGCTGGATCCCGGCAATCTTTACGCCTTTTTTATGCCGAACCCAGGTGGAACCCTCGCGGACCGTGTCACGCCGCCTGAAGGGCCGGCTCCTCCCTCGCCTCCGTCTCGTCCAGCAGTTCCAGCAGGGTCGCCCGCGCCCGCGCCACCCGTGAACGCACGGTGCCGACCGGGCAGTCGCTCACCTCGGCGGCCTCCGCGTAGGGCAGGCCGAGCATCTGGGTGAGTACGAACGCCTCCCGGCGCTCGGCGGGCAGCGCGGTCAGCAGGTCCAGGAGGACGACCCCGTCGTCGAACCCGGGCACGTGCCGCGGCTGCGCGTTCTCCACGGCCGACTGCCAGTCGGCGGAGCCCGCGAGCCGGGGCCGGGCGGCGGCGCACCGGTAGCTGTCGATCACCGCCCGGCGGGCGATGGCCAGCAGCCAGGAGCGGGCCGAGGAACGGCCCTCGAAGCGGTGCAGGCTGCCGAGCGCCCGCAGAAAGGTGTCCTGTGCGAGGTCGTCCACAGCCTGGGGATCGGCGCACAGGTGGGCGACGTAGCGCCGCACGTCCCGGTGCAGGGCCCGTACGAAGCGGTCGACGGCGTCCCGGTCTCCGGCGCGGGCCGCCAGCGCCCAGGCGGTGGTCGCCTCGTCCAGCGACTTCGCCGTGTCGGACGTTGCGCGTACGGGTTTCTCGCGCAGGGGAGTTGCGCGTACGGGCGTTTCGCGTACGGGCGTTGCGCGTACGGGCAGGGCTGTAGTGATCACCTGGTGTCCTTCTCGGTCATCCGTGATCCGGACCGGCGGGCGCGGCCGCGGGCGGTCCGGTGCGTGGGGAGTGCCGGGCCCTCAAGGGCGTACGGCCAGGACCCGAGGCGCCTTCGCCGGCGCTCTCGGGTCAGCTGTCGTCGTCAGCCGACAACGGTCCCCACGGGCGGACCCCGAGAAGTGATCGCGTGGACGAGGAGGAGGCGCCGCGCACGGCGCGTGGAGCGGCGCAGCGGGCGGACGCGCGGCAGCTCCGGGGTGACGGTCAGCCCGAGCAGCAGGAGAAGCAGGCGCAGCGGCGCCGACAGCCGGGCGGCGACGGCCCGCAGGATGCGGAACGCGGCCCGCTCGCCGTACGCCAGCCACAGCCCGCACAGCAGGGCGGCCACGAGGTGGGCGGCGAACATGCCGAGGGACGACGAGCCGCTCATGGAGTGACCGGCGCCCGCAGCGGAGTGCGCGTCCATGGGACCCATCGACCCCATGGAGTCCATCGACCCCATGTGCATCGACCCCATGTGCATCGACCCCATGTGCATGGACCCCATGTGCATCGACCCCATGGAGTGCATGGAGTGCGTGTGCATCGAGCCCATGCCCGCAGAGGCCCCGGTGGCCCCGGTCGCACCGGTCGCACCGGTCGCACCGGTCGCACCGGTCGCACCGGCGGACGCCTGCTGCACGAGGGAGAAGCCCCAGTGGAGCCCGGTCTGCGCGGCCACCACGACCGTCACGACCAGCGGCAGCCCCCGCTCACGGCCCGCCAGCCGCCAGCCCGCCCCGCCGGTCACGACGGCTCCGGCGGCCAGGGCCCACGCGGGCACGTCGTGGCCGGACATCAGGACGTGGCCGAGGGCGGCGAGCAGCACACAGACGGCCGCGAAGACCGCGGCCCGTACTGTGCGAGAACACCACCCTGCTGTCATGGCGCCTCATCCTCGCATCCGGCCGGCCGTCGTCACGAAGAGGTACGGAACCGGGACCAGGGTCGCTCAACGGGACACCCCGCGGAAGCCCTCCGGCGCCCCACGGCCGCTCACTTGACGCCCAGCCCTTCGATCCGCCCCCGCCACACCTCGACCTCCCGCGCCACGCACTCCGGCGCGGTGCCGCCGAGGCTGCGCCGTGAGGCCACCGAGTCCTCGACGCCGAGCACCGCGAGCACCCCCTCGTGGACGCGCTCGTCGACCTCCCGCATCTCCGCCACGGTCAGCTCCGCGAGGTCGCGCCCGCGCTCGTCGGCGAGCCGGACCAGGCGGCCGGTGATGTGGTGGGCCTCCCGGAACGGCATGCCGAGTTCGCGCGTCAGCCAGTCCGCCAGGTCGGTCGCCGTGGCGTGGGCGGCCCCGGCCGCGGCGCGCATCTCGGGCACCCGCGCGGTCATGTCGCCGATCATGCCGATGGTCGCCTTCAGACACAGTTCGAAGGTGTCGGCGCCGTCGAAGGTCCGCTCCTTGTCCTCCTGCATGTCCTTGGAGAAGGTCAGCGGCAGCGCCTTCATCACCGTCAGCAGGCCGAACAGGGAGCCGTGCACCCGTCCGGTCTTGCCCCGGACCAGTTCGGCGGCGTCCGGGTTCCGCTTCTGCGGCATGATCGAGGAGCCGGTGGTCCAGGCGTCGGACAGCTCGACGAAGTTGAACTGCGGCGACATCCACAGCACGATCTCCTCGGCGAGCCGCGACAGGTGCGTCATGCACAGCGCGGCGGCGGAGAGGTACTCCAGGGCGAAGTCCCGGTCGGAGACCGCGTCCAGCGAGTTGTGCATGGGCCGCGCGAACCCCAGGAGTTCCGCGGTGCGTTCGCGGTCGATGGGGAAGGACGTGCCGGCCAGCGCCGCCGCGCCCAGCGGGGCCTCGTTCATCCGCTCGCGGGAGTCCCGCAGCCGGCCGTGGTCGCGGCCGAACATCTCCACGTAGGCCATCAGGTGGTGGCCGAAGGACACGGGCTGCGCGCTCTGGAGATGGGTGTAACCCGGCATGATCGTCGCGGTGTTGCGCCCCGCCTGCTCGACGAGCACCTCGATGAGCCGCTGGAGCAGGGCGAGCGCGCGGTCGTGCGCGTCGCGCACCCAGAGCCGGAAACCGGTGGCGACCTGGTCGTTGCGGCTGCGCGCGGTGTGGAGCCGGCCGGCGGCGGCACCGATCAGCTCACCCAGCCGGGACTCGATGTTCATGTGGATGTCCTCAAGTGCCACGGAGTACGTGAACTCGCCCGACCGGATCTCGTCGCGGATCGTCTCCAGGCCGCCCAGGATCGCGGCGGCGTCCGACCGGGGGACGATGTTCCGCTCGCTCAGCATGGTGACGTGGGCGACCGAGCCGTCGATGTCCTGCATGGCCATCCGCCGGTCGAAGCCGATGGAGGCGTTGATCTGCTCCATCACCTCCGACATGCCCTCGCCGAAGCGGCCCCGGATCAGCCCGCCGTCCTGGGTGGTGTCGTTCCGCACGATCTGTGCCGCCTTCCTGGCAACAAGGGGGAACCCTCGGGTTCTTCGCGGGAACATCCTGGATGAATGATCACCCGAATGCAAGACTATGCATCACTCCGCAATTCCATTCATCCATTTGTTCACTCCCGTGAACAAGAATCACGTACACGGATATTGACGCGCCCACGACACCACTCCCAAGCTTCTCGGAGAAAGCGCTTACCCCCAAGGGGTCGGCACCCGCGTCCGTTTCTCCTGGAGGCACCACGATGCACCTGAGACCCGCTCTCGCGTGCGCCGGCCTGCTCGCCGGCGCGCTCGTCGCGCTGGCCGGCAACCCGGCCGCGCAGGCCGCCACCACCCGCTACGAGGCCGAGACCTCACCGGCGGTCTGCACCGGGACGATCGACTCCGACTGGGCCGGGTTCTCCGGCAGCGGATTCTGCAACGGCACCAACGCGACCAGCGGCTACGCCCAGTTCACCGTGAACACGGCGACCGCGGGCACCGCCACCCTGAACATCCGCTACGCCAACGGCACCACCACCGCCCGCCCGGCGAACGTCCTCGTCAACGGCACCACCGTGCAGACCCCGACCTTCGCGGGCACCGGCGCCTGGTCGACCTGGGCCACCCAGACCGTGACGGTGACCCTCAACGCGGGCAGCAACACCGTCCGCCTCAACCCCACCACCGCGAACGGCCTGCCCAACGTCGACTACGTCGAGGCGGTCACCTCGGACACCACCCCGCCCACCGGCAGCGCCCTGTACGTGGCCCCGAACGGCACCGACAGCGCGGCCGGCACCCAGGCCGCGCCCACCACCCTCACCTCGGCGATCAGCCGCATCACCGCCGGCGGCACCATCTACCTGCGCGGCGGCACCTACAACCAGGCATCCACGGTCACCATCCCTGCCGGGAGCAACGGCACTTCGAGCGCCCGCACCACCCTCACCGCCTACCCGGGCGAGACACCGGTGCTGAACTTCAGCGCGCAGAGCGAGAGTTCGTCCAACCGCGGGCTCCAACTGAACGCCTCGTACTGGCACATCAAGGGGCTGATCGTCGAACGGGCCGGGGACAACGGCATCTTCGTCGGCGGCAGCAACAACGTCATCGAGCGGACGGTGACCCGCTTCAACCGGGACACCGGACTCCAGCTCGGCCGGATGACCTCCACCACGCCCACCGCGCAGTGGCCGTCCAACAACCTGATCCTGAGCGCCGAGTCGCACGACAACGCCGACTCCGACGGCGAGGACGCCGACGGCTTCGCCGCGAAGCTCACCACCGGCACCGGCAACGTCTTCCGCTACGCCGTCGCCCACCACAACATCGACGACGGCTGGGACCTCTACACCTACGCCGACGAGGACCCCATCGGCCCGGTGACCATCGAGGACTCGCTCTCCTACGAGAACGGCACCCTCAGCAACGGCTCCCAGGCCGGCAACGGCGACCGCAACGGCTACAAGCTCGGCGGCGAGGACGTACCCGTCAACCACGTCGTGCGGCGCAGCTTCGCCGTCGACAACGGCAAGCACGGGTTCACCTACAACAGCAACCCGGGCTCGATGACGATCTCCAACAACGTCAGCGTCGACAACACCGAGCGCAACTTCAACTTCGACGCCGGCACCTCGGTGTTCCGGAACAACACCTCCTGCCGTTCCGGCAGCGGCACCAACGACCGGATCATCGGCGACTCCGACAGCACCAACCAGTTCTGGTCCGGCACCAACGGCTCCCGTTGCACCTCCTACGACGGCGCCCTCGGCTGGTCCCTCGCCTCGGACGGACGCCTCGTGGTGACGTTCGGCGGCACGGTCGCCACGCCGTAACCCCGACCGCACCGGCGCCCGACCTGCCTCCGGGCGCCGGTGCTCACCGGGTCCCCGCGCTCCTGAGGATCACCGGCACCAACGTCCGTGCCGCGTCCACGACTTCGCGCACCGACACCTGCTCGCGCGCGCTGTGGGCGACCTGGATGTCACCGGGCCCGTACTGGAGCGTGGGTATCCCGGCACCGGCGTAGAGCCGCAGATCGCTGCCGTACGTCGCACCCCGCACCGGCGGCCTGCCGTCGCCGACCGCGTCCTCCCGCGCGTCCCGCACCAGCGCGGCCAGGGGATGCCCCTCCGGCAGCGCCCCGCTCGCGAACTGCCCGCCCGGCCAGGTCACCGTCGCCGGATGGTCCCGCAGCCACGGGTCCGCGTCACACGCCTCGGCCACGCACCGCTCGAACTCGGCCCGCGCGGCGGCCGGTTCCTCCCCCAGCCGCACCCCGAGCCGCCCCTCGGCGACCAGCAGGTCGGGCACGCTGCTCGCCCAGTCACCGGCACGCAGCGTGCCGATGGACAGTCCGTACGGGATCGGGTGCTCGGCCATCAGCGGCGCCGGGTCCCGGTTGCGGTCCGCCTCCAGCACGGCCAGCGCCCGGTGCAGCGGCAGGAACGCGTCGATCGCGCTCACGCCCTGATCGCGCGAACTGCCGTGCGCGGAAAGGCCCGGCACCGCGAGCCGGAAGGTCAGGGCGCCCGCGTTGGCGGTGATCACGCGTCCGCCGGTCGGCTCGGTGATGACACAGGCGTCACCGCGGTGGCCCCGGCGCAGGGTGCCGAAGGCGCCGAGTCCGCCGTCCTCCTCCCCCACCACGAAGTGCACGGCGACCTTCCCGCGCAGCCGGACACCGGCCGCCCGGATTGCGGCCAGCGCGGCGAGGTGGGCGGCCAGGCCCGCCTTCATGTCGCAGGCGCCGCGCCCGTGCACGAGGTCCCCGGTGACCCGGGGGACGAACGGATCGCCCGCCCAGGCGGCGGGATCGCCGGGCGGTACGACGTCCACGTGGCCCTGGAGGACCAGCGTCGGCCCGTCCTCGCCGCCGGTGGTGCCGACCAGCCCCCACGCCTCCTCGCGCGGGGCCTCCGAGCCGGGGAAGTCGGGGTCGGCGCGCAGGGCGGCCAGGTCCATCGACCACAAATCCACGTCCAGGCCCAGCAGTTCGAGCCGTCGGGCCAGCAGGTGCTGCAACTCCGACTCGGCCGCGCTGCCGGTGACGCTGGGCACCTCGATCAGCTCCAGCAGCGTACGGACCGCGTCACCCTCGTCGACGGCGGCGAGCGCGGCACCCTCTTCACGGCTCAACATGAGCCGGAGCCTAACGGCCGCCCCGTACGGCCGCCCCGTCCGGGCGGCAGAGCACCGCAGGGCCTGCGCCCCGCCGGCCCCCTCCGGCACGGACCGAGGCCGGGCAGGCCGGGGCGGGTCCGCGCAGGCCGGAGCGGGTCCGCGCAGGCCGGAGCGGGTCCGCGCCCGCTTCCCCGGCCCCGAGGCTGCTTCGCACCCGCCCCGGAGGCCGTCCGCACCCGCCGGACCTCCACCGGCACGCCGGTGGTGGACGCGGTGGTGGACGGCCCGCGATGCCGCCCGGCCCGCCGGACGGCCAGGCGTGCGAGCGGAGCGGGGCCACCCGCCCGCGGGCCCACCCCCGCAGGGCCACCCCCGCGGGGCCACCCGCCCGCGTGCCCACCCGCCCGGCGCCGTCGACCGGCCCGGTGGCGCAGGTCAGGGCTCCACGGCGGGATCCGTGTCGTAGCCCGCCCCGACCGTGAAGCCGATGACCGAGCCGCCCCCGGGGCGGCGGGCCGCGAAGGTCGCGCCGCCGTGGGCCAGGGCGACCTCCCGCACGATCGACAGGCCGAGCCCGGAGCCGGGCAGGGAACGGGCGTCCGTGGCCCGGTAGAAGCGGTCGAAGACGTGAGTGAGGTCGTCGTCCGTGATGCCGGGGCCGCGGTCGAGGACCTCCACCCGCACCGTGCCGTGCACGGCGGGACCGGCCACGTTGATCTCGATCGGCGCGGTGCCGCCCCGGTCGAACTTGGCCGCGTTCTCCACGAGGTTGGAGATCGCCCGCTGGAGCATCCCCGGCCGCCCGTCGGTCGTGGTGTCCCCGCTGGCCCGTACCTCGATCCGCCGCCCGGTGCGCCGCCCGGACAGCCCCGCCACGTCCTCCGCGAGGTCCGCGAGATCCACCCGCTGCGGCGGCTCCGAGTCGGACTGCCCGGCCGCCAGGTCGACCAACTCGTTGACGAGGTCGGTCAGTTCCAGCGCCTCCTGGGCGAGGTCGGCCACCAGTTCGTCCCGGGTGCCGGGCGGGAACTCGTCGATCCGGCGCAGCAGGGAGATGTTGGTGCGCAGCGAGGTCAGCGGGGTGCGCAGCTCGTGCCCGGCGTCCTGGACCAGCCGCCGCTGGTCCTCCTCGGACTGGGCGAGCCGCCCCAGCATCCGGTCGAAGGCGCGGCCCAGCCGCCCCACCTCGTCGTATCCGGCCACCGGGACCTGGATACCGAGCCGCCGGGTGCGGGCCACGTCCTCGGCGGCGGAGGTCAGGACGATCAGTCTGCGGGTGATCCGGCGGGCCAGCCACCACCCGAACAGCCCGGCGCCGGTCACGACGGCGGACATCAGGATCAGCGTCCGCTGCTGGAGCGCCCGGAGCAGGTCCTCGGTGTCGCTGAACTCCTGGGCGATCTGCACCGCCCCGCGCCCGTCCCCGAGCGACACCGTGGCGATCCGGTACACGTCGCTGCCGACGTCGACGTCCGCGTGGACCACCCAGCTGCCCGAGGGCCGCTCCGCCGCGATCCGCCGGTCGGCGTCGGTGACGGGCAGCCCCGGCCGGCCCGGGTCGTAGACGGAGCCGTCCGGGCCGAGCACCTGCACATCGGTCCGCGCGGGACGGACCAGATCGTGTCCGGGCGCGGTGGAGGAGAAGTCCTCCGGGTCCATCCGCCGGGCGCCGACCTCGTTGCGCACGTCCTGGACGACCTCGTCGAAGACGGACTGCTGGTCCACCCGCACCAGCCGGGCGGCGGCGCTGTAGGAGAGGATGCCGACGAGCACGGTGACCGCGGCGGTCACCGCGGCGAAGGACACCGCGAAGGTGGTACGCAGCGAGGCCAGGCGCGGACGCCGGTCCCGCAGCAGCCGCCGGACACGGCCCACTCAGTCCTCCCGGAGCACGTAACCCACGCCGCGCACCGTGTGGATCAGCGGCGGGGCGCCGGGCTCGTCGAGCTTGCGGCGCAGATAGCCGACGTAGACGGCGAGGTTCTTGGAGCCGGGGCCGAAGTCGTAGCCCCAGATCCGGTCGTAGATGGTGGCGTGGTCGAGGACGATCCCGGCGTTGCGGACCAGCAGTTCCAGCAGCTCGAACTCGGTGCGGGTCAGCTCCAGCTCGCGCGGGCCGCGCCAGACGCGGCGGGCCTGGGGGTCCATGCGCAGCCCGGCCGCCTCCAGCCACCGGTCGGGCGCCTGCGCGGGCGTCTGTTCCGGGGCCTGCGCCGGGGCCGGCCGGGGGAACTCGGCGGTGCCGTTCTCGCCCTGGCCGGTGCGGCGCAGCAGGGCGCGCAGCCGGGCGAAGACCTCCTCGACGTCGAAGGGCTTGACGACGTAGTCGTCCGCGCCGGCGTCCAGCCCCGCGATGCGGTCCTGGGTCTCCACGAGCGCCGTCAGCATCAGGATCGGGGTGCGGTCGCCCTCGGCGCGCAGCACGCGGCAGACCTGGAGGCCGTCGATGCCGGGCATCATCACGTCCAGGACGAGCACGTCCGGCGGCGAGGTGTGGGCCTGCGCGAGCGCCTCCACGCCGTCGGCGACCGCGGTGACCCGGTAGCCCTCCAGGGTCAGGGCACGCTCCAGGGCGTGCCGGATGGCGCGGTCGTCTTCGGCGAGGAGCACGGTCTGAGGCACGCCGCCAGTCTGCCAAGCCGTACGGCCGTCCAGCGGGACGGGCGGGTCGGCGGTGGGCCTTTTTACCTGCCTCTCACCGTCACGGACGCGGTCCCTCACGGTCCCTCACCGTCCCCCACGATCCCTCACGGTCGTACGGGCCACCCGGCCCTCCACCGGAACGGACGCGGTTGGGCCCGGCCTCGCGCCCCACACACCGTCCGTCCGGCCGGCCCCGGAACGGGCCGGCCGGACGGGGCACGCGCTCAGGCCCCGCCCTCAGGGCCGGAGCGCCGCGAGCTGCTCCTCGAACGGCACCAGGCGGTCCTGGGCCGGCACGGCCGCCGCCGCCCGCAGCCCGGTCATCAGCGCGGCCAGTTCCCCGGCCGCCCGATCGATCCGCCCGTCCAGACCCTCGGCACCCCAGTCCTCCGAGGCGGCGTAGACGCCGGTCGGGACGGCCACGGCCCGCAGGTAGGCGAAGAGCGGGCGCAGGGCGTGCTCCAGGACGAGGCTGTGCCGGGCGGTGCCGCCGGTCGCGGCGAGCAGCACCGGCTTCCCGGCCAGCGCGTCCTTGTCGAGGACGTCGAAGAAGGACTTGAACAGTCCGCTGTACGAGGCCGAGAACACCGGCGTGACCACGACCAGCCCGTCCGCCTCGGTGACCGCCCGCTGGGCCGCGGCCAGCTTCGGCCCGGCGAAGCCGTTGGTGAAGTTGTGCGCGATCTCCACGGCGAGGTCGCGCAGCTCCACCACCTCCACCTCGGCGGAGGTCCGCCCGCGCACCGCGGCGGCCAGCCGGTCGCCGAGCAGCCGGGTGGAGGACGGGACGCTCAGCCCCGCCGAGACGACGACGAGCTTCATCGGACGGTCACCTCCTGGGCGGACTTCTCCTGCGCGGACTTCTCCTGCGCGGCCTTGAGGGATGCGTGGGTCGGGGCGTCCGGCACGTCCGCCGGACGGTTCTTCGCGAACTCCTCGCGCAGCACCGGCACGACCTCCTCGCCGAGCAGGTCGAGCTGCTCCAGCACGGTCTTCAGGGGCAGTCCGGCGTGGTCCATCAGGAACAGCTGGCGCTGGTAGTCGCCGGCGTACTCGCGGAAGGACAGCGTCTTCTCGATGACCTGCTGCGGGGAGCCGACGGTCAGCGGGGTCTGCTCGGTGAAGTCCTCCAGGGAGGGCCCGTGGCCGTAGACCGGGGCGTTGTCGAAGTAGGGGCGGAACTCGCGCACCGCGTCCTGGGAGTTCTTCCGCATGAACACCTGCCCGCCGAGGCCGACGACGGCCTGCTCGGCGGTGCCGTGGCCGTAGTGGGCGTAGCGGCTGCGGTACAGCTCGACCATCCGCTTGGTGTGGTCGGCCGGCCAGAAGATGTTGTTGTGGAAGAAGCCGTCGCCGTAGTACGCGGCCTGCTCGGCGATCTCCGGGGAGCGGATGGAGCCGTGCCAGACGAACGGCGCGACGCCGTCCAGCGGGCGGGGCGTGGAGGTGAAGCCCTGGAGCGGGCTGCGGAACTTGCCCTCCCAGTTCACCACGTCCTCCCGCCACAGCCGGTGGACCAGGGCGTAGTTCTCGATCGCGAGGTTGATGCCCTGCCGGATGTCCTGCCCGAACCACGGATAGACGGGACCTGTGTTCCCGCGGCCCATCATCAGGTCGACGCGCCCGTCGGCCAGGTGCTGGAGCATCGCGAAGTCCTCGGCGATCTTCACCGGGTCGTTGGTGGTGATGAGGGTGGTGGAGGTGGAGAGGACCAGCCGCTCCGTCCGCGCCGCGATGTAGCCGAGCATGGTCGTCGGCGACGACGGCACGAACGGCGGGTTGTGGTGCTCACCGGTCGCGAAGACGTCCAGGCCGACCTCTTCGGCCTTCAGCGCGATGGCGACCATGGCCTTGATGCGCTCACGCTCGGTCGGCGTCCGGCCCGTGGTGGGGTCCGGCGTGACGTCGCCGACGCTGAAGATCCCGAACTGCATGGTCGCTCACCCTCCAGGTTGTTGACGGTTCAACTATACCCCTGGAACGGAGCCCGTGCGCGCGGTATTCCCCCTCCCCGGAACGGGCGCCGGAGACGGGACCGACCGGGTGCGCCCCTCCCCCACCCCAGGGGCGCGACCGGCCGACGACACCGGGGCGCCCGCCTCACGGCACCAGCACCAGCCGCCCGCGCACCCCGCCCTCCGCCAGCCGGGCGTGCGCCCGCGCCGCCTCGTCCAGGGCGTACGTACCGGCCACCCGGAGCGTCAGGACCCCCTTCTCCACCAGCCCGACCAGCTCGGCCAGGCGCGCCCCGTCGGCACGCACCTCCACCGCCGCGGTACGCACCCCCCGCACCGGCGCGGGCTGGGCCCCCGGGATCACCCCGACGTACGCGCCACCGTCCCGCACCCGCTCCAGCGCCGGCTCTCCGAGCACCGCCGCGTCGAGCACCGCGTCGAAGCCGCCCTCCTCCGCACCCGCGAGGCGAGCCGCGCCCAGCGACCTCACCAGATCCGCGTCCGCCTCGCGGGCCAGCGCGGTCACCGCGATCCCGCGGTGCGCGGCGAGCTGGACGGCGTATCCGCCCACCGCCCCCGCGGCCCCCGTCACCAGCAGCGACCGTCCGGGCGCGACCTCCAGCAGATCCAGGGCCTGGGCCGCGGTCAGCGCGTTCAGCGGAACCGTGGCCGCCCGTACGGCGTCGGCCCCGGCGGGCGCCTTGGCCACCGCGTCCGCGTCCACCACGGCGTACTCGGCGTGCGTGCCGAGCGGCTTCACCGTGCCGTGGAGCAGCGCCACCACCTCCTCGCCGACCGTCCACCCGGCGTCGGCCCCCACCGCGTCCACCGTCCCCGCGACGTCCCAGCCCAGCCCGAGCCGCTCGCCCGCGCCGCCGAAGACGCCCTCCCGTACCCCGGCGTCCACCGGGTTCAGCGCCGCCGCCCCGACCTTGATCCGTATCTGCCGCGCCCCCGGCTCGGGCACCTCGGTCTCCACGACCTCCACGGCCTCGGGCCCACCGAACGTCGAAACCACCACAGCACGCATAACCGACCGCTCCTCGAATGGAGTTGCTCGCCTCGGTATCTCCTCGGCATCAGCAACCCTAGGAAGAGCTACTATCCATTCGTAAGTAGTTACCTGAAGGTGCGTTCATCACCCGGAGGTGAGCCATGGCGACGAAGACGGCGGCACAGCGGCGCGAGGAGGCCCGCGTCGAGTACGACGCCTTCCTGCGCGGCTGCCCCACCAACCAGCTGCTGGACCGCATCAGCGACAAGTGGGTCAGCCTGGTGGTCTCCGCGCTCGCCGCCGGGCCCATGCGCTACAGCGACCTGGGCCGCAAGATCGCCGGGGTCAGCCCCAAGATGCTCACGCAGACCCTGCGCGCCCTGGAGCGGGACGGCATCCTCTCCCGCACGGTCACCCCGTCCGTACCGGTGCGCGTCGACTACGAGCTGACCCCGCTCGGCCACAGCCTGGCCATGCTGCTGACGGCCGTGAAGAACTGGGCGGAGACCCACATCGACCAGGTGCACGCGGCGCGCGAGCGCTACGACGAGGAGGACCGGACGCCGGCCCCGGCGGCCTCCGCGGCTCAGAAGTAGTACGCGTCGCCGGTGTCGAGGACCAGCACCCGCTGCCGGTCGTTGTCCGGGTTGCGGTCCACGGCGCCGCCGCTCCACACCGTGTCGATCTCCAGCCCGACCTCCGAGGGCACCTCGCGCAGCCACACCCGCAGCGTGATCCGCTCGCCCACCTCGTCCGCCTCCAGCGCACCCACCCGGCACAGCACCGCCCGCGCCCCGGAGCGGGCGCAGCCCTCCGGGAGCCACTGGCGGTCGGCGAGCGGCTCCGACCAGCGCAGCCGTACCGTCGCGTCCTCCACCGCCGAGGGCCCGTGGTTGCGCGGGGTCAGCCGCAGGTCGACCTGGCCGAAGGCCAGCGACGCGGCCCCGTGGTAGGAGAGGTCCGCCTCCCGCTCCTGGACCGCGCCGGCCCCCGAAGCGGCACCGGTCACCGCCAGCACCGCCGCGATCCCGGCCCCGAGCACCCGCACACGCCGCATACCGCCCACTCCTTCGCGCTCACCCGCCATGGGTCATCCCGTCGTACGGATGTATCCCACGCGCGCCGCGCCGCAGGCGCCGTCCATCAGGTGACGACGCCCGGACCCCACCGCACCCCACGACCCCGTCGGCCACCCCGCCTGCGGCCCCGCGCCCACGCACCGAGACCCCGATCCGCCCCGCCGGGCCCCCGCCTATCCTGGCCGGACAGGACAGCCACGTCCGGACCCGGTCACGCCCCTAGGAGCAGCCCCATGGCCCCCGCCGCACCCTCCGCAGACTCCCGCATCGCCGTCGTCACCGGTGCGAGCAGCGGAATCGGCGCCGCCACCGCGCGCCGGCTCGCCGCGGCCGGTCACCGGGTCGTCCTCACCGCCCGCCGCAAGGACCGCATCGAGGCGCTGGCCGAGGAGATCAACGCGGCCGGGCACTCGGCCGTCGCCTACCAGCTGGACGTCACCGACCGCGCCGCGGTCGACGAGTTCGCCACCGCCTTCCGGGCGATCTCCCTCCTCGTCAACAACGCCGGCGGCGCCCTCGGCGCCGACCCCGTCGCCACCGGCGACCCGGCGGACTGGCGCACGATGTACGAGACGAACGTCATCGGCACCCTCAACCTCACCCAGGCCCTGCTCCCGAAGCTGGAGGCGAGCGGCGACGGCACGGTGGTCGTGGTGTCGTCGACGGCGGGCCACGGCACGTACGAGGGCGGCGGTGGCTACGTCGCCGCCAAGCACGGCGCGCACGTCCTCGCCGAGACCCTCCGGCTGGAGATCGTCGGCAAGCCGGTCCGGGTCGTCGAGATCGCGCCCGGCATGGTGAAGACGGACGAGTTCGCGCTCACCCGCTTCGGCGGCGACACGGAGAAGGCCGCCAAGGTGTACCAGGGCGTGGCGGAGCCGCTGAGCGCCGACGACGTCGCCGACACGATCACCTGGGCGGTGACCCGCCCCAGCCACGTCAACATCGACCTGCTGGTGGTGCGCCCCCGCGCCCAGGCCTCGAACACGAAGGTCCACCGCGAGGTCTGACGACGGGCGGGCGCCACGCCGAAAACCCCCGACGCGGAGACGGCCCGCCGCTGTACAACCGTGATCGTGGACCGGCGCATACGCTTCGACGCCCTGCACAACTTCCGTGACCTGGGCGGCTGTCGGACCACCGACGGCCGCCTGGTCCGCACCGGCCGCCTCTACCGCGCCGACTCCCTCGGCAAGTTGCGCGAGGGCACCGAGGACTGGTCCCGCTTCCTCGCCCTCGGCGTCCGTACGGTGATCGACCTGCGCCACCCGTGGGAGATCGAGGCCCGCGGCCGCGTCCCGGAGCACGCCTCCCTCACCTACCGCAACCTCGGCATCGAGCACCGCCCCTACGACCAGGCGGCGCTCACCGCGGACGTCGACGCGGGCCCGTACCTGGCGGAACGGTTCATGGAGGTCGCCGAGGACGGCACCGAGGAGATCCGCCAGGACCTCGAACTCATCGCCGGATCAGCGAAGTCGGCCGAACCCTGGTCTTCCACTGCGCCTCGGGCAAGGACCGCACAGGGCAGGTGGCGGCACTGGTCCTGACCCTCCTGGACGTCCCGGAGGAGACGATCGTCGAGGACTTCACCCTCACCAACCGCTTGTGAAGCCCCCGATTTAGCTCATACGGGTGATCACGTCCGATTACTCGAACGGCACCCGAACTGACACCTAGGCTCGCACCACACCACAAAAGAGACGACCCTCGATGGGGACTGCCATCCCCACCGAGGGCCTGACCAGCAAGGAAGGAACCACTTCCTCATGGCTGACCGCGAGACTACCGCTCACCGCTTCATGGACCTCACGGTCCCCGAATACGCCTACATGTTCGGCTTCTTACAGGCGGACGGGCACCTGAGCCGGGGTGTGGGACAGAAGGGGAGACTGACCGTCGAGATCAGCGCCCGCGATATCGACGTCCTGCGTGAATTCCAGCGGCTCACGCCTTACTACAGCAGCATCACCGGGCGCACTCGGTCCACCAACTTCGCCGATACCCACACCTCGGCCATCTGGACACTTTGTTCTCTGGAAGCCAGAACCCGGCTCAACGAACTCGGTCTCCCTTACGGCCACAAGTCCCGGACGGTCTCGCCACCGAGCAGCACCGCGTTCTCCCACCGGGACTACCTCCGCGGAATCATCGACGCAGACGGTTCCGTCGGGCACACCAACCGGGGCTTGCCCTTCGTCTCCCTGACCACCGCCAGCACGCCGATCGCCGCCTTCCTGTCCACGTACGCACAGGAGATCACGGGCTCGCAGCGCACCCTGAAGCGCAATGCCCGAGACGGTATCTACAACGTCCTCTACACGAAGGAGAACGCCCAAGCTCTGGCAGCACACCTCTACTACGAGGGCTGTCTGTCACTTCAGCGCAAACAAGCGGCCGCCGAGTCGCTCGGTTCCTGGGTACGGCCGGAAAGCATGCGCATCGCGCCACCGCGACGCCGTTGGACCGCGCAGGAGGATCACATCCTGCTGGAGTTGAAGAGCCCGACCGCTGCCGCCCGCGCGCTCGGCCGGACCGCACAGAGCTGCAATCTTCGGCACTGGCGTCTTCGCAACGGCATGATCCCGCAGCCGAACGAGAAGTAACGGACCAACGGACAGTGAGGCCCCGGCGGTCGCCACCGGAGCCTCACTGGCTGGTCAGCCCTTCACGCAGATGAACTGCTTCAGCTTGGCCACGACCTCGACGAGGTCCCGCTGCTGAGCCATCACGTGGTCGATGTTCTTGTAGGCGGCCGGAATCTCGTCCAGAACTCCGGAGTCCTTGCGGCACTCGACGCCCCGAGTCTGCTCCTCCAGATCCCTCACCGTGAACCGGCGCTTGGCGGCATTACGGCTCATGCGCCGACCCGCCCCGTGCGAAGCGGAATTGAAGGCCTTCTCGTTGCCGAGTCCCTTCACGATGTACGAGCTGGTGCCCATCGAGCCCGGGATGATCCCGTACTCCCCGGTGCCCGCGCGGATCGCGCCCTTTCGCGTGACCAGCAGGTCCATGCCCTCGTACCGCTCCTCCGCCACGTAGTTGTGATGACAGGAGATCTCCGGTTCGAAGGTCACCTTCGCCTTCTTGAACTCCTTGCGAATGACGTCCTTCAGGAGCGCCATCATGATCGCGCGGTTGTACTTGGCGTACTCCTGCGCCCAGTACAGGTCGTTCCGGTACGCGGCCATCTGCGGGGTGTCCGAGACGAACACCGCGAGATCGCGATCAACCAGGCCCTGGTTGTGCGGGAGTCGCTGAGCGACACCGATGTGGTACTCCGCCAGTTCCTTGCCGATGTTCCGGGAGCCGGAGTGCAGCATGAGCCAGACCGCACCCTCTGAATCCGTACAGGTCTCGATCAGGTGGTTACCGCCTCCCAGCGTCCCCATCTGCTTCGTGGCCCGTTCCTGGCGGAACCTCACCGCTTCCGCGACGCCGTCGAACCGCCCCCAGAAGTCGTCCCACCCCGCGGTGGCCAGGCCGTGGAAGCCGCCCGGGTCGACGGGCGAGTCATGCATCCCCCGCCCCACCGGAATCGCCTGCTCGATCTTCGAGCGGAGGCGGGACAGGTCGCCGGGGAGGTCGTTGGCCGTGAGGGACGTCTTCACCGCGGACATTCCGCAGCCGATGTCCACCCCGACCGCCGCCGGGCACACCGCACCCTGCATCGCGATGACCGAGCCGACCGTCGCGCCCTTGCCGAAGTGGACGTCCGGCATGACCGCCAGGCCCTTGATCCAGGGCAGGGTCGCCACGTTCCGCAGCTGCTGGAGGGCCACGTCCTCCACCGTCGCCGGATCGGTCCACATGCGGATCGGAACCTTCGCGCCCGGCATCTCCACGTACGACATATCGCCCTCATTCCCCCGGAAACCGACACAAGTCTTAAATCGCAAAACCGGCGCCAAGGTCAATGAATGGGACAACGGACCGGCGTCCACGGCAGTGCGTGCGATACACATTGTCTCCAGGGGCCGCCCCCACCCCGCAAACGATTAACCCGCAGCGAGAGGAGCCGACCGTGCAGCGGAAGGCGTACGTACCCGGCGCCGCCGCGCTCCTCGCGGCCCTGCTGGCCGGCTGCACCGGCGCCTCCGCGGACGGCGGCGACACGGACAACTCCAACCCGGGCGACTCCGGCACCGCGTCGGCCGCGGCCGAACCCGGCCGCTACCGCACCCTCCCCGAGCCCTGCGGCGCCGCCGACCCGGACACCCTCGACCTGCTGCTGCCCGGCATCCAGCAACTCGCCGACGAGGAACAGCGGGAGCGGGCCTACGAGGGCACCGCGACCCTCACCTACGACACCGACCGCAAGGTCGGCTGCCGCTGGAAGGTGGAGTCCGCTGACGCCACCGACCACCTCTTCGTCGACTTCGAGCGCGTGGTCTCGTACGACAACGCCGTCAGCGACGACAGCCAGGCCGAGCAGATCTTCGCCACCCGGCAGACGGCCGCCAACCTCCCCGAGCCGACGGTCACGGACTCCGACCCCGTCCCCACCGGCAGCCCCACCGCCACCCCGAGCGGCTCCGCCTCCTCGACGCCCTCCGACGACGCCTCCGCCTCGCCGTCCGCCACCCCCACCGACCTCCAGCCCCGCGTCCTGGACGACCTCGGGGACGAGGCGTTCCTGGACGACGCGTTGAGCAGCGCCGGTTCGACGGCCCAGCAGCGCACGGTGACTGTGGCGTTCCGCACGTCCAACGTCATCGTGACCGTCGAGTACGAGGAGCAGCCCGCCGTCGTCGGCGCCGTCCCGGACAGCGAGGAAATGCAGGACAGGGCAAGGAAACTGGCCGCCGAACTGGCCGAGTCACTGGCCGAGTGAGGCCGGTTCGGGCCCGTTCGCGAAGAAGGCGAAAGCAAAACGCCCGGCTTGCTCACCGCGTACCGTGGCCCCTCGGACCCGATCCGACGGCAGGAACCACGAGTCTGATGAGTGAAGGAACCATGCAGCGAACAGCCCAGCGTGACCCGAGCGACCAGCGAGCCCGGCGCCTTCCCCGCGCCCTTGTCTGCGCGGCTGCCGTCCCCGCGATGCTGATCGCCGCCGGCTGCTCCTCCGACTCCGGTTCCGGTTCGGACGAGGCGGGCAAGGACTCCGCGGCGAGCGCCTCGGCCTCGGCGAGCCCCTCGCCCACGGTGCAGGCTGCCGCGTACGACAAGCTGCCGGACTCCTGCGACGTGCTGTCGAAGGACACTCTCGGCGATCTCGTACCGAAGAGTGGCAAGTCGGGCAAGGAGGGCTCGTCCGACGACACCGCGACGCGCGCCAGTTGCTCCTGGAGCAGCCTCGAGAACAACGGCGTGGACGGCTCGCAGTTCCGCTGGCTCAATGTCTCGCTGCTGCGCTTCGAGTCGGACGTCACCCGCGGCGAGGGCGACAAGCTGGCGCAGGAGTACTACGCCAAGCAGGTCGGGGACGTCCAGGCGGTGGACGGCGCGAAGAACGTGAAGTCCGAGCCGGTCGCCGGGACGGGCGACGAGGCGACGCTGGTGCGCTACGACCTGAAGAAGAAGGAAGGCGCCTTCAAGCAGCAGACGGTGGTGGCCCGGGTCGAGAACGTGGTCATCACCCTCGACTACAACGGCGCCGGTCTCGCCGGTGAGAAGACGCCGAGCGCGGACACCCTCGCCAAGCTGGCGGAGAAGGCCGCCAAGGAGGCCGTGGCCGCGGTGACCGAGGCCAACGGCAGCGGCACCTCCACCGGCAAGGCGCCGTCCGCGTCGGCCTCGGAGTCCGCTTCCAAGTCGTCCTCGAAGGCGTCCTCCCAGTCCTCGTAGCGGGCGTCTTCGACGACATCCTCGAAGACCTCTTCGAAGAAGAGCTGACCTACCGGCAACGCGTACGCCGCACACATGTGCCACCCTGTTGCGCGCAACAACACGCAAGGGGAGGGGAGTGCGGGTGGCCGCGCCAATACAGCTGACCCGGATGCACCGCGTTCTCATCGGCGTGGTCGTGTTCGGCGCCGTGATCATCGCCGGCATCGGCTTCGCGGGTTCGTACGCCGCCGTGCGGGAACTGGCCCTCAAGAAGGGCTTCGGGAA
>NZ_JBEZNL010000032.1:15932-90401 GCF_040653275.1 Streptomyces sp. NPDC048002 | reverse complement strand
GACACGCGGACGCACGCTTGGCTGGCCGACCACACCGTCGCGGGCACCGTCCTCCTCCCCGGTACCGCGTTCGTGGAACTCGCCATCCGTGCCGGTGACGAAGTCGGGTGCGGGCACCTCACCGAACTCACCCTCCAGGCACCCCTCGTACTGCCCGAGCAGGGTGCCGTACAGGTGCAGATGTTCGTCGAAGTGCCTGACGAGAATGGGCGGCGTGCCGTCTCGGTCCATTCGCGGCCCGAGGGGAACGACGAGGAGTGGACCGTGCACGCCGAGGGCACGCTGGTGCCCGAGGCGCCGTCCGCCCCGGAGCCGTTCGCCGAGTTGTGGCCCCCGGCCGGTGCCGAAGCCGTCGACGTATCCGACTTCTACTGCACCGCCGCGCGGGCGGGTTACGGATACGGCCCCGCGTTCCAGGGCCTCCGGGCGGTGTGGCGACGTGGAGCCGACATCTTCGCGGAGGTGGCGCTCCCCGAGGGGCCGAGGAGCGACGCCGTTCGCTTCGGCCTGCACCCGGCGCTGCTCGACGCCGCCCTGCACGCTCACGGCTGCGCACCCACCACGCCGTCGGCGCCGGAACCGGACAGGTCCGCGCAGCCGTTGCGGTTGCCCTTCGCATGGACCGGGGTGACCCTGTTCGCCTCCGGCGCCGACCGGTTGAGGGTCCGGCTCCGTACCGAGGGCTCCGACGCGGTGCGCGTGGACCTCGCCGACGGCGCCGGCGCCCCGGTCGCCACCGTTGAGTCCCTGCTGGTACGCCCCGTCACAGCGGCTCAGTTGGCGGCGGCACGGGCACCCCGTACGCATGACATGTTCCAGGTCCGGTGGTCGCCCGTGCCCTGCGACCCCGAGGCCGTCCGTCACGCGACGTGGGCCGTGATCGGCGACGATCCGCACGGCCTGGGTGCTGCCGTGCAGGCCGCGGGCCTGGCCGTCGACGCCTACCTGGACATCTCGGGTGTCCGTGGCGTCCTGGATTGGGGAGTCCCCGCCCCGCAGGTCGCTCTGCTCGCACCGGGAGCACCTGCCCCCCATCTGTCCCCGGCCCCGGACCCCCAATCTCCATCCGCGCCCCTCGCGCTGTCGGTCGCCGCCGAGCGGACGACCGTCGAGGTGCTGTCCATCGTGCAGGAGTGGCTCGCAGAGGAGGGCCTGGCTGACTCCTGTCTGGTGCTCGTGACGCGAGGGGCCACGTCCGCAGGAGGTGACGACAGCCTCATCGACCTGACCGCAGCCCCGCTCTGGGGGCTCGTCCGCTCCGCGCAGTCCGAGCAACCGGGCCGGTTCCTCCTCGTGGACCTGGATCCGGCGGAACAACCCGGCGGTGGCGACAGCGAGCTGCTCCCGGCGGCTGTCACCGCGGCCCTGGACACAGGGGAGGGGCAGGTCGCGGTGCGCGGCGGCAGGGTCCTGGTGCCCAGGCTGGTCCGACCCGGCCCGGACGGCACCTTGGACCGCCCCTCGGACACGGAGACCTGGCGGCTGGCCGCGACGGGCAGCGGCACGCCTGACGGTCTGGCCCTTGTTCCGGCCCCCGACGCGGACGCCCCCCTCGCGGTGGGCGAGATCCGGGTCGCGGTACGGGCCGCGGGGGTCAACTTCCGGGACGTGCTGCTGACGTTGGGCATGTACCCGGGAAGGCCCGTCCTCGGGAGCGAGGCTGCCGGTGTGGTGGTGGAGGTCGGCGCTGACGTCCTCGGAATCGCCCCGGGTGACCGAGTGATGGGTCTCATGACCGAGGGATTCGGCCCACGAGTCGTGACGGATGCGCGGCTCGTGGTGCCGATCCCCGAACACTGGAGCTTCGAGCAGGCGGCCTCGGTGCCGGTGGTGTTCCTGACGGCGTACTACGGCCTGGTCGACCTTGCCCGCGTGCAGGAGGGCGACTCGGTTCTCGTACATGCTGGGGCCGGCGGAGTGGGGATGGCCGCGATCCAGTTGGCCCGGCATTTCGGCGCCACTGTTCTGGCGACGGCGAGTCCGGGTAAGTGGGATGTCCTGCGTGGTCTGGGTCTGCCGGACGACCGGATTGCTTCCTCCCGGGACCTCGGTTTCCGGGAGAGGTTCCGAGAGGCGACCGCTGGTGCCGGTGTGGACGTGGTGCTGAACTCCCTGGCGCGTGAGTACGTTGACGCTTCCCTCGAACTCCTCGCTTCGCAGGGCCGTTTCGTCGAGATGGGCAAGACCGACATCCGCGATGCCGCAGAGCTGGCCGCACAGCGGCCCGGCATCCAGTACACCGCCTTCGAGCTGAGCGAGGCCGGCGCCGATCGCATCCAGGAGACGCTCGGCGAGCTGATGTCCCTGTTCGAGGCGGGGGTGTTGGAGCCGTTGCCGGTGCGGGCGTGGGATGTGCGTCGGGCGTCGGAGGCGTTCCGGTTCATGAGTCAGGCCAGGCATGTCGGCAAGGTGGTCCTGACGATGCCGCGGTCCCTTGATGCCGAGGGGACGGTCCTGGTCACCGGCGGCACGGGCACGCTGGGCGGGCTTCTGGCCCGTCATCTGGTGACCGAACACGGTGTCCGGCGTCTCCTCCTCACCAGCCGCACCGGTCCGGACGCCCCGGGATCCGTCGAACTCGTCGCTGATCTGTCCGAGTTGGGGGCAACGGTTGAGGTGGCGGCCTGCGATGCCGCGGACCGGGCCCAGCTCGCCGCCCTCCTCGACGGCCGTAACCTCACCGGTGTCGTCCACGCCGCCGGTGTCCTCGCCGACGGGCTGGTCACCTCCCTCTCCGCCGAGCAGCTGGCCGAGGTATGGCGCCCGAAGGCCCAGGCGGCCGTCAACCTCCATGAGCTGACCCGCGACACCGACCTCGCCCTGTTTGTCCTCTACTCCTCCGCCTCCGGTGTCTTCGGTTCCCCCGGTCAGGCCAACTACGCCGCGGCCAACACCTTCCTCGACGCCCTCGCCCACCACCGTCACACCCTCGGTCTGCCCGCCACCTCCCTCGCCTGGGGCTACTGGGAGCAGACCAGCGCTCTGACCGGCAAACTCGGGGAGCAGGACCAGGCGCGGATGACACGAGGCGGCATGCTGCCCCTCGGTTCGGAACGTGGACTGGCCCTCTTCGACGCGGCCACCGCGACGGACGAAGCCGTCACAGTCGCCGCCGCCCTCGATCCGGCGACACTGCGCGGACGTTCCGCCCGGCAGGTACCCCCGATCCTGCGGGAACTGATCACGGTCTCCCGGCGGCGGCGCGGTACCGCGTCCCAGGACGTCGTCGAGTCGGCCTCCGGATTGGCCCGACGACTCGCCGGTCTTGACCGGGCCGGGCGGGAGGAGGCTCTCGGGGATCTGGTCCGCGGTCATGTCGCCGCCGTGCTCGGGCACGCGGATGCCGCCGCGCTGGACATGACGCTCGAGTTCTCTTCCCTGGGCTTCGACTCGCTCACGGCTGTGGAGTTGCGCAATCGCCTCGGCGCCGCCACCGGACTTACCCTGCCCGCGACGCTGATCTTCGAGCACCGGACGCCGAGCGCGCTGGCCGGACACTTCGCCGGGGAGCTGGCGGACGGTGCCGAGGGGGCGGCGGACGGGGGACCGTCGACGCCTGCCACGGCGGCACGGGTGAGCGATCCGGACTCACTGAGCGGCATCTTCGTGCGGGCCTGCCGGGAGGGGCGGTTCGCGGAGATCGGCACGGTGCTGCGGACGGCGGCCGACTTCCGTGACGCGTTCACCGGTCCGGGCGAGTTGGCGAAGTTGCCTCAACTCACCTCACTGGCAAGGGGAGGTGCGGCGCCTCAGCTGATCTGCTTCCCCACCTTCGCCTGGAAGCCCAGCGTGTATCAGTACCTGCCGTTCGCCTCCGCGCTCCAGGGCCGTCTTTCCGTCTCCGCTCTCGCTCTGCCGGGCTTCATGACCGGGGAACCGATCCCCGCCGATCTGGACGCGTTGGTGCGGACCTTGAGCGAGGCGATCCGGCAGAACGCGGGGGATGATCCGTTCGCGTTGCTCGGTTACTCCAGCGGGGGGCTGATCGCGAGTGCCGTCGCCCGGCATCTGGAGGAAACGGGGCCAGGACCGGCGGCTTTGGTGCTCGTCGACACTCATTGGTGGGACACCGCTGGGGGGTTCGACGTCGATCCGTGGGCCGCCGATGTGCTCACCGGACTTCTGGACCGCGTGGGGGAGGGGGAGCAGCAGGGCGAGCAGTGGGGCGACGCATGGGTCACTGCCCGCGCCCGATACCTCTATCTGGACTTCCGCCAGGCGGAGTTGGCTGCGCCCACGCTGTTGGTGCGGGCGGCCGAACCTCTGGGTCCCGAGGGCTTTCGGCGCCGGGCCGACTGGGGGTTCGAGCACACGGCCATCGAGGTCCCGGGTGACCATTTCACGCTGATGGAGGGGGAGCGAGCGGCGACCTGCGCCGGAGCCGTCGACAGCTGGCTGCGCGAGCTTCCCGAGCACCCCCGCGCCTGACCGACCCGGCGTGTGCGGAGTCCCACGGACCGAGATACCCACAGACCGACGGACCCACAGACCGACTGACCCACAGACCGACGGACCCACAGACCGGACAACGAAGAATCGACTGGCGGAGGCGAGAGGGATGGCAGTGCTCGAACTCGCGGGGCGCACGGCCTTCATCACCGGTGGCGCGCAGGGTATCGGGCTCGGCCTGGCCCGTGCCCTGGCCAAGCGGGGCGCGCGGCTGGCCCTCGCCGACATCGACGCCGAAACGCTCGCCGAGGCCGGCAAGGAGCTGTCAGCGGTGACGGAGGCGGCCACCTACGAACTGGACGTCACCGATCGCGACGCCTTCGCCCAGGTGGCCGACGAGGCCGAGGAGCGCCTCGGCCCGGTCTCCCTGCTCCTCAACAACGCCGGAATCGGCGGTAGTTACCCGGTCGCCGCGATGAGCTACGAGCTGTGGGACCTCTTCCTCGGAGTCAACATCGGCGGAGTCGTCAACGGTCTTCAGACGTTCCTGCCTCGGATGATCGCCCGGGGTGAGCCGGCCCATGTCGTCAACACCGCCTCGACGGCAGGACTCGCGCCCCAGGGTGGCCAGGGGGGATACATGTACGAGGGCACCAAGGCCGGGGTGATCGGCCTGTCCGAGGGACTGGCCCGGCAGTTGGGCCATGAGGGGCATCCCATAGGGGTGACGGTGCTCTGCCCGGGGCTGGTGGCCACGAACATGGTCGCCACCAGCCGGGCGGCGCGCGGCCGTGTCGACGGCGATCTCGGACTCACTCCGGAGCAGGAGGAGGACCGGGAGAGGCTCCTCGACGAGCAGGACTTCTATCTGCAACAGCTCGGCATCTCACCGGACGCCGTCGGCGAGATGCTCGTGGAGGGCGTACGGTCCGGGAAGCCGTACGTCATCACCGACCGTGGGGTGGCGGAACCGCTGGCCGCCCGTTCGAAGGCCCTGTTCATGGCGCTGCCTGCCGAGACCGAGCACGACCGGCGTATCGCCCGCCATGTCGCCGCACAGATGCGGGAGGCCGCCCGCTCGGGCAGCAGAACCCACTGAACGGACGGCAGGACCACCTCAGCGAGCCGATGGGCAGCGGCGACCCGGCGTGGCCGCCCTACCAGGAATCCGCGTCAGTCGGGAGGCCCCGGTGGCGGTGCGACCCCGGGGGATTCGGGCCGCACCGCCCCGGCCGCCCGGCGGGTTTCCCACCAGGGCGGCGGCGGGTGGCGTGCGGGTGCCGCGATAGTCGACATCGGTGAGGCCACATCAGGTCCGGTCACGCCACCTCAGCCCCCCACCCCACGCCCCTCACCCCACGCCCCTCACCTCACGCCACGTCGCGCCGCCTGAACCCCCCGAGCCCCACCGCGACCAGCGCCCCCGCGAGCAGCGCCAGCGTCAGCAGCGGCGCGGCCTCGAAGTCGGCCGACGGCAGGTCGGGGACATGCGTGAAGGGCGAGAGATTGATGATCGCCTGGTCCACCTTGAGCACCTCGCCGAACTGGCCGATGACCAGCACGAAGGCCAGCGCCACCCAGGCGACGACCGTGTAGCGCGGCACCAGCCCGAACAGCAGCGCGCACAGGCCGATCAGCGTCCAGACGGCGGGCACCTGGGCCAGCGCCGCACCAAGGACGCGCGGCACCTCGCCCGTGACGTCCCCGCTGTTGAGCCCATGGGCCAGTCCCGCCGCGAGGCCGGCGGAGAAGAGCATGACCACCGAGCCGACGGCGGCGACCGTGAGATGGCTGCCCGCCCAGTGGACCCGGCGCACGGACGCCGTCAGAACCAGATCGACGCGGTGCGCGGACTCCTCGCCTGACAGCCGCAGCGCGGACTGGACGGCGTAGGCGCCGACGACGACGGCGATGAGGGAGGTGATGGTGGCCAGGAAGACGTCCACGATGCTGCCGCTGCCACCGAGGTCGCGGAGCAGTTCGTCGATGTCGGGGTTGTCCTTGGCGACATCGACCATGCCGTCGGCGACTCCGCCGAACGCGGCGCCGACGATCACGAATCCGATGGCCCAGCCCAGCATGGAGCCCTTCTGGAGGCGCCAGGCGAGGGCGAGGGGGGAGCGCAGCGCGGTGGACGCCTCGACCGGCCCGAGGGAAGGCGGCAGGACGCCCGAGCCGATGTCCCGCCTGCCGATGAGCACCCCGACCGCGGGCACGAGAACGGCGACGGAGCCGACGAACAGCAGGCCCACCGCCCAGTCCTCCTCGGTGTACGGGCGCATCATCTCGGCCCAGCCGATGGGGGAGAGCCAGGTCAGCCAGGACGGCCCGTCGTCGGAGGCGCTGGCCGCGTCGCCGGTGGCGCGCAGCAGGTAGGCCAGACCCAGGACGGCGGAGGCCATGCCGGTGGCGGAGCGGGTGTGATCGGTGAGCTGGGCCGTGATCCCCGCGACGACGGCGAAGAACACGCCGACGCCGGCGCAGCCCAGGGCGAAGGACCACGAACCCTCGACGGGGAGGTCGGTGCCGCGCAGGCCGAATCCGAGGAACACGGCGATGACCAGGTTCATCCCGGTGACCAGGAGCAGTGCGCTGGCGAGCCAGGCCCTGCGGCCGAGGACCGCCGATCCGGCCAGTTCGGCCCGGCCGCTCTCCTCCTCGGCACGGGTGTGCCGCACCACCATCAGGATGCTCATCAGGCCGATGATCGTGGCCATGAAGGCGACGAGCTGGTAGGCGTTGATGCCGCCGGTCGTGGTCAGATCGAAGGCGCGTCCGCCGAGGGCGAGCATCGCCGGGTTGGTCTCGACCGTCTCGGCGAGGTTCTGGCGTTCCTCGGGTGTGCTGTAGAGGTCGTTGTTGCTCTGCGCGGACGCCGTGGTGAACAGCACGATGCCGAGGATCCAGGCACTGGCGCGGACGCGGTCGAGTCGGACGGCGAGCCGCAGGAGGGTCCAGGTACCCGCGTAGTCCTTCACCGCTGGGCCTCCGCCCGGGCGTCTTCCCGGTCCTGGGCGGTGGTGTAGTGCCGCATGAACAGGTCTTCCAGGGTGGGCGGCCGGCTGACCAGGCTGCGCAGGCCCAGGGTTGTCAGATGCTGTACGGCGGTGTTGAGGTCGCCGGAGTCGACGTCGAAGGTGACGGTGCGCCGGTCCTCGCTGCTCATCCGCACGTTGTGCACGCCGGGGAGGCGGGTCAGGCCGTCCACGGACTCGGTGAGTTCGGCCTGGATCGAGGTGCGGGTGAGATGGCGGAGTTCGGTGAGGCTGCCCGACTCCACCGTGCGGCCGCCGCGGATGATGCTGACCCGGTCGCACAACTGCTCGACCTCGGACAGGATGTGGCTGGACAGGAGGACGGTGCGGCCGCGATTGCGCTCCTCGCTGATGCACTCCTGGAAGACGGATTCCATCAACGGGTCGAGTCCGGAGGTGGGTTCGTCGAGGATGAGCAGCTCGACGTCGGAGGCGAGCGCGGCGACCAGGGCCACCTTCTGGCGGTTGCCCTTGGAGTAGGCGCGGCCCTTTTTCTTCGGGTCCAGTTCGAAGCGCTCGACGAGTTCGTCCCGTCGCTTCCGGCTCGCGCCGCCGCGTAACCGGCCGAGCAGGTCGATGACCTCGCCCCCGGACAGGGTGGGCCAGAGCGTCACGTCACCGGGGACGTAGGCGAGCCGCTTGTGCAGCTCGACGGCGTCCGCCCACGGATCGCCGTCGAGCAGCGACACCTTGCCGCTGTCGTAGCGGAGCAGGCCCAGCAGGACGCGGATGGTGGTCGTCTTGCCCGCGCCGTTGGGGCCCAGGAATCCGTGCACCTCCCCGGCCTCGACGGTGAGGTCCAGCCCGTCAAGGGCTCGGGCGGGGCCGAACGTCTTGACCAGTGAGGAGATTGAGATGGGTGGCGTCATGATTTTAACGCTACTTGAATATTTTGAAATGTGCGAGAACTGGAAGAAAGTTGAATGGCCGGTTAAGGTGTGCGCAGGAGGTGCCGTACACGTGGCCATAGGCAGTGCAGAGTCAGCGAGCGACGAGCCCGGAGTGCCGGACGGGGCGGTCGCGGGGGAGGCCCGCGTCGTGGAACGGCTCGCGAGCAGGTTCGCCGAGACGGGACTTCCCCGGATGTCCGCGCGTGTCTTCGCCGCGCTCCTCGTCTCCTCGAAGGGCGCGTTGACGGCCGCGGAGATCGGCCAGATCCTTTCCATCAGCTCCGGCACCGTGTCCACGGCGTTGCAGAGCCTGGTCCGTATCGGACTCATCAGCCGTGAGAACCAGCCCGGTTCCCGCCGGGACCTCTACCGGGTCCGTGAGGACCCCTGGCCCGACGTATTCGCCATCCGGAGCCTGTGGCTGCGGGAGTTCGCCAAGGGGGCCGTGGAGGACGTCGAGTTGCTCGACGCGTCCAACACCGCCGGGCGCGCCCGTCTCACGGACATGCGTGACTTCGGTCTGTTCGTCATGCCCAAGCTGGAGCAGATCGTCGTCGACTGGCGGGAACACCGCGCCTCCGCCGGCTCACGCGGAGGCGAGGACGTCGTCGGGGACGTCTGATCCGAGCCGGTCGCGGAGAGTCTCGGGCTGCGCATGAATGCGGTCCGGTGAATGCGGTCCGGTGAATGCGGTCCGGTGAATGCGGTCCGGTCGCGGAGGGTCTCGGGCTGCGTCTGAATCCGGTCCGGTCAGGAGTGGCTGAAGCGGGCGGTGAGTCGTCCGTCGGCGCGGCCGCCCGGGGCGGTGCGGGGCAGGCCGAGCAGGGCCTGGACGGAGGCGCGGACCTGGGTGTCGACCGCTTCGGGGGTGGAGCTGTCGAGCTTGCCGTCAAGGTGGAGGAAGGCCAGGCCGTGGACGAGCGCCCAGACGGTCGTGGCCAGGGCATCGGTGTCGTCGGCACCCGGGAAGGCGTCGCGGACCAGGCCGTGGACGTAGTCGTTCATGACGGCGGTCGCGGCGACGCGTTCGGCGCTGGTGGGGTCGCAGGGCTCGGCGAACATGGCCCGGAACAGGGCCGGGTGGTCGAGGGCGAAGCGTACGTAGGCGACGGCCACGGCCGCGAGACCGTCGGGGGTCGACGGCTCGGGGTGGGCGGCGGCGAGCTGCTGGGCGAGCTCCCGGTAGCCCTCGGCGGCGACCGCGGAGACAAGCGCGTCGCGGTCCGTGTAGTGCCGGTACGGGGCGGCCGGCGACACGCCCGCCCTGCGGGCGACCGCGCGCAGCGAGAGGGCGGCGCTGCCGTCCTCCTCCAGCAGCTCCCGCGCGGCACGCAGACAGGCGGCGCGCAGATCGCCGTGGTGATAGGTGCCGGTCGGCGGCATGGGCGACACTTCCTCATGTTTACGGTGCATGCATCATACCCGAATGTGAATGGTGTATACATTTCGTCCTCGGCGCACCGTCGCCGGGCCGACACCGTTCGGGCCCCTCCGGCCTGCGGGGGCTCGTGCCGTCACGGACCGTTGACTCATGAAACAGAGCACCCTGTCCGAGGTGAAGGACGCCGTGACCCTGCGGGCGACGGTCCTGGTGATCGGGGTCGTCGCCCTTCAGCTGCTGTTCATCGCCTCCTACGTGGGCGCGCTGCACGAGCCCAGGCTGAAGGACGTCCCCTTCGGCGTCGTCGCGCCGCAGGCGTTGGCCGAGCGGACGGTGACCCGGCTCGACGAACTGCCCGGCGCGCCGCTGGACCCGCGCGCCCTGTCCGACGAACAGGCGGCGCGGGAGCAGATCGAGAAGCGGGAGATCGACGGGGCGCTCGTGGTGCGCCCGGCCGGAACGACCGACACGCTGCTCGTCGCCTCGGGCGGCGGACGGGCCCTCTCCCTCGCGCTGGACACCCTCGTGACCAGCCTGGAGAAGAGCGAGGGCCGTACCGTCCGCACGGTCGACGTGGCCCCGACCTCCCGTCACGACTTCAACAGCCTGTCGTCGTTCTACCTGGTCATCGGCTGGTGCGTCGGCGCCTACCTGTGCGCCTCGATCCTGGCGATCAGCTCCGGGGCCCGCCCGGCCAACCCCACCAGGGCGGCGACCCGCCTGGGTGCGATGACGCTCGTCGCGCTGGCGGGCGGACTCGGCGGCGCGATCATCGTCGGCCCGATCCTGGGTGCCTTGCCCGGCGGTGTGTGGGCCCTGTGGGGGCTGGGCACGCTGCTCATCTTCGCCGTCGGCGCCGCCACGCTGGCCCTCCAGGGGCTGTTCGGGGTGGTCGGCATCGGCCTGGCGATCCTGCTGATCGTGATCGCGGGCAACCCGAGCGCCGGCGGTGCCTTCCCCGCGCCGATGCTGCCACCGTTCTGGGAGGCGATCGGCCCGGCTCTGCCCCCGGGCGCCGGCACCTGGGCGGCCCGTTCGATCTCCTACTTCGACGGCAACGACATGACGTCGTCCCTGCTGGTGCTCTCGGCCTGGGCGGTCGCCGGCGTACTCGTCACCATGCTCGCGTCCGTGCTGAGGCAGCGCCGGGCCTCGGAACAGGACCCCGCCGCCGCGGAGCCGGACAGCCCGGCGGGCGGAGTGAACCAGGGGGCGCGGAACAGCGGATGAGTGCGCCGCCCCACGCGCCGGCACCCGCCGCCCCACCCGCCACCGCAGCCGAGCGCCGGCCGAGCCGCAACCGAGCGCCGGCCGAGCCGCAGCCGAGCCGCGGTCGAGTCCCGGTCGCCACCGCAGCCGCCGCCGTTGCCGTCGGCCGCGGTCGACGGTGGCTGGAATCGCGGCCTCCGGGTCCCCGCGCCGAGGCACCTTTTGAGTCTTCCGTGTGCCGTGCATCCTCGCCGAGGCGTCCGGAAGTCGCCGTGCCGTCGGCGGTCTTGACAAACGTGGTGAGCCGGTGGCGTCCCGGGCATCCTCCTCGGTCTTCCTCGGTCCGCGCTTTCGGAATGGTGCGGCACAGGATCCGGATTGGCTGAAATCGCGCCGTGGCAAAAAGAGTTGGCAATAGCGGCGCCCGGACCGGCGCGCACTTGCCAGGGGCGTGGTCCGGGCCTACCGTCCATAGTGCCGACCTGGTGCGATTCCCCTGCCCGACGGGAGCCGCGGGAACGTGGAGACCTGGCAACGGTATTCCGGAATTCCGGCTGCCAAAATTGGCGTGGTGCGTCGCGAACTCCTCCGTACAAGGGATTGAACGGTCATGTCCGTGGTGAGTAAAAGTACCGTCGCCTCATCCGCTGTCGGCGCCAGGGCGGGATGCGCCGGAAGCCGCCGCGTCTACACGGCCCACGCCTGCCCGAAGGAACTGACCGTCATGGCGGCGGAGGACGACTTCGCCGCACAGTTCGGACTGAGTCCCGGCGAGTTATGCGGCCGTTCGCTGAACGAACTGTTGCAGGCGGGCACGCCCACACGACTGAAGCGGCGACTGGCCGACCTCTTCGAGGGCCGCACGACCTGGTTCACCGAGCGGGTGAGCGGGCGGCACGACAGCGCCCGCGCGTTCACCGCGGATCTGACGGCCATCGCCGTCACCGGCCCGGACGGGCCCTCCGGACTGGTGCTGCTGCTGCGCCCGTTGACGGGGACGGAGGTGCCGCGCCGCCGTGAACTGACCCTCAGCGAACTCGACGCACGCCTGCTGGAGGGCGTCGCGGGCGGTGCGTCGACCGTGCAGCTGGCCGGCCGGCTGTACCTGAGCCGTCAGGGCGTCGAGTACCGCGTGGGCCTGCTGCTGCGTCGCTTCGACGCCCCCAACCGGCCCGCCCTGGTGGCCCGCGCCCACGGCCTGGGGATGTTCGCACCGGGCCAGTGGCCCCCGCTCGTGCTGCCGGACGTCGTCGAGTAGAGCCTGCGCGGGAGTTGAGCCGTCCCGGGAGCAGAGCCGGCGCGGGAGGAGGCCCGCGGACGTCGGGCACACCGGTGCGGAACGCGTCGCCGCGGCGGCCGCCGCCTTCCCCCGGCTCAGGCCGCCGACGGCTGCCATGCCTCCCGGAACCGCAGGCGGGCGCGGTGCAGCCGGGACCGCACCGTGCCCAGCGGCAGGGACAGCACCCGGGCCATCTCCTCCTCGTTCAGCCCGTAGGCGCGCAGCGTGAGGACCTGCCGGTGGGACGGGGAGAGCCGGTCCAGGACGTCGCCGATGTGCACGGCGTCCAGCGGGTTCGTCGCCTGCCCCGGTTCGATCCGCTGGTACGGCACCTCCTCGCCGGCCCGTTTCACGGCGCGCACGGCCTCCCGCAGGGTCACCGAGCGGACCCAGCCGTAGAACGCCGTCGGTTCGCGCAGGGTGCCCAGACCGCGGTAGACGGCGAGCAGCGCGTCCTGCGTGGCGTCGGCGCCGTCGTCGTGCGTGACGGACCGGCACAGCCGGGCGACGTACGGGGTGATCGCGGCCAACAGCTGGTTCATGGCCCGCTCGTCGCCCGCCTGGGCGCGCGGCAGCAGAGCCAGGGGCGTGGGGATGTCGCTGACCTCGTTCATACCGGCGAAGGGCTCCTCACGGTGGCCGGTGCGATGACCGCCTCAGCCCGTCGGCGCGGGGGACGGCTCGGGGGTGCGGTCGGTGAAGGCGGCGAGTGCCGCACCGGTCCCGTCGCGGAAGGCGCGCACGAACCCGGGGCTGAAACAGGCCGTGAAGTAGGGGAACTCGATGGCCAGCCGGCCCTCGAAGGAGACGACGCAGGCCATCACGGGGCTGCGCCCGGCCGCCGGGAAGTAGTGCTCCCGGGCGGGCACCAGCCGGACGTCGACGGCCTGAAGGCCCTCCGGCAGCCGGGGCCCGGGTACCGTCCCCATGTTGGTGGCGATCACCGTCGCGAGTTGCAGCGTGGGGTTGCTGGGGATCTCCGGCGTGATCCGCATCTCCTGGTACGGGCCGTCGCCCTTGACGAACTCGCCGACCCGCGCGTGCACGGTACGGGCCAGCTCGACCGGGTCCGTGTCCGGGGCGACCCGAAGGGTCTGGAGGTGTGTGGTGACCGCGGGCACCATCACCAGGGCGGGGACCGGAGGCGACAGCCGTGAACGCAGGTCGATGGGGGAGAGGCAGCCGAGGGTGCGCGGCTCGTCGCCGGGCAGGTGGCGGCGCGCCGTCGTGAGCAGGGCCGCGGCGACCAGGGCGTGCACCGACACCCCCACCGCGCGGGCGGCGCGGCGCAGCCGCCCGGTGCGCTCCTCGTCCAGGTTCAGGGAACACACCTCGATCCGGGCCTCGCCGCCGGAGGGGTCCGTGACGTCGTAGGGGACCAGCTCCACCGGGTGCCGACGCGCCTCCTCGGCGCGTCGCTCCAGGTAGGCGGCGGTCGCCGCCTCGTCGCCCGGGGGCAGCAGCCGGCTCACCGGCACCGGCCACTCGGGGTCACCGGTGGTGCGGGGCCGCTGTTGCCCGGGTCCGCCCTCGACCAGGGCCCGGTAGCGGTCCCACAGCTCGTTGTGCAGGGCGATGCCGCTGTGCCCGTCGACGACCGTGTGGTCCACCGAGAGCACGAACAGATGGCGGTCGCCCTCCGGGGCGCTCACCAGGACCGCCCGGCTCAGCGGACCGCCGACGGACAGCGGTGTGTTGAGTTCCGCCGAGTGGGCGTCCTCGACCGGGCCGGTACGGGTGTCCAGCCGGGGACGCTCCACCTCGTCGAGCAGGTGCAGCGCGACACCCTCACCGTCCCGCCCGATACGGCTCCGCAGCGAGGGATGCGCGCCGGTGACCGCGTCGAACGCGGCCGACAGCGCCCCGGTGTCGAGACGGCCGCGCAGGGTGCAGGAGAGCACCGCTCTGCTGCGCTGCCCGACGTACAGCGTCTCCACCGGACACAACGCACGGCGCATGACCCAGACCCTCTTTCCGTCGCCCATTCCCGAAACCGGCCGCCTTTTGACAGGGCGGGCCGGCTCGACGTCCTTTCGAGAGTGCACGGCCTGGCGGGTGTGAATCCGTTGCGGGGTCAAACTCTCGTGTTTTCCCTAAAAGTTGCCGTGGGCGCCGCTATCCCGGAACCCGCGTTCTTCAGGGAAACACCTGAATTCCGTCGCGGAGCCCGGTCCTTCCTTGACCGGGTTCGCCGGGCTGTCCCACCGTGAAGCCCGACCGGCAGGTCTCCGCCCGCCGGATCGCTACGGCTTGCTACGTGAGGGTTGTGCCATGTCACTCCACGAGGAGTCCCGTCCCGAAGTCCCGTCCGCCGACCGGTCCGTGGCGCTGTCCGGCGCTCAGGAGGGCCTCTGGTACGCCGGACGGCTCGCCCCCGACAGTGCCGCGTACAACACCGCGGAGGCGGTGGAGATCCACGGCGCCCTGGACACGGCCCTGTTCGAGCGGGCGCTGCGTCAAGCGGTGGCCGAGGCCGGCACGTTCGGCCTGCGCTTCTTCGAGACCGACGACGGCCCCCGCTGCCGGCCGGCGCACGACGCCGGGGACTGGCCGCTGCACCGGGCCGACCTGCGGGGCGCCGCCGACCCCGAGTCCGCCGCCTGGGAGCTGATCCGCGCCGACCTCGCGACCCCGGTGGACACCGACAAGGGACCGCTGTTCGCGCACACCCTCCTCACCCTCGCCGACGACCGGCACATCTGGCTGCTGCGCGCCCATCACATCCTGCTCGACGGCTACAGCTACAAGCTCCTCGGCCGCCGACTCGCCGACCTCCACAACGCGCTGGCCGAGGGCCGCGAACCCGGCCCCGGCACCTTCGAACCGGCCGGCCGGCTCCGCGGGGAGGAGACGGCCTACCTCGCCTCCGAGCACCGCGAGCGCGACCGGGACCACTGGGCCCGGCACCTGGCCGGGCTGCCCGAACCGGCCCGCCTCACCCGCCGTACGGCCGCCGCGCGCGCCCCGTTCCTGCGCCGCACCGCCGAACTCGCCGCCCCGGACGCCGAGGCGCTGTCCGCCGCGGCGAACCGGGCCGGTGTCACCCGCACCGACCTGCTCACCGCCGCCCTGGCCGTCTACCTGCACCGGATGACCGGCGCCGACGACCTGGTGCTCGGCATGGCCACCATGAGCCGGCTCGGCGGTGCCGCGCTGCGCACCCCGGGCACCGCCTCGGACGTGCTGCCCCTGCGCGTGTCCGCCCAACCGGCCACCCCGCTGGCGGAGTTCGCGCGCTCGGTGGCCGGCGAACTGGCCTCGCTCCGCCGCCACCAGCGGTACCGGGGCGAGTCCATCCGTCGCGACCTCGGACTGCTCGGCACCGGGCGCCGCCTGTACGGGCCGGTGCTGAACGTCGTCCCCTTCACCGAGGAACTGGACTTCGCCGGCAGCGCGGCCCGGTGGCACCACCTCTCCGGCGGGGCCGTCGACGACCTCCAGGTCAGTGTCCGGCCCGGCACCCGCCCCGGCACCCTCTGGCTCGCCCTCGACGCCAACCCCGCCCTGTACGAGGAGGACGAACTCGCCCTCCACCGCGACCGGTTCGTCCTGCTGCTGCGGCGACTGGCCGAGGCCGGGCCCACCGCGACGCTCGCCGACCTCGACCTGCTGCTGCCCGGCGAGCACCCCGGGGACGCGCCGGTGCGTGAACTCCCGGCCGCCGCCACGCTCACCGAGCTTTTCGAACGGCAGGCGAACTCCCGGCCGGACCGGATCGCCGTCACCCACGAGGGCGGCCACCTCACGTACGGCCGGC
Organism: Streptomyces sp. NPDC048002; assembly: GCF_040653275.1. Lineage (NCBI taxonomy): Bacteria > Bacillati > Actinomycetota > Actinomycetes > Kitasatosporales > Streptomycetaceae > Streptomyces > Streptomyces sp. NPDC048002. The sequence goes on along the minus strand of NZ_JBEZNL010000032.1, from coordinate 74,461 downwards.
TCAACGAGGACGCCAACCGCGCCGCCCGGCTGCTCCTGGAGCACGGCGCGGGACCGGGCCGGGTGGTGGCCCTCGCGCTGCCCCGCGGCCCCCGGCTGCTGCCGACCCTGCTCGCGGTCCTCAAGACCGGCGCCGCCTACCTCCCGCTGGACCCCGGTCACCCGGTCCAGCGGCTGCGCCAGGTCATGGCCGACGCGGCGCCCGTCCTCCTGGTCACCGAGGCCGCCCTCGCCGGGCAACTCGTCGGGGACACACCCACCCTCGACCTGCGGAGCGACGACACCCGCACCCTCGTCCTGGACGGCACCCCCACCCTCGTCCTGGACGACCCGGCCACCGAAGCCGCCCTCGCCGGCCGTCCGGCCGCCGACCTGACCGACACCGACCGGGGCGGACCGACCGGTCCGGCGGACACCGCGTACATCATCCACACCTCCGGCTCCACCGGCCGCCCCAAGGGCGTACCCGTCCCGCACGCGGCCGTGGTGCGGCTGTTCGCCGCCACGGCCCACCACTTCGACTTCGACGCCGACGACGTGTGGACCCTCTTCCACTCCTACGCCTTCGACTTCTCCGTCTGGGAGATCTGGGGCGCCCTGCTGCACGGCGGCCGCCTCGTCGTGGTGCCGTACGCCGTCAGCCGCTCCCCGCGGGACTTTCTGCGGCTGCTGCACGAAGAGGGTGTGACCGTCCTGAGTCAGACGCCGTCCGCCTTCGGGCAACTCGTCGACGCGGACGCGGAGTCGGCGGACGCCGACGGGAGGCCGACCGCCGGGGCGCTGCGGTACGTCGTCCTCGGCGGGGAGGCGCTCCGCCCGGAACTCCTGCGACCGTGGACCGCACGGCACGGCCTCGACCGGCCCGCCCTGGTGAACATGTACGGCATCACCGAGACCACGGTGCACGTCACCCACCACCGCCTCACCCCGGCCGACCTCACCGACCCGCGGCGCGCCGACGTCATCGGCACCCCGCTCACCGACCTCCGCGTCCACCTCCTGGACGCGGACCGCAGGCCCGTGCCGCCGGGCGCCGTCGGCGAGATGTACATCGCGGGCGGCGGTGTGGCCCCCGGGTACCTGAACCGGCCCGAACTCACCGCCGAACGGTTCCTGGACGACCCCTACGGCCCGCCCGGCGGACGGATGTACCGCTCCGGCGACCTCGCCCGGCGCCGCGCCGACGGCACCCTCGACTACCTCGGCCGCGCCGACCAGCAGATCCAGCTGCGCGGGTTCCGGATCGAACCCGGCGAGATCGAGGCCGTCCTCGCCCGGCACCCCGGTGTCGCCCGCGCCGCCGTCGTCCTACGGGAGGCCGACGGCGGCGCCCGACAGCTCATCGCCTATACCGTGGCGACCGGTGAACAGCCGCCCACGGCGGCGGAGTTGCGCTCCCACACGGCCGCGCACCTGCCCGAGCACATGGTCCCCGCCGCCTGCGTCCCGGTGGACGCGCTGCCGCTGACCGCCAACGGCAAACTGGACACCGACGCGCTGCCCGCACCGGACTTCGGCGAGGAGGCGGCCGGAGGGCGCCCCGCGAACGCCGAACAGGCCCTGGTGTGCCACCTGTTCGAGACCGTGCTGAAACTGCCCCCGGACACCGTGGGCGTCGACGCCGACTTCTTCGCCCTGGGCGGCGACTCGTTGCTCGCCACCCGGCTGCTGGCCGCACTGCGCCACGAGTCCGGCACCGACGTCCCCATCACCGCCCTGTTCACCGCACCGACCCCCGCCGCGCTCGCCGGGCTCCTCGACGGGCGTCCCGGCACCGCACCCGCCCGGCCCGCGCTCGGCTCGCTGCCGCGCCCCGGACGCCTCCCGCTGTCCTACGCCCAGGAACGCATGTGGGTCCTGAACCGGCTGGACGGCGCGACAGCGACGTACAACATCCCCCTGGTCGTCCCGCTCGGTGCCGAGACCGACGACGCGGCGCTGCGGGCCGCGCTCGGTGATCTCACCGACCGGCACGAGAGCCTGCGCACGGTGATCGCCACCGCCGACGACGGCACCCCCCACCAGCGGATCCTTCCGCCCGGCGAGGCACACCCGAGTCTGCGCGCCGTCGACTGCCCGGTCGAGGAGATCGGCGCGCACGTGCGCGCGGCCTCCCGGCACCATTTCGACCTGACCGCCGAAACACCCCTGCGCGCCTGGCTGTTCGGCACCGGCGAGCAGCGCGTCCTGCTGCTCGTCCTGCACCACAGCGCCGCCGACGGCTGGTCCCTGCGCCCCCTCGCCGACGACCTCGGCACGGCCTACGCGGCGCGGCGCGCGGGAACCGCACCGGCCTGGGAGGCGCTCCCGGCGCAGTACGCGGACCACGCGCTGTGGCAGCGCGCCCTGCTCACCCCCGGCCCCGAAGGCGGCGGCGAGGCCGAACGGCTCACCGCCCACTGGCGGGAGGCACTGGCCGGAGCACCCGAGGAGTGCACCCTGCCCGGCGACCGGCCACGGCCTGCCGCACCGCGCGACGGCGCCCATGTCACCGAGCGCGTCGACCCCGGCCTGCACCGGGACCTGACCGGCCTCGCCGAACGCGAGGGCGCCAGCCTCTTCATGGTGCTGCACGCCGCCGTCGCCGCCCTGCTCGCCCGCTGCGGCGCCGGTGAGGACATCGTCCTGGGCGTCCCCGTCGCCGGGCGCTCCGAACCGGGCCTGGACGATCTGATCGGGCTGGTCGCCAACACCCTGGTCCTGCGCGCCGACACCTCCGGCGACCCCGCCTTCCGGGAACTGCTGGCCCGCGTCCGCCGGGACGACCTGGCCGCGCTCGACCACCGCGAACTGCCCTTCGACCGGCTCGTGGACGAACTCAACCCGGACCGCGTGCCCGGCCGGCACCCGCTGTTCCAGGTCATGCTCGCCCTCCAGAACAACGAACCCGCCGTGCTGCGCCTCGACGGACGGGTGTTCCCGCTTCGGCCCACCGCCACCGGCACCGCCAAGGTCGACCTGTTCGTGGACGTCCTCGAACGCCACGCCCCGGACGGCACCCCCGACGGCCTCGACCTGCACATCGAGTACGCCACCGACCTCTACGACCCGGCCACCGCGGCGGAGTTCGCCCGCGCCCTGGCCCGGCTGCTGGCCGCTGTGTCCGCCGACCCGGACACGAGCCTCGGCCGCCTGCCCGCGCCCCCTCCGAGGGCCGCCGCCGAGGACCGTACGCCCGACATCGACGGCCTGGCCGAGGCGGCCCGCTCCGTGCCCGGCGTGCGCGACGCCGTCGCGCTGCCCGCGGCCGACGGCGGCGCGCCCCGGCTGTTCGTGGTGCCGGGCCGCGCGAACGCCGCCGAGAGCGTCGAACGGCTGCTGGGACACACCGGACCCGGAAGCGGACCCGGCACCGGACCCGGAGGCGGCACCGGCATCGGTATCGGCACCGATCCCATAGCCGGTACCACCACGAGCACCGGCCCAGCCACCGCCCCCGGCCGCCTCACCGCCGTCAACGCGCTGCCCCGCACCCCCGACGGCAGCCTCGACACGGCCGCCCTCGACGCCCTGCCGGTGGTCGACCGCACCGCCGCCGCCGACTGGCGGGACCGTCTCACCCGGGTCGCCGGTGTCGCCGCCGCCGAGTCCGCCGTGGAGGACATCCCGGAGGAACCGGTCCGGCGGCACGTCGGCGCGCCGCGCCGCGCCCAGGAGACGGCGCCGCCGTCGACCGGCCCCGCCGCGGCCGAGCGCCCGCCGGCCCTCAGCGAGGGACCCGAGCTGACCGAACCCTCCGTGTCCAGTTGGGCGGAGGCCCTGCTCCGCGCCGCCGAGCGCGGCCTGGGCGACATCGTGCACGTCCGCGGCGACGGCGGCGAGACCCGCCGTGACTACGCCTCCCTCGTCCCCGAGGCCTCCCGGGTTCTCGCCGGACTGCGCCGCGCCGGACTGCGCCCCGGCGACCAGGTGATCCTCCAGTGCGACGACAGCGAGGACTTCCTCGCCGTGCTGTGGGGCTGCGTCCTCGGCGGCTTCACCGCCGTACCGTTGACCGTCCCCGCCTCCTACGACAATCCGTCCGCCGCCCTCACCAAACTGGAGGGCATCTGGCGGATGCTCGGCCGCCCCCGTGTCGTGTGCTCGCCCGCCCTCGAAGCGGGACTGCGCGGCGCCGCCGTCCGGCGGAACTGGGACGGCCTGAGCCTGACCACCGCCGCCGCGCTCCGCGACGCCCCCGAGGACCGCGACTGGTACGCCCCCGCACCGGACGACATCATCCTGATGCTGATGACCTCCGGCAGCACCGGGCTGCCCAAGGCCGTGCGGCTCACCCACCGCAATGTGCTCACCCGCTCCGCCGCGACCGAGACCCTGAACGGACTCGGCGTCGACGACGTCACCCTGAACTGGATCCCCCTCGACCACGTCACCGGCGTCGTCATGTTCCACCTGCGGGACGTCTACCTCGGCTGCCGGCAGATCCACGCGCCGACCTCCTGGATCCTCCAGGACCCGACCCGCTGGACCGAACTCGCCCACCGCCACCGGGTCACCGTCACCTGGGCCCCCAACTTCGCGTTCGGGCTCCTCGCCGAGCAGGCCGACCGCTTCCGGGACCGCGACTGGGACCTGAGCCCGATGCGGCTGGTGATGAACGCGGGCGAGGTCGTCGCGGCCTCCTCCGCCCGCGCCTTCCTGCACACCCTGCGGCCCTTCGGACTGCCCCAGGACGTGATGCACCCCGGCTGGGGCATGTCCGAGACCTGCTCGGTGGTGACCGACGCGGTCCTGCCCGCCGAACCGCCCGGCACCGACGAGACGTTCGTCAGCTGCGGCCTGCCCTACCCCGGGTTCGCCATGCGCGTCGTGGGCGAGGACAGCGCCGTGCTGTCCGAGGGCGACGTCGGACGGCTCCAGGTCCGCGGCACCTCCGTGACCGGCGGCTACCACGACAACCCGGCCGCGAACGCCGAGGCGTTCACCGAGGACGGCTGGTTCGACACCGGCGACCTCGCGTTCCTGCGCCACGGTGAACTCTTCATCACCGGCCGCGCCAAGGACGTCATCATCGTCAACGGCGTCAACCACTACAGCCACGAGATCGAGGCGTGCGTCGAGGAACTGCCCACCGTAGTCCGCAGCTTCACCGCGGCGTGCGCGGTCCGTACCGACCCGGCGGCGGGCACCGACGAACTCGCGCTCTTCGTCCACCTGGCCCCCGGAACCGACCCGGCCGCCGCCCTGCGGGGCATCGCGGGCAAGGTCACCCGCGAGATCGGCGTCAGCCCCGCCTTCCTCGTGCCGGTCGGCCCCGGCGACATCCCCAAGACCGAGATCGGCAAGATCCAGCGGACCAAGCTGCGCAAGAGCTTCGAGGCGGGCGCGTTCGACGCGGCCGTCCGGGAGTCCCAACTGCTGCTCGGCACCGACGCCACCCTGCCCGACTGGTTCCTGCGGACCGAGTGGCGGCCCGTCGCCCCGCACCCCCCTCGCGCCCTGCCGCCCGGCCGGCACACCCTGGTCCTGGCCGGCGCCGACCCCCGCGTCCACGAGACCGCCGACCGCCTGGCCCGGTCGCTGCGCGCCGACGGCGACCGTTGCACCGTCGTCACGGACGGACCGGCGTACACCCGCCACGACGCCGCCCGCTACCGGATCAGGCCCGCCGAGGACGCCGACCACACCGCGCTGCTGCGGGACCTGGACGCCGACGGCCGGCCGGTCGACGCCGTCGTCCACCTCACCGCGCCGTACGACGGCGATCCCGCCCGGTCCGACGGCGATCCCGCCCGGTCCGACGGCGAGCCGGCCCTGGACGACGGCGAGCCCGCGCCGGACGACGCGAGCGCCCGCACCCTGCTCGCCCTCGGCCGGGCCCTCGGCGCCCGGCCGACGCACCTCCTGCACGTGACGGTGGCCGCCCAGGCCGTCCTGGACGGTGAACTGCCGTCCCCGGCCGAGGCGATGGCCGGCGCGGTCCTCAAGTCGCTGCGGGAGGAGGCCCCGGGGCTCGCCTGCGTCCACCTGGACCTCGACCGGGACGCCGACCCGGTACCGCTCGTCCGGGCGGAAGCGGCACAGCCGCCGGTGGACGTCGAGGTGGCCCACCGGGACGGACGCCGCTTCGCGCGCCGGCTGGCCGCGCTGCCGGAGACACCGCACCGCGTGCGGCCGCCGGCCGGCGAGGGCTTCCACCTGATCAGCGGCGGACTGGGCGGAGTGGGCACCGAACTCGCCGCCCACCTGATGCGCACCCCGGGCACCCGGCTGCTGCTCCTCGGCCGCGGCGCGCCCGGCGACCACCGGCTGTCGGACTCGCCGGACGTGCGGTACGCCCGCGCGGACGTCACCGACGAGGAGCAGGTCCGGGACGCGGTGGACGCCGCCGCGAAGGACTGGGGCGTACCCCTGGTGTCGGTCTGGCATCTGGCCGGTGCCCTGGTCGAGCGGCCGGCCGGCGAACTGGACGCCGACACCTGGCGGTCGGCGCTCGCCGCCAAGGTCAGGGGCGCCTGGACCCTGCACCGGATCGCCGCCGACCATCCGGTCACCTCGTTCGTGCTGTTCTCCTCGGTCAACGGCTGGTTCGGCGGCGCCCTGAACACCGCCTACGCCGCGGCCAACGCCGGTCTCGACGCGCTCGCCGTCCACCGGCGCGCCCGGGGTCTGCCCGCGCAGAGCCTGGCCTGGAGCATGTGGCACGAGCGGGGCATGAGCGAGGGCTACCGGCTCGCCGCGCTCACCGAGGCCCGCGGCTACCGGGTGCTGGACATCCCGGCCGCGCTCCGCTCGCTCGATTTCGCCCGCACCCTGGACGAACCCCACCTCCTGATCGGCGCCGACCGCACCGCCCCCTGGGTCCGCAGCCATGTCGCCGAACCGGTGCGCGGGGTAAGGCGGTTGGCCGGACGCGTCACCCTGGAGGACGGCGCGGACATCGCCACCCTGCACCGGGCCGCGACCGACGCCGCGAGCGCCGCCCCCTGGGTGCTGAGCGCCGTCGGCAGCGCGCAGCAGCCTGCGGCGAACGGGGCCGAGGAGCGCCTGCATGCCCTGGAACAGCGGCTCGCCGCACTGTGGTGCGAGGTCCTGGGCCGCGACCGGGTGGGCCGGGACGACAACTTCTTCGACCTGGGCGGCAACTCCCTGCGCCTGGTCACCGCGCACACGGTCGTCAACCGGGCGTTCGGCACCGACCTGACCGTGGTCGACCTCTTCGCCCACCCCACCGTGCGCGACCTGGCCCGCCACCTCGCCGCCCGGACCCCGGCGCCAGACGGAGCGAGCGACGAGGACGGCGCGGGGGAGCCGCCACCACCGAGCGGGCTGGACCGCGCCAGGGAACAGGCACGACGACAGCGCGAGGCACGGGTCCGCCGCTCCCCGCGGAACGGAAAGGGCCGAGGCCATGCGTGAGCACGACCAGCCGGACGGCATCGAGGCGGAGCAGGCGCCGGCCGTCGCCGTCATCGGCATGGCCGGACGGTTCCCCGACGCCGACGACCTGGACGCCTTCTGGGACAACCTCGCGGCCGGCCACGACTCGGTACGCCCCGTCACCGACGAGGAGTTCCTCGCCGCCGGGGGCGACCCGCGCGACCTCGCCGACCCGGCGCTCGTCCGCATGGTCGCCGTCGTCGAGGGCATCGACCGCTTCGACGCCGGCTTCTTCGGCTGGACCCCCGCCGAGGCGGCCGTCGTCGACCCGCAGCAACGCCTGCTGCTGGAGACCGCCCACCACGCCCTGGAGGACGCGGGCCTGCTCGCCCCCGGCGCCGACGGCGGCATCTTCGGCGTGTACGCGGGCGCCGGCGACAGCCGCTACTACCCCGCCCACCTCCACCCCCGCTACGCCGGACAGCCCGGCTCGGTCGAGCTGGTGCACGCGGCCACCGCCAACTCGCTCGGCACGCTCGCCACCCGCGTCTCCTACGAACTGGGGCTGACCGGCCCGAGCGTGTCCCTTCAGACGGCCTGCTCCACCGCGCTCGTCGCCGTGCACACCGCCTGCCAGGACCTCCTCGACCACCGTTGCGACACCGCCCTCGCCGCCGCCGTCTCCCTCAACCCCTCGGCATCGCTGGGCTACCGCCACGTACCCGACGGGCCGTTCTCACCGGACGGACGCTGCCGGGCGTTCGCCGCGGACGCCGCCGGCACCTGCTCCGGGGACGGCGTCGGCGCGGTCGTCCTCAAACGGCTGGCGGACGCGCTGGCCGACGGCGACCCGGTCCGGGCCGTCATCAGGGGCAGCGCCGTCAACAACGACGGGCGGCGCAAGGTCGGCTTCAGCGCGCCGAGTTCCGCCGGGCAGACCGAGGTCGTGCTCGCCGCGCAGGCCGAGGCGATGGTGGACGCCGGCACCATCGAGTTCGTCGAGGCGCACGGCACCGCGACCCGTCTCGGCGACCCCATCGAGGTCGCCGCGCTCACCGAGGCCTTCCGTCAGTCCACCGACCGGCGCGGCCACTGCGCGCTCGGCTCGGTGAAGACCAACATCGGCCACCTGGGCGCGGCGGCCGGCATCGCCGGGCTCATCAAGGCCGTCCTCGCCCTCGAACACCGGCAGATCCCGCCCAGCCTGCACTTCGACCGCCCCAACCCGCTCATCGACTTCGCGGCGAGCCCCTTCCGGGTCCCGACCGCCCTGGAGGACTGGCCCGCCGCCGACCACCCCCGGCGGGCCGCGGTCAGCGCCTTCGGGGTCGGCGGCACCAACGCCCACGTCGTCCTGGAGGAGGCACCGCCCTCCGCGGCCCACGACGCCCCACCGCGCGAAGCCGAGGGCACAGGCCGGCTGCCGCGCGAAGCCGAAGGCACAGGCCGGCTGCTGTTGCCGCTGTCGGCCCGCACGGCCGGCGCCCTGCGCGGCCAGGCCGAGGCACTCGCCCGCCACCTCGAACGGCGGCCCGAGCTGCGCCTGGACGACATCGCGCACACCCTGCGCGTCGCCCGCCCCACCCGGCGCCACCGCCTGGCCGTCACCGCCGCCTCCCGCGCCGAGGCCCTGTCCGCCCTGCGCGCCGCGGCCCCCGCCACCCCGCCCGTGCCGGACGAGCCCGCCCGGGTCGCGTTCCTGCTGCCCGGCGGCGGCACCCAGTACCCCGGCATGGGCGCGGAGCTCTACCGCGACGACGCCGTCTACCGCGACGCCGTCGACACATGCGCCCGCATCCTGCGCCCCGTCCTCGGCCCCGACCCGCGCACCGCCCTGCTCGACGCGGCGCCGACGGATCACCTCCCCACCTTCCTCGGCCTGGTCGTCACCGAGTACGCCCTCGCCCGCACCCTGATGGCCGCCGGGGTCCGCCCGGACGCGATGATCGGCCACTCCCTCGGCGAGTACACGGCGGCCTGCCTGGCCGGGGTCATCGACCTCGCCGACATGCTGCCCCTGGTGGCCGAGCGGATCCGGCTGATCGGCGACGCCGGCGGGGCGACCGTCTCGGTGGCGGCCCCGGCCGAGGACGTCCTGCCGCTGCTCGGTGCCGAGCTGTCGCTGGCCGCGGTGAACGGACCGGCCGCCTGCACCGTCGCCGGGTACGACGACGCCGTGGCGCGCTTCGAGCGGGAACTCGCCCGCCGGGACGTCCCGTTCCGCCGGGTGCGCATCCCGGCCGCCGCCCACTCCCACGTCCTGGACCCGGTGCTGGAGACGTACGGCAAGCACCTGCGCGCGGTCACCCTGCGCCCGCCCCGCATCCCGTTCGTCACCAACGTCACCGGCACCTGGATCACCGACGCCGAGGCGACGTCCGTGGGGCACTGGCTCGACCACACGCGCCGCACCGTGTGCTTCGCCGACGGCATCAACGCCCTGTGGGAGGAAGGGCGTCCGGTGCTGGTGGAGATCGGACCCGCGGACACCCTGGTGAAGCTGGCGGCCGCCGGGCTGGCCCCGGAGACACCGGTGACGGTCACCACCATGCGCCACGCCAAGGCGGACGCCGCCGACGGATTCGTCCTCGCCGAGGCGCTCGGCCGGCTCTGGAGCGCGGGAGTGGACTCCGCGCTCGCCCCGGTGCCGGGTACCCCGCGCACGGTTCCGCTGCCGCCGTACGCCTTCGAACGGCAGCGGCACTGGATCGACGCCCCCGGCGCCCGCACCACCGCGCCCGGCGACACCGTCCAGGCCGGGCCGGTCCTCGCGCCCCGGCCCCGGCTCGGCACCGAGCACCTGCCGCCGCGCACCGAAGCCGAACGGACCGTCGTACGGCTGTGGGAGGAGACCCTCGGCATCGGCGGCATCGGCCTGCACGACAACTTCTTCGACCTCGGCGGCGACTCCCTGCGCGCCGTGCTCCTCGCGGGCCGGCTCCGCCGCGACGGCGTCCTCGACGTGCCCGCCGCCGCGCTGATCGCCGCCCCGACCGTCGCAGGGATCCTCACGACCGGCACCGGCACCGGCACCGGCACCGGCACCGGCACGGACATGGGCGGGGACACGGGTACCGGCGGCGCCGCGAGCGGCCTCGCGCCGCTGCTGCCCCTGCGCCCCGAGGGCGGCGCCGCACCACTGTTCTGCGTACACCCCGGCGCCGGCGTGGCCTGGCGCTACACCGGCCTGCTGCCCCATCTGGGCGGCGACCAGCCGGTGTACGGCATCCAGGCCGCCGGCCTCGACGGCAGCGGGCCGCCCGCGCCGGACGCCGCCGCCATGGTCGCCTCCTACGTCGACCTGGTCCGCGCCACCCGGCCGCACGGCCCGTACCGGCTGCTCGGCTGGTCGTACGGCGGTTTCGTCGCGCACGCCATGGCCCGCGCCCTCCAGGAGCGGGGTGAGCGCGTGGAGTTGCTGGCCATGCTGGACGCCCCGCAGCCGTACGGCAGTGCCTACGACGCCGAGGCGGCCGAACGCCAGGTGGCGGCCCTGCTGACCAGGGTGGCCGGCCTGTCCGTGGAACCCGACGCCGGACCGGCGGACGTGGCGGCCGTGCTGGACCGGATCGGCGCCAAGGTCGCGGCGGATCCGGCCGGTTCACCCGTCACCCGCGCCCAGGCCGCCGCCGTCGCCGACGTGATGCGCAACAACCTGCGTCTCGCTCCCGGGTTCGAGCCCGGCCCGTTCGACGGCGACGTGCTGTTCTTCAGCGCGGACGACGAGCCGGTCACGGACGCGGCGGGCGACCTCGCGGTGGCTCCGGGCAAGGCCGACGCCTGGCGGCCCCATGTACGGGGGACGCTGCACGACCACCGAGTGCCGTGCGGGCACTACGAGATGACCGAACCCGAGCCGCTCGCCCTGATCGGCGCCGTCGTCGCCGAGGCGCTGCGCGCCACCTCCGACTCCCCAGCGTCCGTACCCCCACCGCCCCCAGCGGGCACCGACCGTCCAGGAGAACCCCAATGACCGAGACCGCGCCCCAGGACCTCTACGAACTCGGCGACGCGCCCGAACTCGGCCTCGCACCACGGAAGATGTACGCCTCGGTGATCCGCAGGGAGCGCTACGGACAGCCCGTCGACGCCTTCCGCACCGAGGTGGTCGACGTGCCCCCGGTGCGCCGCGGCCAGGTCCTGGTCAAGGTGATGGCGGCCGGCGTCAACTACAACAACGTCTGGGCCGCGCTGGGCCAGCCGCTCGACGTGATCGCCGCCCGGCAGAAGGCCGGGTCGACCGAGGACTTCCACATCGGGGGCTCCGATCTGTCCGGGATCGTCTGGGCCGTCGGCGAGGACGTCAGCGGCGTCCGGCTCGGCGACGAGGTCGTCGTGCTCGCCAACCGCTGGGACGAGTCGGCCGAGGACATCCGCCTCGGCGGCGACCCGGCCTCCTCCACCAGCCAGCGGGTGTGGGGCTACGAGGAGAACTACGGCTCCTTCGCCCAGTTCGCCGTCGTGGACGACTACATGTGCCACCCCAAGCCCGCCCGGCTGTCCTGGGCCGCGGCGGCCTGCTACATGGCGACCGCGGCCACCGCCTACCGGCAGCTGTTCGGCTGGGACCCGCACACCGTCCGGCCCGGCGACCCGGTCCTGATCTGGGGCGGCGCGGGCGGCCTCGGCAGCATCGCCATCCAGCTCGTCCGGCACGTCGGCGGCATCCCGGTCGCCGTCGTCTCCAGCGAGGAGCGCGGCGAGTTCTGCGTGCGGCTCGGCGCCAAGGGCTGGATCGACCGCCGGGACTTCGACCACTGGGGCCGGATGCCCGACACCACCGACGAGGAGGCGATGAGCCGCTGGCTGTCCGGGGCGCGCGCCTTCGGACGCCGCTTCTGGGAGGTGCTGGGCGAACGCCGCAGTCCGCGGATCGTGCTGGAGCACTCCGGCGCGGACACCATCCCCACCTCCCTCTACCTGTGCGACAGCGCGGGCATGGTCGTCATCTGCGGCGGTACCACCGGCTACAACGGCGACATCGACCTGCGGTTCCTGTGGATGCGGCAGAAGCGCCTCCAGGGCTCGCACGGCGCCAGCGCCCGTGAGGCCCGCGAGATCACCCGGCTGATCGACCAGGGCGCCATCGTGCCCTGCCTCTCCCGCACTCTCGGGTTCGAGGAGATCGGCCTGGCCCACCAGCTCATCCACGACAACGAGCACCCGGCGGGGAACATGGCGGTGCTGGTCAACGCCTCGGAGTAGCGGGCGGAAGCGCGAAGCCCCTGCCCTGGAGGTCCGGCTGTCCGGCGGTCCGGTCGCCCGGCGGTCGGGCGGGGCAGGGGCTTGCTTCGTGGGTGGCTCGGCGAGCGGCGCGCCCTGGGCCGGCGGTCAGCCGGCGCCCGCGGCCATCACCACGCTCAGGACGCCCGGCCCGACGGCGAGCACCCGGACCCGTACGACGGGGCTCCCCGCCCAGGGGCGGCCCGCGCCGTCCCGGGTCCGGACCCGCAGGCCGCCCGCGCCACCGGGCCCGGCCCGCAGATCGCGCAGGGTGCCGGGGTCGGTGCCGGGGTGGCCGCCCGCCGGGGTCCGCGCGGCCCGCGGCCCGAGCAGGGCCTTCCACGCGGCCTCCTTGGCGGAGAACAGGGCCGTGACGGACCACTCGCGCAACAGGTGCTCCTCGTCCGCGCGCAGCACCAGCCGGGCCGCCCCCGGCGGCAGCGGGCACAGTTCCAGGTCGCAGCCGAGCGGGGTGTCGCGGCCGGGCGCACGGGCCACCGCGAGGGCGACGCCCGCACTGTGCGAGATCGAGGCCGCCCGGCCGGGCGGGAACAGCGGCAGTCGGCCCGCCCGGGGCACGTCCCCGCAGTCCAGCCCGACCGCGCGGAGCGCACGGCGTGCGGCGAGCCGGCCCGCGAGGAACTCGGACCGGCGGCGCGCGGGCATCGACGAGAGCGCGGCCGACTCGCCGGGCCCGGCGGGTGCCAGCCCCGGCTCGGTGCCGAGCGCGACGCCCGCACCGAGTCCGGCGGCAGACAACTCCGCTCCCAGCAGAGCCAGTTGAGCGACCACGAGCGGGCCGGGCCCGGACCCGGCCGCCGGGACGACCGTCACGGGGCGCTCGGGGTTCAGGCCCGCAGCAGCTTCTTCATGATCTTCCCGGCGGGGTTGCGGGGCACCTGCTCGATGAACTCCACCCGTCGCGGCCGCTTGTAGGGCGCGAGCAACTGTGCGACATGAGCGAGGAGGTCCGCGGACCGGGTGTCCGGCTCGGCCACCACGTACGCCAACGGCACCTCGCCGTAGTCCGCGTCCGCCGTTCCGACGACCGCCGCGTCCCGCACCGCCGGGTGGCTCATCAGGGCCCGCTCGATCTCGGAGGGGTAGACGTTCTGGCCGGCCCGGATGATGAGGTCCTTGGTGCGGTCCACCAGGTGGATCCGTCCGGCCTCGTCCACGAACCCCAGGTCGCCGGTGCGGATCCAGCCGTCGAGCAGGATCTCCCGGGTGGCCTCCGGATCGTTCCAGTAGCCCTGCATCACCCCGGGCCCGCGCACCACGATCTCGCCGATCTCACCGCCCGGCACCTCCGTCCCGTCCGTTCCCACCGCGCGGGCGGACATGCCGGGGACCACCCGTCCGCAGGGGATGCGGGCGGCGCCGTCACCGGGCGAGGGGTGCTCGTCGGGACCCAGGGTCACGAACGGGCCGCCGACCTCCGTCATGCCGTACACCTGCCGGAAGCCGCAGTCCAGGCGCTCTGCGGCCTCCTCGTACACGTCAAGGGGCATGGGGGCGGCGCCGTAGAGGATCTCCCGAACGGTCGACAGGTCGGTGCGGTCCGCGCCCTTGGCCTGGAGCATGAAGCGCAGCATCTGCGGGACCAGCCACATGTGCGTCGCCCGGTGGCGTTCCACCGAGGCGAGCGCCCGCTGAGGGGTGAAGCCGGGCATGAGCACGATGGTCGCGCCGACCGCCATGTAGGTGAGCGAGACGGTCATGCTGCCGTGGTACAGCGGACAGCAGTTGACCATCACGATGTCGTCGGTGGGCCGGGCCGACACGAGCCAGCCCAGGGCGATGGCACGGAACGAGCCGCTGTCCACCGTGACACCCTTGGCCTGCCCGGTGGTCGCCGAGGTGTGCAGCACGGCCACCGGATCGGTGTCCGCCACGGCGGGAAGCGCGACCCGCGGCGCCGTACCGCCCAGCTTCTCGAACTCCGGTGCGTCCAGCGCCGTCCTGGTCCGTACGCACGCGGGCAACTCCACGTGCCGGTCCAGGAGTTCGGACTCGCCCACGATCGCGACCGCGCCGACCCGGGCCACGATCCCGGTGACCTCCGGCACGGTCAGGCTGTGGTTCAGCGGCACGAACAGCGCGCCGAGCCGGGCGAGCGCGAAGTAGGTCTCCAGCACCTCGATCCGGTCCTTGGACAGCACGGCGACCCGGTCACCGGGCTCGATGCCCGACTCGGCGAGCCCGTGGGCCAGTTCGAGCGTACGGTCGTGGAACTGGCGCCAGGTGACCGAGCGTCGCTCGTCGATCAGCGCCGTACGCTCCGGGAAGCACTGCCGGTTGCGTTCCAGCAGCTGGGTGAGCCACATCAGGCACCGCCACCCGCGCCGGCCGCCGACCGCTCGGACACGAAGCGCTCGTAGTCGGCGATCGTGCGCAGGGTCTCCATGTCGTCGGCGGTGATCTCCACCCCGGCCCGCTGCTCCAGCAGCAGCACCAGCCGCACCAGGTCCCCGGAGTCGATGCCGCTCGCGGCGAGGTCGACGTCGTCGCCGATCCGCCCGGCGTCCGCGTACTCCTCCGTGCCGGTCAGCTCGACCAGCAACTCCCTGACGGTGCTCATCGGTTACCCCTCTTCGCCTTGCCGGACCGGTCGCCGGGCGGATCGCGCCGCGTCCTCCGCCCGTCACCGGAACAAGAGGCGACCGCACCGGGCCGCAATCCGCGCGACCCCTGTGACGCTTGTCACGCAACCGGCCCGACGGTCCGGGGGATTGCGCCCCCTCCGCGGGGCCTCTTTACCGAGACGGAGGCCACGCCCGACCCGCCGGGCGAGGCGTCCGCCCCGGTGGCCGGAGGAGGATCGGAGAGTGATGTCGGTGCTCAGGCGAGAGGACCGCTGCGGGGGCGCGCACGTCCCCCACCCGGGTCGGACCGGGCGGGGAGGAACGGCATGAGCGCGGCACCGCCCGCCGGCCCCGCGCACCTCGGCGAGGACGAGGCGCTGGAACGGTTCGAGGCACGCGTCGGCGCCGGCGAGGCCGTCGAACCCCGCGACCGGATGCCAGACGGCTACCGCCGCATGGTGCTCCGCCAACTCGCCCAGCACGCCCACTCCGAGATCATCGGCATGCAGCCGGAGGGCGCCTGGCTCACCCGGGCCCCCTCCCTGCACCGCAAGTCGGTGCTCATCGCCAAGGTCCAGGACGAGGCCGGCCACGGCCTGTACCTGTACTCCGCCGCCGAGACCCTCGGCGTGGACCGGGCCGACCTGCTGGACGCCCTGCACGAGGGCCGCCAGCGCGCCTCGGCCACCTTCAACCACCCGGCGTTGACCTGGGCGGACACCGGCACCATCGCCTGGCTGACGGACGGCGCCGCCGTCATCAACCAGGCACCGCTGTGCCGCACCTCGTACGGGCCCTACGCGCGGGCGATGCGGCGCGTCTGCCAGGAGGAGTCCTTCCACGTACGCCAGGGCTACGACCTGATCCGCGCCCTGTGCGAAGGCACCCCGGCGCAGCGGGAGATGGCGCAGGACGCGGTGAACCGCTGGTGGCTGCCGGCCGTGGCGCTGATGTTCGGGCCGCCCGACACCGAGGCCGGCGGCGCCGTCTCGCGCACCGCGGCGGTCGGCGCCGCCGTCTCGCGCCGCTCCATGGCCTGGGGCATCAAGCAGCACAGCAACGACGAACTGCGCCAGCGCTTCGTCGACACCTGCGTCCCGCAGGCCGCCCGTCTCGGTCTGACCCTGCCCGATCCGGCGATCCGCTGGAACGAGGAGCGCGGCCACCACGACTTCACCCCGGTCGACTGGGACGTCTACCGGGGGGCGCTCGGCGAGGACACCCACTGGGCCCGCCGGCGCGTCGCCCACCGGCGTGCCGCGCACGAGGACGGGGCCTGGGTACGGGAGGCCGCCGCGGCGTACGCGGCCCGCACCGGGGACGGCGCCGGGCCCGGCGCCGGCCGGACGGAGGTGCGCGCATGAGCGGCCCGCGGCCCGAGGGCGCCCCCGCGTCCTGGGAGGTCTTCCTGCGGCCCCGGCGCGGGCTCGCCCACCACCACGTGGGCTCGGTGCGCGCCTTCGACCCCGACACCGCCCTGCTGCGCGCCCGCGACCTGTACACGCGCCGCGGCGATCCGCTGTCGCTGTGGGTGGTCCGCTCCGACGCGGTGCACACCGCGTCCCCCGACGAACACGACCCCTACTTCGCGGGCGCCCGGCACAAGCCGTACCGCTACCCGCACTACTTCCCCCCGCTCTCCACCGAGAAGGGCCCGGACGGTGACCCCGATGAGTGACACGACGGGCACCGGAACGATCACCGGGACGGTCAGCGGTACGGTCAGCGGGGCGGTTGCCGGGGCGGTCACCGAGGCGTCCGGCGTCCGGCCCGACGCCCTGCTCGCCGTCCAACTGCTGCGCCTCGGCGACGACGCACTCGTCCTCGGGCAGAGGCTGTGCCGGTGGATCACCCGGGCGCCCACCATCGAGGAGGACCTGGCGCTGTCCAACATCGCACTGGACCTCGTCGGCCACGCCCGGATCCTGCTCACCCTCTCCGGACGCCTCGACGGCACCGGTCGCGACGAGGACGACCTCGCCTTCGCGCGGACCGACCGCGAGTTCACCAACCTGCTCCTCACCGAACTGCCCAACGGCGACTTCGCGGCCA
Organism: Streptomyces sp. NPDC048002; assembly: GCF_040653275.1. Taxonomy (NCBI): domain Bacteria; kingdom Bacillati; phylum Actinomycetota; class Actinomycetes; order Kitasatosporales; family Streptomycetaceae; genus Streptomyces; species Streptomyces sp. NPDC048002. The sequence continues at coordinate 57,282 of NZ_JBEZNL010000032.1, read as the reverse complement.
CCGTCGCCCGCCAACTCGCTTACACGCACTACGCGGTGGCGTACTACGAGGCGCTCGGCGGCTGCACCGACCCCGAACTCGCCGCGTTCGGAAGGCGGGCCGCCCAGGAGGTCGCCTTCCACCGGCTGCACGCCGACACCTGGACCGTACGGCTCGGACTCGGCACCGCCGAGAGCGCCCGCCGCATGCAACAGGGTCTGGACCTGGTGTGGCCGTACACGGCGGAACCCTTCGACGAGGACGACGTGGTCCGTGCCCTCGCCGCCGCCGGCGCCGTGCCCTCACCGGCCCCGCTGCGGACCCGGTGGGAGGAGAGCACCGCGGCGGTGATCTCCCGGGCCGGACTGACCGTGCCGGCGCCCCGCTGGCAGGCCCGGGGCGGCCGGGCGGGCCTGCACAGCGAGGAGTTCGGACCGCTGATCGCCGAACTCCAGTCGGTGCGGCGCCAGTTCCCCGGAGGCACCTGGTGAGCGGACGTACCCGACGTGCGGCAGCCGAGGTCCGGGCGCGCGTGGAGGCCGTACCGGACCCCGAACTGCCCTTCCTCACCCTCGGTGACCTCGGGGTGATCGGAGCCGTCGGCCCCGGAGCCGACGGACGCATCGAAGTGGAGTTCACGCCCACCTACCTGGGCTGCCCGGCGCTGGTCGCCATGGCGGCCGCGATCCGGGACGTCCTGACGGACTGCGGCCACCCGGACGGACGGGTACGGCAGGTGCTGTCCCCGGTGTGGACGACGGAACGCATCAGCGCGGCCGGCCGGAAGGCGCTCGCCGCCCACGGCATCGCACCGCCCGTGCCGGAACCGGGGGACGGTCCGGTGCTCGTGCGGCTCACCGGGGTGCCCTGCCCGCACTGCGGGTCCCGGGCCACCCGGCCGCACAGCGCCTTCGGCCCGTCCCGCTGCCAGTCGGTGCTCCACTGCACCGCCTGCCACGAGCTGTTCCCCCACCTGACCGCGCTGTGAGGCCCCGCGTGAACTCCGTCGTCCCGGCCGGTGCCCGCCGGCGCACCGACCGCCACCGGCTCCCCGTCACCGCCGTCCAACGGCTCACCGAGGACGCCGTCGCCGTCACCCTCGGCGTCCCCGAGGCACTCCGGGACACCTTCGCCCACCGGCCGGGCGAGCACGTCATCGTCCGGCACCACCGCGCGGACGGGGAACTGCGCCGCAGCTACTCGGTGTGCCCCCCTCCCGGCGACCCCGGTGCGCTGCGGCTGGTGATCAAGCGGGGCTCCCCGGACGGCTTCGGCGCGCACGCGCTGACCGCGCTGAAGGCCGGCGACCACCTCGAACTCACCCCGCCCGGCGGCACTTTCGCGCTGCCCGAGCGGACCGGAGGGCACCATGTGCTGATCGCGGGCGGCTCCGGTGTCACCCCACTGGCCGCCATGGCCGCGGGCGCGCTGCGCGACGACCCGGACTGCCGGGTCTCCCTCGTCCACTCGGTGCCCACCGCCGCGGAGGCGCTGCTCGCCGACGAACTCGCCCTGCTCAAAGACGCGTTCGTGGACCGGTTCACCCTGCTGCACGTCCTCACCCGGGAGGCGGGCGCGGCCCTGGCCGGCCGGATCGACGCCGCCGGTCTGGCGCGCCTGCTCGCGGCCCTGGACGCCCGGCCCGGTCCCGGCACCACCTTCGCGCTGTGCGGGCCGGCCGGCCTCACCGACACGGTCCGTACGGCCCTGACGGAGGCGGGAGCCGCTCCCGAGGAGATCCGCTCCGAACTGTTCACCTCCGGCGGCGTCCCGGCCCCCGTGCCGGTGCCCGGGGCTCCGCCCACCGCGAACGCCACCCGGATCACCGCCCTGTACGACGGGCACCGCCGGGTCGTCACCGCCCGGCCCGGCGAACCGACGCTGCTCGACGCGCTGCTGCGCGACCACCCGGACGTCCCGCACGCCTGCCGCGAGGGCATCTGCGGCAGCTGCCGCGCCAAGGTCGTCACCGGCGAGGTCGTCACCGGCGTCCAGTACGCCCTGGACGGCGCGCAGTTGGCCGCCGGCTACACCCTCACCTGCCGCGCCAGGCCCCTGGGTGCCGAGGTCACCGTCGACTTCGACACCTGACGGCACCCGGCCCGCGGTCCACACCGGCCGGCCCCGCCACCCCCGCGGGTCGCACCAACCCGACCCCGTCACTCCGCCCCTCCGTCACTCCGCACCTCCGTCACTCCGGCAGAAGGAGAGCAAGATGACCAACTCCCCTCGTCTCGCGGGCAGGACCGCCCTGGTCACCGGAGGCAGCCGCGGCATCGGCCGGGCGATCAGCCGCCGGCTCGCCCGTGAGGGAGCCCTCGTGGCGGTCCACTACGGGCACGACGCCGAAGCCGCCGCCCGCACCGTCAAGGAGATCGAGACCGACGGCGGACACGCCTTCCCGGTCCACGCCGAACTCGGGGTGCCCGGCGACGCCGACGCCCTCTGGACCGCCTTCGACGAGGCACTCGCCCGCCAGGACGCCGAACCCGGCCTGGACATCCTCGTCAACAACGCCGGCATCACCGTTCCGCGCGGGATCGCCGAGATCACCGAGGACGACTACGACCGGGTGTTCGCCCTCAACGCGAGGGCGCCCTTCTTCATCGTGCAGCGCGGCCTGCGACGGCTGCGGGACGGCGGCCGGATCGTCAACGTCTCCTCCGCCGCCACCCGCGTCGCCCTCCCGCCGATCGTCGCCTACACCATGACCAAGGCCGCCCTCGACCACCTCACCCTGTCCCTCGCCAGGGAGTTGGGAGCGCGGGGCATCACGGTGAACAGCGTCGCGCCCGGCTACACCGACACGGAGATCAACCCGACCCTGGCCGTCCCCGAGATCCGCCGGCGCTACGAGGCGGCCTCCGTCTTCGGCCGGCTCGGCGCCCCCGCCGACATCGCCGACATCGTGGCGTTCGTGGCGAGCGACGACGCCCGCTGGGTGACCGGCCAGTGGATCGACGCCTCGGGCGGTGTCCACCTCGGCCCGTGAGCCCCGCGCCCGCCGCCGGGCGCGGACCTTCCCGCCGTAGCGCCCGCCGCAGTCATCAGGAGACCCCCACCATGAAAGACGGCACGTCCGCACCGGCCCCGCAGGCCGCGGACGACACACTGACCCGGCCCTTCGACGGCCCCAGCCCCTACGACACCTATGTGCGCGCGTCCGTCCTCAACCACCTCCAGCAGCCCCTCACCGAGGCACCCGACGAGATGGGGTTCGTCGTCACCACCCAGGTGATGGAACTGTGGTTCACGCTGATCGTCCACGAGTGGCGCACCGCCGGGACCGCCTTCGCCAAGGACGACCTCGACGCCGCCACCGACGCCCTCACCCGCAGCCGCCGCGCCCTGACCGCCCTCAACGCCACCTGGGCGCCGCTGGCCTCCCTGACACCCGCCCAGTTCAACGGCTTCCGGGCGGCGTTCGGCAGGGCGTCGGGCTTCCAGTCGGCGATGTACCGGCACCTGGAGTTCCTCCTCGGCGACAAGTCCGAGGCGATGCTCGGGACGCACCGCGGTGACCCGGTCGCGCACGAGGCGCTGAGCGAGACCCACCGCCAGCCCTCCCTGTACGACGAGGTGCTGGGCTATCTCCACCGGCAGGGCCTGCCGGTCCCGGCCCACGTACGGGAACGGGCCGCGACCGCGCCCTACGAGGCGGACCCGGGCGTCGTCGAGGTGTGGAGGCGGATCTACGCGGGCCCGCAGCACCATCCGCTGCTCGCCCTCGGCGAACTGCTCACCGACATCGCCGAACTCGTCCTGCGCTGGCGCTTCGACCACGTCATGGTGGTCCGCCGGGCCATGGGCGCCAAGAGCGGCAGCGCCGGTTCCACGGGACTCGCGTGGCTCGAACAGCGGGCCACGCGCCCGGTGTTCCCCGAACTGTGGGAGGTCCGCGGTGCCGTCCAGTGAGATCTCGGCCTTCGCGGCGGAGGAGGAGCGGCGGGTACTGAGCCTGAAGCCGGTCCTCGCCCCGGTCCAGGGCCGCTACGGCGACCACCCGCACCAGCGCTACGACGCCTGGCCCGCCCAGGACCCGAGCGCCCCGCTGGTCATCCTGCTGCACGGCGGCTACTGGCGCTACGACCGCACCCACCTCACCCCCTTCGCGGCCTGGCTCGCGCGGCAGGGTTTTCATGTGCTGCTGCCCGGCTTCCGCCGCTCCGGCGGCGCCGGCGGCTACCCGGAGACCTTCGACGACGTCGCCCGGATCGTGGACACGCTGCCCGAGGGCCGGCCCCACCTGCTGGCCGGGCACTGCTCCGGCGGCCACCTCGCCCTGTGGTGCGCGGCCCGCGGACTCCTTCCCGAAGGCTCCCGGTGGCACACCACGACCCTCCCGGCCGGCGTCCTCGCGCTCGCCCCGATCACCGACCTCACCGCCACCCGCCGGGACGACCTCAGCGAGGGGGCCGCGCTGCAACTCCTCGGCGGGGAGGACGTCTTCGAGGCCCGGCTGCCCGAGACCGACCCTCTCACGCTGCTGCGCGGAACCGGTACCACCGGGGTGCCGACCGTGCTGCTGCACGGTGCCGCGGACGAGGAGGTCCCGCTCACCCAGTTCGCCGACTACACGGCCGTGCACGAGGACCTCCGGACGGTCGTGCTGCCCGGCACCGGCCACTACACCCTCATCGAGCCCGACGCCCCCGGCGCCCGCGCGGTCGCCGCCACCCTGTGGGAGATGTCCGAGGCCCTCGACTCCCGGCCCCGGTCACCGCTGCCGCCCCGGCCGGGGAGCCGGGGGACGTCCGGGCCTCTCGCGTCCGCCACCGGCTCTCTGTCCGGCCGGGCCGCCCGAGCCGACGCCGAGGACGCTCTGGCGCCGCTCGCCAAACGCTTCCTGCTCCCCGAAGGCGTCATCTACCTCGACGGGAACTCCCTCGGACCGCTGCCCGCCGCCGTCGAGCCCGCCCTGGCGGACGCCGTGGCACGCCAGTGGGGCACCGGCCTGATCGGCTCCTGGAACGAGCACGGCTGGTGGGAGGCGCCCCTGCGGATCGGCGACGCCATCGGCCGCCTGGTCGGCGCGGCGCCGGGCCAGACGGTGGCGGGGGACTCCACCAGCGTGCAGCTGTACACCGCGCTGGGCGCGGCCACGGCGCTGCGGCCCGACCGGCCCCTGCTGGTCACCGACCCCGGCCACTTCCCCACGGACCGCTACCTGGCCGAGGCGGTGGCCCGCCTCCGGGACGGCACGGAGGTGCACCGGGTCGCCCCGCACGACCTGGACCGGTTCCTCGCCGCACACGGCACGCGGGTGGCCGCGGTCAGCTACTCACCGGTGGACTTCCGCACCGGCGAGCTGTACGACATGGCCGCCCTGACCGAGGTCACGCACCGGGCCGGCGCGGTCGTGGTGTGGGACCTGTGCCACGCGGCGGGAGCGATGCCGCTGCACCTGGACGCCCTGGACGTCGACCTCGCCGTCGGCTGCGGCTACAAGTTCCTCAACGGCGGCCCCGGCGCCCCCGCCTGGCTCTACGCCGCACGTCGCCACCACGACGTCCTGGACACGCCCCTGACCGGCTGGAACGGCCACGCGGACCCGTTCGCGATGGACCCGGACTACACGCCGGCTCCGGGCGTGGCCCGCGCCCGCATCGGCACGCCGCCCGTCCTCTCCCTGCTGGCCCTGGAGGCCGCCCTCACCGTCTTCGAGGACGTGGACCTGGAACAACTGCGCGCCAAGAGCCTGTCGTTGACGGAGTTCTTCCTGGACTGCGCCGAGGAACTCCTCACCCCCCTGGGCGTCACCCCGGTCACTCCCCGCGAGGGCGCCCGCCGGGGCAGCCACGTGGCACTGCGCCACCCGCACGCCCACGGCCTGGCCCGCGCCCTGGCGGACCGGGGCGTGGTCGTCGACAGGCGCCCGCCGGACCTGCTCCGCTTCGGCGTCAACGCGCTCTACACGACCCACACCGAACTCCTCACCGCCGCCGAGCGCCTGACGACGATCCTCCGCGACTCGGCCTACGACCCCACGCCCCCACCCCCGGGCCGGGTCACGTGAACACGGCCGAAGGCCGCGCCCACGGCGACGCACGGGCGTCGCCGTGGGCACGGCCGCTCACCGCTCAGAAGAACCCGAGCTTCCTGGGGGAGTAGCTGACCAGGAGGTTCTTCGTCTGCTGGTAGTGCTCCAGCATCATCTTGTGCGTCTCGCGGCCGATGCCCGAGCCCTTGTAGCCGCCGAACGCGGCGTGCGCCGGGTAGGCGTGGTAGCAGTTGGTCCAGACGCGGCCCGCCTGGATCGCCCGCCCGGCACGGTAGGCGGTGTTGGCGTCCCGGGTCCACACGCCCGCGCCCAGCCCGTACAGCGTGTCGTTGGCGATCTTGATGGCGTCGTCGAAGTCGTCGAAGGAGGTCACCGAGACCACCGGGCCGAAGATCTCCTCCTGGAAGATCCGCATCCGGTTGTTGCCCTCGAAGATCGTCGGCTGGACGTAGTAGCCGCCCTTGAGTTCGCCGTCGTGCTCGACGCGCTCCCCGCCGGTGAGGATGCGGGCGCCCTCCTGACGGCCGATGTCCAGGTAGGAGAGGATCTTCTCCAACTGGTCGTTGGACGCCTGGGCGCCGATCATCGTGTCCGTGTCGAGCGGGTGGCCGGTCTTGATCAGCTCGGTGCGGGCGACCGCCGCCTCCATGAACTCGCTGTAGTGGGCCCGCTGGACGAGCGCCCGCGAGGGACAGGTGCACACCTCGCCCTGGTTCAGCGCGAACATGGTGAACCCTTCGAGGGCCTTGTCGCGGAAGTCGTCGTCGGCCCGCCAGACGTCCTCGAAGAAGATGTTCGGGGACTTGCCGCCGAGTTCGAGGGTCACCGGGGTGATGTTCTCCGAGGCGTACTGCATGATCAGCCGGCCGGTCGTGGTCTCACCGGTGAACGCCACCTTCGCCACGCGCGGGCTGGACGCCAGCGGCTTGCCCGCCTCCACGCCGAAGCCGTTCACCACGTTGACCACGCCCGCCGGCAGCAGGTCGGAGACGAGGCTCAGCCAGTAGTGGATGGAGGCCGGGGTCTGCTCGGCCGGCTTGAGCACCACCGCGTTGCCCGCGGCGAGGGCCGGGGCGAGCTTCCACACCGCCATCAGGATGGGGAAGTTCCACGGGATGATCTGCGCGACCACCCCGAGCGGCTCGTGGAAGTGGTACGCCACCGTGTCGTCGTCGATCTCGCCGAGCGACCCCTCCTGCGCGCGGATCGCCCCCGCGAAGTAGCGGAAGTGGTCGATGGCGAGCGGGATGTCGGCCGCGAGCGTCTCGCGCACCGGCTTGCCGTTCTCCCAGCTCTCGGCGACCGCCAGCCGCTCCAGGTTCGTCTCCATCCGGTCGGCGATCTTCAGCAGGATGTCGGAGCGTTCGGTCACCGAGGTCCGGCCCCAGGCCGGGGCGGCCGCGTGCGCCGCGTCCAGGGCCCGCTCCACGTCCTCCGCCGTGCCCCGCGCGATCTCGGTGAACGGCTGCCCGTTCACGGGGGAGGGGTTCTCGAAGTACTGCCCCCGGAGCGGCGGCACGTACTCACCGCCGATGAAATGGTCGTAGCGCGCCTGGTAGGAGACGATCGCGCCCTCGGTGCCGGGTGCCGCGTAACGGGTCATGCCGGTCTGCCTCCCTGCTGCGGTGCTGCCCGCCGTTGGACAGCGCTCGCCGCGAGGCTAGGCAGCGGGAGGTTGCAAGGACGTTGCGCGGAGCCGGGTGAAGGACGTCGCGCGCGGCCGGGCGAAGGACGTCGCGCGGGGCCGGGTGAAGGATATTGCGGGGCCGGGGGCGCGACCGTCGACATCGCGGGCCCGGGGTGCCGGCCCGCCGACACCCCGGTGTTCAGCGTGGCGCCCGGACCCGGGGAGCCGCCAGCTCCGACTCCAGCGCGGCGAGCCGTGAGCGGACCGTGGCCGTCGGGCGTACGGCGGCCAGGGCATGCCACACGTCGAGGTCGTCCTCGCCCCACGGCGCGTGCGCCCAGTCCGCCAGCAGGTCGGGGTCCCGGCGCGCGATCAGCGCCGAGCGCACTCCGTCGGCGAGCCGTTGCCTGACCCGCACCACCGCCGGTGCCTGGGAGCCGGGCAGCAGCGGACCCGTGTACGCCGTCGCCGCCGCGCTGACCGCCCCGGCGGCCAGCCGCCGCTCGACCACGGACACGTCGCACTCGACGGGCACGGTGAGCCGGTAGGGCCGCGAGGCGAGCAGCGCCGGGCCCAGGGTCCTTCGCAGCCGCGCCAGTTCGGCCCGCAGGGTCACCGGGGTCACCGACTCGTCCTCGTACAGCGCGCAGAGCAGCTCGTCGCCGGTCAGGCCCTCCGGATGGCGGGCCAGCAGGACGAGGATCTCGCTGTGCCGACGGCTGAGCCGGATCCGGCGGCCACCGGTGGTCAGTTGAGCCTCGTCACGGCCGAGCGCGGACAGCTCGTGCGTGTCGGCCGCCGGCCCCGCCGGTTCGAGCAGGGCCAGATGGGACTCGGCCGCCCTCGCCACCGCCTGGACGAAGCCGAGACTGTGCGGGTGCGCCAGCCCGTCGCCGCCGGTGATGTCGACGGCTCCCAGCACCCGCCCGGTGCGCGGGTCGTGCACCGGTGCCGCCGCGCACGTCCAGGGCTGCACCCGCCGGATGAAGTGCTCGGCCGCGAAGACCTGGACCGGCCGGTCGACCGCGACCGCCGTGCCCGGAGCGTTCGTTCCGACCGCCGCTTCCGACCAGCGGGCGCCGGGCACGAAGTTCATCCGGTCCGCCTTCCGCCGCGTCGTCGGATGTCCTTCGACCCACAGCAGCCTGCCGTGTTCGTCGCACACCGCGAGCAGGTGTTCCCCGTCCGCCGCGAACGAGCCCATCAGCTCACGGAACAGCGGCATCACCCGGGCCAGCGGATGCTCCGCGCGGTAGGCGGCCAGGTCACTGTCCAGGAGTTCCACGCTCGCCGTCCCGTCGGGCCCCACGCCCGCTCTCGCGGAACGGCGCCAGGAGTCGGCCACCACGGCGCGCACCGGCTTCGGCACCGTTCCCGCCAGGGTGAACGTCTCGTGCGCGCGGCGGAGCGTCCGCGCGCGTTCGGCAGGGTCGGCCCCCGGCTCCAGGGCCACCCACGGATCGGTCAACTGGGCCTCCCCGGACGGCGATGCGATGGCGATGCCATGTGGGGACATCGTCACTCCGAGTCCGGGCCCGGACAACCTTTTCGACCGCCGTCACCCGGACGGCTGACGCGCCGGCCCGTTCAGGCGGCTCGGACGAGTTCCATGTATCGCCTCCAGTCCCAGTGCGGTCCGGGGTCGGTGTGATCGGTACCGGGCACCTCGTGGTGGCCGATGATGTGCCTCCTGTCCCTCGGGATGCCGTGTCTGGCGCAGATCGCCGCGGTCAGCGCGGCCGACTTCGCGTACAGGGGGTCGGTGAACCAGGCGGGGCGGTCCACCCAGCCCTCGTGCTCGATGCCGATGCTGCGGGTGTTGTGGTCCCAGTCGCCGGCGTGCCAGGCGATGTCCGATTCGCGCACGCACTGCGCCACGTGCCCGTCGGAGGAACGGACGAGGTAGTGCGCGGACACCTTCTTCGCCGGGTTGCCGAAGACGTGCAGGGTGTTGCGGTAGTCGGTCTGCGTGACATGGATGACGACGAGGCCGATGGCGTGGTCCACCGGACGGCCGGCGGCGGTGTAGTTGGCCGGGTTCGCGGGCTGCCACTCGGCGGAGGGGTGGTCGGGGCCCGGTATGTGGGCGCCCGCCCGCGGCTCGGGGAGCAGGGCGTAGGGAACGGCGGCCAGTGCCGCGCCCTTCAGCAGCAGTCGTCTGCCGCCCTGCCCTGTGCTGGTCGGTGGTCGGTCCCGTTGCATGTGAGGTGGTGCCTCTCGGTTGCGGACGAAGCAGTTGAGGCAGCAGTTGAGGTGGTGCCTCTCGGTCGCGGACGGAGCAGCTGCGGATGACGGCCGGTCGGCGGGGCGGAGGCGCCGACCGGGTGCGGGGCGGGGGCCTCGCGTGGATCACGTTACGGCGTGCGGGGGTTGGCCGTCCGAGGACGCCGTCGGTCCGTGGACAGTGCCCGGGGTGTGGAAAACTCGGCCACCCGCAGGAGTGAACGGGGCCGTGGGGAGGGGCGGTTCCGGGTGCCCGGAGTGTGGACTTCCGCGAGCGCGTCCGCCCTCAGCCCCGTGCCGCGACCGCCGCCGGATCGTCCAGTACGCCCCGCACCACCGAGTGCGCGGCGCCGAGCAGCGGACCCTCCGGGCCCAGCCGGGACACCGAGACCGGGCACGCCGCGCCCGCGGTACGGCCGTTCAGCTCGGCCTCCAGTGAGGGGAGCAGCCAGGGGGCGAGCCCGGCCAGCGCGCCGCCGAGCACCACGTTCTCGGGGTCGAGCAGGTTCACCGCACCGGTCAGCGCGATGCCGAGGGCGGCGCCCGCGTCGCGCAGCGCGCCCCGTACCTCCGCGTCCCCCTCGGCCGCGCGTCCGGCGAGCAGGCCGACCCGGTCCTCGCCCGGTTCCAGTCCCGCGGCCCGCAGCACCGCCTCCTCCCCGGCGTACTGCTCCAGACAGCCGCGCCCGCCGCACGGGCACGCGGGCCCCTCCGGCCGTACCGGCACGTGCCCCAGTTCGCCCGCGAATCCCCGTGTCCCGCGCAGCAGTTGCCCGTCCACCACGACGGCGGCGCCGATGCCGATCTCCGCCGACACGTGCAGGAAGTCGCGCGGGGTCCCCTCGCCGAGCCAGAGTTCGGCCAGCGCCCCGAAGTTCGCCTCGTTGTCCACGGTCGGCGGGCAGGGTTCGGGCAGCAGCGCCCCGAGGTCGACGTCGTGCCATGCGAGGTTCGGCGCGCGCACCACCGTGCGGCCGTCGCGGGCCACCAGACCGGGCACGGCCACCGCGAACCCCGCGGGCCACAGCCCCTGTAGTGCGGCCTCCGCGACGACGCCGTGCACCAGTTCGGTCAGTTCCCGGATCACGGGCTCGGGGGAGCGGCCGCGGTTCGCGCCGTACCGCACGGCGCTCGCCCGGACCTCGCCCCGGAGATCGACCGCGCACACCGCGAGGTGGTCGACACCGATCTCGGCGCCGAGCCCGGCCGGGCCGCGGGCACTGACCGCCAGGGCGGAACCGGGCCGCCCCACACGGCCGGGCCGCTCGGGGCCCAGCTCCTCCAGCAGGCCCGAGCGGATCAGCTCGTCGACGAGGGTCGACACCGCGGCCCGCGTCAGTCCGATCCGCGAGGCGACCCCGGCCCGGGAGAGGGGGCCCTCGGCGCTGACGGTGTGCATCACCCGGGCCAGATTGCGGCGGCGCATGCCCTGCTGGGTGTCGGGCAGCGCGCGTCCGGGACCGGACGGATGGGGTTCGTGCTGCGGTGCGGTCATGCCTCCGTCAGTCCTGGGTCGGGGTGCGTGCGGTCGCGGAGCGGGCCGTCACCGGGCCGGTGAGTCCCGTTCCAGCAGGGGTCCCGCGTCGGAGAGTACCCCGGCGATCCGCGCCAGGGTCGCCTCGTCGCGCTCGACGGCGTCCAGCACCGGTCCCGCGGCCGTGTTCCAGCGCCGGGCGACGGCCGCCGGATCCTCGCCGGTCAGCAGGCCGGCCGCCTGGGCGGCGGCGCCGAGCGCCACCAGTTCCCTCGCCTCGGGCACCTGGACGGGACGGCCCGAGAGGCGGCGTACGGTCTGCTGCCAGGCGGTACCGCGGGCGCCGCCGCCGATCAGCAGCAGCGGGGCCGAGCGGTCCGCGTCCGCGTCGAGCACCAGGTCCAGCGCGCCGAGCAGGGAGTGCACGGCGCCGTCGTAGGCGGCCTGGAGGAGCTGGCCGGCGGTCGTGTCGTGGCGCAGGCCCGTCAGCAGTCCCGAGGCGCCGGGCAGGTTCGGGGTGCGTTCGCCGTCCAGGTAGGGCAGGAGCGTGAGGTCCGCGGTGGGTTCCACGGCCTCGCGGTCCAGGCCGAGCAGGGCCGCCACGCGGTCGACGGCGAGGGTGCAGTTCAGGGTGCAGGCGAGCGGCAGCCAGTCGCCGTGCGCGTCGGCGAAGCCCGCGACCGTGCCGGTCGGGTCCGCGGGCCGGTGCCTGGCCACGGCGTACACGGTGCCGGAGGTGCCGAGGCTGAGCACCGGGGTGCCGGGGCGCAGGCCCAGGCCGAGCGCGGCGGCGGCGTTGTCGCCGGTGCCGGCGGCGACCAGGGTTCCCTTGGAGAACGGCAGGTCGTGATGGGTGCGCACGGTGCCGGCGACCTTGCCCGGCCGCACCACGCGGGGCAGCAGCGCGGGGTCCAGGCCCACGTGCGCGAGGGTCTCCTCGTCGTACGCCTCCGTCCCGGACGCCCACCAGCCCGTGCCGGAGGCGTCACCGCGGTCGGTCGTGCCGAGGCCGGTGAGGCGCTCGGTGAGGTAGTCGTGGGGGAGGCGGACGGACTTCGTCGCCCGGACGGCCTCCGGTTCGTGCTCGGCCAGCCAGGCCCACTTCGTCACCGTGAAGGAGACGCCGGGCACGCTGCCGGTGCGTTCCGCCCAGCCTTTGGGGCCGCCCAGCTCCTCGACGAGCCGGCGGGCCTGCGGGGCGGAGCGGACGTCGTTCCACAGGATCGCCGGGCGGACCGGTTCGCCCCGCTCGTCCATCGTGACCAGGCCGTGCTGCTGCCCGCCGATCGACACCGCGGCCGCCTCGCGCGCGGCGTCACCGCACTGGCGCAGCGCCTCGCACAGGGCGTCCCACCACTGGCGGGGGTCCGATTCGCGGCCCGCCCCCGAGGACACCGTGTGCGGGGCCTGGCCGCTCGCGACGACCTCCCCGGTGGCCGCGTCCACGACGAGGGCCTTGGTCGACTGGGTGGACGTGTCCACGCCGACGACGAGCGGTCCTTCGGCTGCTGACATCCGGCTCTCCTCCTGTGCGGCTCGGGTTCCCTGCGGCTCGTGTCCTTACCCGCGGACAGCTGTTCTCTTCCCAGGGACGCGAGGGCATACTAATTTGTAAAGCGCCATGACGAAATAGTCGGCAGCAAGCATTCGGAGCACGCAAGGAGCCGCGGCATGAACTACCAGCCCACCCCCGAGGACAAGTTCACCTTCGGCCTGTGGACCGTCGGCTGGCAGGGACGGGACCCCTTCGGCGACGCCACCCGGCGCGCCCTCGACCCGGTCGAGACGGTGCAGCGCCTGGCCGAGCTGGGCGCCCACGGCGTCACGTTCCACGACGACGACCTGATCCCCTTCGGATCCTCCGACACCGAGCGCGAGGCGCACGTCAAGCGCTTCCGGCAGGCCCTGGACGCCACCGGCATGACCGTGCCGATGGCCACCACGAACCTCTTCACGCACCCCGTCTTCAAGGACGGCGCGTTCACCGCCAACGACCGCGACGTGCGCCGCTACGCCCTGCGCAAGACCATCCGCAACATCGACCTGGCGGCCGAGCTGGGCGCGAGGACGTATGTCGCCTGGGGCGGCCGCGAGGGCGCCGAGTCCGGCGCCGCCAAGGACGTGCGCGTCGCCCTGGACCGCATGAAGGAAGCCTTCGACCTCCTGGGCGAGTACGTCACCGAGCAGGGCTACGACCTGCGCTTCGCCATCGAGCCCAAGCCCAACGAGCCGCGCGGCGACATCCTGCTGCCCACCGTCGGCCACGCGCTCGCGTTCATCGAGCGCCTGGAGCGCCCCGAGCTGTACGGGGTGAACCCCGAGGTCGGCCACGAGCAGATGGCCGGGCTCAACTTCCCCCACGGCATCGCCCAGGCCCTGTGGGCGGGCAAGCTCTTCCACATCGACCTCAACGGCCAGTCCGGCATCAAGTACGACCAGGACCTGCGCTTCGGCGCCGGCGACCTGCGGGCCGCCTTCTGGCTCGTCGACCTGCTGGAGAGCGCCGGCTACGCGGGGCCGAAGCACTTCGACTTCAAGCCGCCGCGGACCGAGGACCTGGACGGCGTGTGGGCCTCCGCCGCGGGCTGCATGCGCAACTACCTGATCCTCAAGGAGCGCGCGGCCGCCTTCCGCGCCGACCCGGAGGTGCAGGCGGCGCTGCGGGCCTCGCGGTTGGACGAGCTGGCGCAGTCCACCGCGGCCGACGGCCTCCAGGCGCTGCTCGCCGACCGCGCCGCCTTCGAGGACTTCGACGCCGAGGCGGTCGCCGCGCGCGGGATGGCCTTCGAGCAGCTCGACCAGCTGGCCATGGACCACCTGCTGGGCGCCCGTGGCTGACCCGGCACACGCGCCGGGCTGACTCGCAGGGCTGACTCGCCCCGCTGACACGTCCGGCTGACCCGCCGGGTTGCCTTGTCCGGTTGACTCGCTGGGCTGACCCGCCGGGTTGCCTTGTCCGGTTGACTTGCCGGGTTGACCCGGCCGGTGTGCCCGCGGTGCCGCGCGCCGGGCGTGCCCTTCGGGGCGGCGTCCCGCGCGTGGCACTCCGGAGTGCGCGCCGCGACGCGGGGCGCGCGGCGTGTCGTGCGCCGCGCAATGCCGCGGAATCATGCGGTCCGTGACATCGCCGGGTATCAACTTCCGCGAGCTGCTCGCGTGATCGCCGCCCGGGGGCGACGCTGGGCGGTATGGCCATTCCGCCCGTACCGCCTCAGCCCCCCGGGCCGCCGCCGGGGGACACACCGCCTCCGGGTGGTGGTTACGGACCCCCGACCGGCGGCTTCGGCCCGCCCCCGGACGACGGGCCGCCGCCTTACGACGGCACGCCCCCGGACGACGGCCCGCCCGGAGGGGGTCCCGGGAGGCGGTTCAACCCGCTGCTCGCCCTGTTGGCGGTGCTGGTGGCCGCCGGGGCCGTCGCCCTGGTGGTGATGCTGGCCTCGGGCGGCGACGACTCGCCCGGGGAGAACCCGGGCCAGAGCAGCGCGAGCCCTTCGGCGAGGCCTTCGTTCAGCATCCCCACCGAACTGCCCAGCGAGCTGCCGAGCGAACTTCCCAGCTCGCTGCCGTCGGGGTTCCCGACCGAGCTGCCGAGCGACCTGCCGAGCGATCTGTCCAGCGCGATCGAGTCGTTGCTGCCCGACCTCGACGACGTGGACCTGCCCTGAGCCGGCATCGGACCTGGGCAGGGTCACGCGCGCGCAGCCGGACAGGAGACCGTCAGAGGCCGGGGACATCGGGGCCTCCTGAGGACCAAGTTCGCTGACTGCGGCCAGATTTGGCCCCTGCGTCGAACAGTGCGCGTTCAGCGGGTGAACGGGGGACGTGGGCCGATCGTCGAGCCGCCGCCCCCGCCTCACCCGCGTGCCGCGGACTCCGAGGTCACCTGGGGCACGGGGTCACCGGGGCGGGGGACCCGGCTCCGTGGAGGCCAGCGCGGTCGCCGGGTCCCCCGCCGGGCCGCCGGCCGGCACCCAGCGGCCCCGTTCCTTGCGGTACGGCCACCAGCGGCCGTCCCGGTCCAGGCGTACCTGCGCCGAAGTACCCGCTGCGGTCCAGCGGTTGGCCCTGGACCGCAGTACGGGGCGCTCGTCCTCCTCCCAGGCGGATTCCAGGGCGGTACGCGCGCGTGCCAGGACCTCGCCCTCCACGGTCCACTCGTCCTCCAGTACGGACAGCGCCGCCGCACCGCCGTATCCCCAGGCCCGGACCGCGAGCGCCAACTGCTCCCGGCTGCGCCCCGAACCAGCGGCGAGGCGCTCGGCGACCGCCGGCCCGGGAGCCCCGGCGGCGAGCCGGACCGCGTCCTCGGCCGCGGGCAGCCCGACGAACCCCGTCCGGTCGTGGTCCCCGCGTTGGGTGGCGGCCAGCACCCGGTGTGCCTCCGCCGCGGTGCGGGCGGCGAGGAACTCCAGCGCCGTGACGTCCGTGCCGGGCGGTGCCGGGGCCTCGGTGTCGAGCGAGGGCGGCAGGCCCGGCTCCGGAGGGTGTGCGGGGAGATCCGGGAGCGACGGCAGGATGCCACCGGCGGCGAACGCCTCCGCGGCGTCCACTCCCTCCGGCTCCGGCGCCGCCTCGACGGGAGCGGAGCCGCGGGCCTGGAGGTCGTCCAGCAGGGCCCGTTCGCCCCGTCCCCGCATCAGCAGCAGCACGAAGGGATCCTGGTCCAGCAGACGTGCCAGCTGGTAGCACAGGGCTGCCGTGTGGCCGCAGTGGTCCCAGGCCCCGCAGTCGCACTGCGGCTCCAGGTCGCCCATGCCCGGCAGCAGTTCGACTCCGGTGCCCGCCGCGTCCTCGACCAGATGCGGCGGCATGTCGCGGTCCAGCAGCGCCGCGACATGCCCGGCCCGCTCCACCGCCGTCTCCAGGAAGCGGTCCCACTGGTCGTCCGTCAGCTCCTCCAGCAGCACGTCCGCGCGGTGACGCGTGCCGTCGCGGTCCTGGACGACGGCCGTGATGCGTCCCGGGCGCACCGACACCGCGCCCACCCCTCCCGCGCGCGCCAGCCGGCGCCCCGCCTTGAGCTGCTGGAGGTCGAGCGCCGTGTCCTCCAGGGCCTTCAGCCAGGCCCGCCCCCACCAGGTCTGCGCGAAGCCCCTGCCCTGCGCGGGAGGCAGCGCCGCGAACGTGCGCTCCACGTCGTCGTACGCACCGTGTTCCGCCATCACGCGCCCCCTCGCAGCTCGACCAGCTCGGTCAGTTCGGCGTCCGTCAGTTCCGTCAGCGCGGCCTCCCCCGAGCCCAGCACGGCGTCCGCCAGCTCCTTCTTCCGGCTCAGCATGTCGGCGATCCGGTCCTCGACGGTCCCCTCGGCGATCAGCCGGTGCACCTGCACGGGCCGGGTCTGGCCGATCCGGTACGCGCGGTCGGTGGCCTGCGCCTCCACCGCCGGGTTCCACCAGCGGTCGTAGTGCACGACGTGTTCGGCCCGGGTGAGGTTCAGCCCCGTGCCCGCCGCCTTCAACGACAGCAGGAAGACCGGCACCTCACCGTCCTGGAAGCGGCGGACCTGCTCCTCCCGCTCCGCGATCGGCGTTCCGCCGTGCAGGAACTGCACCTGCACGCCCCGCGCCCTCAGATGCCGCTCGACGAGCCGCCCCATGCGCACGTACTGGGTGAAGACCAGCACGCCCGCGTCCTCCGAGAGGATCGTGTCGAGCAGCTCGTCCAGCAGCTCCAGTTTCCCGGACCGCCCGGCGGTCCCGAGCCGTTCCTCCTTGAGGTACTGCGCCGGGTGGTTGCAGATCTGCTTCAGCGCCGTCAGCAGTTTCACGATCAGCCCGCGCCGCGCCATGCTGTCCGCCTCGGCGATCTCCGCGAGCGTCTCGCGCACCACCGCCTCGTACAGGGCGGCCTGTTCCTTGGAGAGCGAGACCGCGCGATCGGTCTCGGTCTTCGGCGGCAGCTCGGGCGCGATCCCGGGGTCCGACTTGCGGCGGCGCAGCAGGAACGGGCGGACCAGACGGGACAGCCGCTCCGCGGCGAGCGGATCCCGGCCGGTCTCCACGGGCTGCGCGTAGCGGCTTCGGAAGGTGCCGAGCCGCCCCAGCAGCCCGGGTGTCGTCCAGTCGAGGATCGCCCACAGCTCGGAGAGGTTGTTCTCCACCGGGGTGCCGGTGAGCGCCACGCGCGCGCGTGCCCCGATCGAGCGCAGCTCCCGGGCGGTGGCGGAGTAGGGGTTCTTCACGTGCTGGGCCTCGTCCGCGACGACCAGGCCCCAGGGCACCGCGGCGAGCCGGGCCGCGTCCAGCCGCATGGTGCCGTACGTGGTGAGCACGAACTCCCCGTCGGCGAGGTCCGCCAGGTCGCGCCGGGCGCCGTGGAAGCGCCGCACCGGTGTGCCGGGCGCGAACCGCTCGATCTCGCGCTGCCAGTTGCCCATCAGCGAGGTCGGACACACCACCAGGGTGGGACCCGCCGAGGCGGGGTCCGTCTGCCGGTGCAGATGCAGCGCCACCAGGGTGATCGTCTTGCCGAGGCCCATGTCGTCGGCGAGGCAGCAGCCCAGGCCCAGCGAGGTCGTACGGGCCAGCCAGCTCAGGCCCCGCCGCTGGTAGTCCCTCAGGGTGGCCGCGAGCGCCGCGGGCTGCGGCACCTGCTCCTGCCCCTCGGGGTCGGCCAGCCGCTCGCGCAGCGCCGCCAGCCACCCCGTGGGCTGCACCTCGACGGTACGTCCGTCGACCTCGGCCGAGCCCGTGAGCGCGGCGCCGAGCGCGTCCACCGGCGTGACCTTGTGGTCCCGCTGTCCCCGGGCGCGGCGCACCTCCTCGGGATCGACGAGGACCCACTGGTCGCGCAGACGCACCAGGGGCCGGTTGGCCTCGGCCAGCCGGTCCAGGTCGTCCCGGGAGAGCGTTCGGTCGCCGAGGGCGAACCGCCAGTCGAAGGAGAGCAGCGCGTCGGCGGAGAGGAACGACGGCGTGTCGGCGGCGAGCCTCGTGGGGCCGCTCTCCTCGTCGGGCGGTCCGATCACCGCGCGGGCGGTCAGTTCGCGGGCCAGTCCCCGGGGCCAGTGCACGTCGACGCCTGCTCCGGCCAGGGTCCGTGCCCCGGTGGAGAGCAGGTCGGCGACCTCCTCGTCGGCGAGTTCGACGGCGTCCGGCACGGCCGCCGAGAGCAGCGGGGTCAGCGTCGGCCACGCGCGTGCCGCGCGGCGCAGGGCCAGCAGGGCGTCCATCCGCGCGCGGGAGCCGAAGGCGGAGGTCCCGGACCACACCTGGGAGGCGTCAGCGACCAGGGCCTGATCGACGGCGCCGTGCACCTGGAGCACCGCGCGGAACGCGGGCGCCTCGTCCGCTTCGAGGGCGTCGGTCAGGCCGGGGACCTCGACGCGCAGCGACAGGCGCACTCCGGCGTCGTGGCCCGCGGCGACATCGGCGGCCCAGGCGCGGTGTCCGGGCAGCGTCCGCGGCTCCGGTGCCGCGTAGGCGGGCCCGCCGGTGACCAAGGGGGCCGCGGGGGTGCGCGGCAGGGTGTCCGCGACGGCGTCCAGGAAGGCGCGCAGCAGCCGCTCGGGGTCGGGCAGGCGGGGCGGGCCCGGGGCGGGCAGCGGGACGGAGTGCGCCTCGGGAGGCATCGCGGCGGCGAGCCGCCGGAGGTCCTCGAGGTCCGCGGAGGCGAGCGGGCCGATCCGCCAGGCGTCGTGGTCCTCGGGGGAGAGGCCGGGCAGCAGCAGGCCCCTTGCCACGAGGTGCAGAGCCAGCAGGGCTGCCGAGCCCCAGAACGCGGGCGCTCGGTGCGCGCCCGCCACGGCACGGGCGCGAAGCAGGACCGGCAGGGCCGCGGGGAGAGGCAGCAGCACGGCGGGCACGGTCACCCGCTCGACGCCCTCGGGACCCGGCGCGACCACCGTGAGGTCCCCGGCCGTGGCTCCGCCGGCCGTCGGATGCCCGGCCGTGCATCCGCCGGCCGTCAGGTTCCCGGCCCAGGTCCCGTCGGGGCGGACGAGGGGCGATCCGTCGGGGCGGGCAAGGGGTGAGCCGTCGGGGCGCCAGAAGGCGACCCGGCCGACGCGTGCCGGGTCACCGGGGACGAACACGGCGAGGCAGTGGGCGGGTTCGAAGATCTCGGAAGGGTGAGCCGGGGAAGCCTTCTGCGCAGCTATGGCTAATTCCTCAAACTTGACTACTGGGCGGAGTCGCCGAGGGTACAGCACCAGCCTGCCCGAACCGGTCGGGCAGGGATGTGTTCCGGGTCACTCGCGTGGGAGGGTGGTGAGTGCCTCCGGGGGACCAGTAAGGGGCGCACCTCAGGGATGCCTCAGGGTCGTGGTCCGGAACCGGGGGGAGCGCGGGCCCGTTTTCAGAGCAGAGAGCGGCAGTGTGCCGCGGAGGAGGCGACTCATATGACGAGGAACCACAAGATCGCCGCTGGGGGTGCGGCGGTCGGGATCTTTCTGCTCATCTGGCTGCCCTGGTGGGCGGCACTTCTGATCATCCTGGGCGTCCCGGCCGCCGCGTACCTCGCACTCGACCCCTCGCAGCGGCGAAGGCTGCGACGCGGCCGCCGCGGGGAACTCGGCCGCTGAGACGGAGGGAATCCGGGGCGGCGGGACCGGCGGGGGCGGACCCGCCGACCCCGCCGACCCGCCGGCCTCGTGTGCCACTTCGGCCCCTGGCGTCACCCAGTGGTCGCCCTTTCGTCATGTGCTACTCACCTCGCCCGGATGAACTGGCATACGGAAACGGTGAGTTGACGGATCGACGAGAGTGCGGAGAACCGAGATGGCCGAATCGGCTGACGTGGTGGCGTTACCCCCGCCGATCGACACGCTCCTCGCCGCCGCCGTAGCCAGGCGTTTCTACCTGGAGAACCGCTCCAAGGTGGAGATAGCCAAGGAGTTCGGCATCAGCCGGTTCAAGGTGGCCCGCCTGCTGGAGGCGGCCGTCGCGCACGAGATCGTACGCATCGACATCACGGTCCCCGCCGAGGTCGACGTCCCGCTCGGACGGGCATTGACCGAACGCTTCGGGCTCCGGCACGGCATCGTCGTCAGCCTGGCCCGCGGTCAGGGCGGTACGGGGGACCCGCGTCGGACCGGCCGCTGGCTCGGCATCGCGGCCGCCCGGCTGATCTCCGAGATCGCCCAGGACGGTGACGTCCTCGGACTCGACGGCAGCCACACCGTGGACGCCTTCAGCGAGGCGGTCGGCCGACTGCCCCTCTGCGACGTCGTCCAACTGACCGGGGTGCGCGGACACGACCTCGCCCACGACTCCGCGATCGCCGCGGTCCGCCGTACGGCCGCGGCGGGCGGCGGGCGGGCGTACCCGCTCCATGTCCCGTTCCTCCTGCCGGACGCGGCGACCGCGGCGCTGCTGCGCGGTCAGCCCGGCACCGCCGAGGCCCTGGAACGGTTCGGCCTGGTCACCAAGGCTGTCGTGGGGGTCGGCGCCTGGGACGGTCCGCACTCACCGGTCCACGACGCCCTGTCCGAGGCCGAGCGCCGCACCCTCCGGGTGGCGGGAGCCTGCGCCGAAGTGGCGGGCCAGGTGCTGGACGCCGACGGCCGACCGGTTCCCACGGAGCTGACCTCCCGCATGATCTCCGTCGACACCGCCGCACTGCGCGAGGTCACGGAGCTGATCGGCGTCGCCGCCGGCGGGCGCGGCACCCGGGCGATCCGCGCCGCACTGAGATCGGGCCTGCTCACCGGACTCGTCACGGACGCCACCACCGCGCGCCTGCTGCTCTGGCACGACGAACCGGACGGCTCCCCGGGGACCGTCGTCCCGGCACCCCGCGACACCGACATCGACACCGACACCGACACCGACATCGACACCGTACGAGGAACGCGATGAGCGAGCCGGACGGCACCCTTCCGACCGTGCCGGACGGCACCCTTCCGCCTGTGCCGGACGATATCCGCGAGGCGGGCCGCCTCGCCCCGGACCACTGGCTCGGCGCGGTCGACCCGACCTGGTCCGGCGAAGGTCGCCCCCCGCTGTGGGCGATGACCGGACGGTGGCGGTCCGGAGCGGACGGCGAGATCGTCGAGTGGGAGGAGAACCCCGAGTACCGGCCGTCGCCCCGGGCGCTCGGCTGGCCCGAACCCGAGGACGAGGTGGACCGCGCCGTCCAGCTCGCCGCCACGGGCTACGGGCCCGGCGAGGCGGTGGCGGCCGCGCTGGCCGGCCGCGAGGTGGCCGTACTGACGGCTTCGGACGGCGGTCCCCTGAGCGCGGCCGCGACGGACGGGACCCCGGTGGTGCCGGTCTTCACGTCCTCGGTTTTCCTGCACACAGCGGGCCGGTTCGCCTTCGAACTCGTCGTCGTGGACGACCTGTTGACTCGGGTGCCCGAGGGCCACGTGCTGTACGTGAACCCGTCGGCCGCGGTGAGCATGCTGCTGGACCCCGACGCTGTGCGCGGAGCCGACCGTCCCGCAGCGGACGAGCGGTCCACCGCCGCCGCCACCGGCACCGCCCGGGTGCTCGTGGAGGCGGTCCGGCCCGCCGGAGGGACGGCAGCGTGAGCCGCTGGTCATCGGTGATCCCCGGTCGGCGGCGCAGGCCCGGACCCGGCCAGGACCGCACGCTCTCCGGAGGCGCGTCCGGGGCGTCCGGGGCGTCCGGTGGGCGCGCCGGTCCGCCGGTCGAGGACGTCGACGGTGTCCTGCTGGTGCGCTCGGTGGAGGACGACTCCTTCCCCCTGGACGCCGTGGCCGAAGTGGCGGGTGCCGTCGGCAACGACGCCGACGTCGTCACCGTGATCGTGGGCACCGCGGCCGGGGGAGCCGCGCCCGACGCCGACCACTGGGCCCGGCTGGGCGCGCTGCTGGACTCCCTGCGCGAGCGCGGCACCGACCGGATCAGGCTCGTGATGTCCGGTGCCGGCGCCGACCGGCCGGACCGGCCCTGCGTGGCCCGCCGTATCGCCGAGGCATGGGAACTGGAGGTGACGGCTCCCGACGGCGCCGTCCTCGTCACCCCCGGCGGCGCGCTGTTCGTGCACGGCGACTCCGGCCCCATGTGCGGCTGGTGGCGGTTCGCGCCCGGCGCGGAACCCCGCCGGCTCGGTCGGCGCGCCCCGGTCCCCGTGTGGGAGGAGGCGTTGGACGGGGTGCCCGTGCGCACCTCCGGGGGTTGTGTCGTCGACCGCGTTCCGGCGGGTGTGGTCATCCGCCCCGCCGAGGCGCCCGGCCCGGCCCTCGACGACCTCTGCTTCTCCGTGCCCGTCGACTTCGAGCGCCTCACGGTGCTGGTCGGCGCGCCGCAGGCGGAGGACGTCGCCGCCGACGAGGTCGCCGCCGTGCTCGCGGGGCTGCCCGAGGCGGAACGCGCCCGTGCGCGGCTCGCGCCCGGTGGAAGGCGTGATCTGCTCCGGCTCGGACAGTCCGTCGCCGAGCTGCTGGGCTCGGAGGTGGAGGTGCTCACCGGACTCCCCCTGCTCGACGACCACGCTGCGCCCGGGACGGCACCCCGTCCCACGCTCGTGGGACGGGACGGGCGGCCCAGCTGGCGGCCGTTCCTGTCGTCCGTGGTCTGCGCGCCCACCGCCGGGGACGGGCACACCCCCGCGCCCAGACCGGTGAGCCCGCACCCGCCCGAGTGGATCCTGAGCGGTACGGAGCCGGGGACGGTACGGCTCACGGACCGCTGGCAGGCCACCGTGACCCGCGCCGGACTCGCCCTGTGGGCGCCCGACGGGCCGCGTCCCGCAGTGGCCGGACCAGCGGTGGATCCCGATGTGTGCGCGATCGAACTGGGCGCGCCGGGGCAGCCGTTGGACGGCAGCCTGCTGCCCGCCCTCTCACAATTGCTGCGCGGACTCGGCGCCGACGTCCGGGCTCGCACGACCTTGATGGTCCGCGGCAGACTCCTCGGGGGCGACGGCGCCCTTCGCCGACTCGCCGCGGAACACGGCGTCCCCGGAATCCGCTACGTCACGACCGGGCGGTCCGGGCCGGCCGGGGCGACCGCCAACCGGGCGGCGACACCGGCCGGTTCGGGCGGGGCTGCGCCCCACCGACCCGGGGTGCCGCACCGGAGCGGTACGGCGACTGTCGGCGGGCCCGACGCGGGAGCGCCGAATGAGGGTGTGCCGGGCGGGACTTCGGTGCCCGATGCTCCGATTCCCGGGCGGGCGGGGTCCAGTGGTACGGGGCGGCCGGTGCGTGTTGCTTCCGGCGCCGCGCAGGCAGCCCCCGGTGTCGAGGGTCGCGCCCCTGAGCACCCCGATCGGCCGGACGGCAGCATCGAAGCGAATGTCCTCCCGGCGGGGCCGGTGGGCAGGCGGCCGGTCCCCGCGGTGTCCTCGGAGCCCCTCCCGTCGGGAAGCCCCGCCACCGAGACGGCAGAGGCACCCGACGTGACCGTGGCTTCCGAGGCGACCGCGAGTGGCGCCCCGCTGCCCACCGTCCCCCAGCGGACGGCCTCGGCGTCCGTGGCCGCCGCCCGACCGCCCGGAGCCGTCGCACCGCCGGACACGGAGAGCGTGAGCGAACCGGCGACCGGACGGTCCGGACCCACCGAACCACGCGGCCCGGTACACGAACCGACGCCATCCCCGGAACCGAAACCGGAACCGGCACCGGAATCGAAGCCAGCACCGGCACTGGCACGGGCCGCCCAACCCCCGAGCCCGCAGGAGCCCGCCCCCGCACCGCCGAGCGCGAAGGAACCCGCACCCGAAGCGCCCGCACCACGTGCCCGCACCCGCGAGGCGCCGCTCAGCACCCGGGAGGCGCAGCCCAGCACCCGCGAGAACCCGCCCCGCGAGGAACCGCCCCGACAGGCTCCGCCCCGTCCCCCCGCCGTCCTCCCCTTCGCCCCGGGGCACGTCAGCTCCGCTGCCGAGCGGGCCGCCTTCCGGGACGCGTCGGCCGGTGCCTGGGAGGGCCACGCGGCCGCCGTGTCCCGGGTCCTCACCCGGCTGCCCGCCCTGCGCGGCCATGAACTGGAGGTCGCCCGGACCGACCTGGTCGCGGCGCACGCCTACCTCACCGCCGAGGAAGGTCCGCTGCACCACCGCGAGCTGATCCGTGACCTGCACACCGGTGAGGGCCGTCTCATGCCCTACGCCGGCTGCCTGGCGTCGGCCCTGCGCCGGCTCCCCTCCTACCGGGGTGTGGCCCTGCGCGGCGGTGCCGTCGGCGGACCCGATCCCGTGACCGGCTCGCTGTTGCAGGACCCGGCCCCGGTCAGCGCCCTGGCCGGAACCCCGCCGCTCCCCACCGGCGCTTCCGTCCGCTACGCGATCTGGTCCGTCACCGGTCGCAACGTGCGTCAGCTGCACGGCAACGGCGCCCCGGGGACGTACGAGGAGATCGTCTTCGTCCCGGGGACCGGCTTCCGGGTGCTCGGGGTGCGGGACGTGCCGGGCGCCTCCTCCGTCGTACTCCTGCGGGAGCTGCCCGGGAACGCCACCGCCTACATGGACGGGTCGGAGGAACTGAGCGGCCTGGACCTCAAGGCGCTCGCGAACCTCGAACAGGCGCTCGCCCAGGGCCTGCGCGCCGGTGCGGCGCGGGAGTGGCCCGAGCGGTGTTCCGGGCCCCTGGGCCAGGACGGGCCACCGACGGGGGCCGCGCCGCATGCCGCGCCCGACCACCCGTCACCCCACAGTCCGCACGCTCAAGGAGAATGATGGCCAGTCAGAACCAGTCAGCCCCCCAAGGGCCCGAGGCCGGCGGCGGCCCGTCCGTCCGCCGCGCGGTCTCCCTCGGGGCCGCCGCGGCCGACCCCGGCCCGATGCTGGCACCGGCCGCACCGCGTACGGCCGGGCTGGGGTCGGAGCCGGCCGGAGCCGGAGTCCGCGGCACGGACGAGGAGGCCACCACGACGGGCGGCAGCACGGAGGAGCCGGAGGCCCCCGCCGCACAAGAGCGCCCGAACGAGGAGGAGCGCCCGAACGAGGAGGAGCAGCCGGAAGAGCAGAGCCCGGAACAGGAGCGCCCCGAGCAGGAGCGCGCGGAGGCGGCGAGCGTGGGCGCCGAGGAGCCCGCCGCCGCGGTCCGGGCCGCCGCCCCCGATGCCGAGGCCGCCGGTTCCCGGGCCGGCGGTGCCGCGGCGGCCGGTGCCGGAGGGGCGGACGGGCCTCCGACCGGTAACCCCAAGAAGCCCCTGCTGGCCGCGGCCGGGCTGGTCGGTGTCGTCCTGCTCTCGGTGCCGCTGCTGATCTGGGCGTCCGACGACTCGGACGAGAAGAAGAAGGACGTGGCGGTGGCCGCCGGGTCGGACACCCTGCTGGAGGAGGACGTCCAGGAGGTGCCGAAGGGCGACTACGCCCCGGCGGAGCCCACACCGGAGCCGTCGTCGAAGAAGCCGTCCGCCAAGCCGAAGCCCGCCGCGGAGAAGCCCGCACCGGTGCCGACCTCGGCCCCGGCGAGCGAGCCGACCGCCACCCGCAAGGCGGAGACCCGGATCGAGGAGAACGATCCGCCCAAGCTTCCGCCGAACACCGCCGCCTACGCCGTCCAACGGCTGGCCGCCTCGAACCCCGGCCGGCACATCTGCTACCGGGTCCATGTGAAGGGTTCCGGCTGGACCGCCCCGGCCTGCGACGGGGCCACCGCGGGCCGGGAGGGCAGCGGGCGGGCCATCACCGCGATCAACCTGGCGGTGGCGGACGCGAAGCGGGTCAACGCCAACGAGTTCATCCAGAAGGACGGCTGGACCACGGAGTGGTCGGGCGCGGCCGACGGACTGGACCTGATCCTGGGCAGCGCCGCCTCGAACGCGCCGAACCTCAGCGGCTTCACCATCGGGGTCGAGGCGGGCAACGTCTGCCAGAACCACAAGCTCGCCGGACACGGTTGGGGCGGGCTGGCCTGCGAGACGTCCCAGGGCTGGATCTTCGGCGGGACGACGGAACCGCAGTGGTGGCTGGAGGCCGTCCGGTTCACCGTATGACCGGCACATGACGCCCGCCGGAACCGTCCGGCGGGCGTCCGCACCCGGGCACAGGACAGGCGTCCGTGCCCGGTCACAGCGCGGGTGTCGTCCGCCGGGCCGGTGGCAGGTCCTGCGGCAGCAGCGTGGTCAGGTCGGCGAGGCTGGGCGAGGCGATCCCGCCCAGCCGGCGCGCCTGGCTCGTCATCATCGTCTCCAGCAACTGCCGGGCCAGCCGCGCGTTGCCGAAGGACCGGTCGCGCGGCACGCCGTCCACATGGTCGCGCAGCGCGGCGAGCGTGGGCTCGGCGCACTCGTACCCGGCGACCGCCGCGTGGCGGGACACGATGGTGACCAGTTCGTCCGTGCTGTAGTCCTCGAACGTCACGAACTTCGAGAAGCGGGACGTCAGTCCGGGGTTGGAGGCCAGGAAGCGCCCCATCTCCTCGGTGTAGCCGGCCACCACGACGACGATCTCGTCACGGTGGTCCTCCATCAGCTTCAGCAGGGTGTCGACGGCTTCCCGGCCGAAGTCGTTGGCCGAGCCCTCGGGCGTCAGGGTGTACGCCTCGTCGATGAACAGCACCCCGCCCAGCGCGCCGGTGAAGACGTCCTTGGTGCGCTGGGCGGTGTGGCCGACGTACTGGCCGACCAGGTCCGCCCGTGCCACCTCCACCAGGGAGTCGCGGGGGAGCACCCCCAGCGAGTGCAGCAGTCGTGCGTACAGCCGGGCGACCGTGGTCTTGCCGGTCCCGGGCGGTCCGCTGAAGACGAGATGGTTGCTGATCCGGGGCGCGGGCAGGCCCGCGGCGATCCGCTGCCGGGCGTTGGTGAGCAGACTGACGAGATCGGCGACCTCCCGCTTCACGGCGGCGAGTCCGACCATGGCGGTGAGTTCGGCCATCGGGTCGGGCTCGTCCGCGGTGCTCTCGGCCGTCCCGCCGACGGCCGCCGCCTCCGCGTCACCGACGTCCTGCGGCAGCAGCAGCGTCAGATCCTCCTCCGCCGGGTCGGTCATGGCGGCGAGCCGGAACGCCTGTCGGTCCACCATGTCCTCGAACACCGAGCGTGCCGCCCGGCCGTTGCCGAAGGACGCGTCCCTGGTCATCTGCTCGAAGCGGACGGCGAGGGCCTCCCGGGTCAGCGGCCCGAGCTCGAACTGGTGCCGGGCGCAGAGACTCTCGGTGATCGTCACCAGTTCGTCGACCGCGTAGTTGCCGAACTCGATGGTGCGGGTGAACCGGGAGGCGAGGCCGGGGTTGGCGGACAGGAACGACTGCATCTGCTCCGAGTAGCCCGCCGCCACCACGACGACGTCCTCGCGGTGGTCCTCCATCAGCTTCAGCAGGGTGTCGACGGCTTCCCGGCCGAAGTCGTTGGAGGAGCCCTCGACGGTGAGCGTGTACGCCTCGTCGATGAACAGCACTCCGCCCAGCGCGCTGGTGAACGCCTCGGTCGTCTTGATCGCCGTACCGCCGATGACCTGCGCGACGAGGTCGGCGCGGGCGACCTCGACGAGATGCCCGCTGCGCAGCACCCCGAGTTCCGCGAGGATGCTGCCGTACAGGCGGGCGACGGTGGTCTTGCCGGTGCCGGGCGGCCCCGCGAAGATCAGGTGGCGGCTCATCGAGGGGACCGGCATGCCGAGCCGGCGTCGGCGCTCCGCGAGCTGGTTCAGATTGACCAGCGTGGTCACCTGGTGCTTGACGTTCTCCAGGCCGATCAGCGCCTCCAGTTCGGCCAGCGGGCCCTCGGGCTCCGGCTCGCCGCCGGGTGCGCCCGGGGCGCCGTCCCCGACGGCCGCCGCGGCCGACTCGCCCCAGCTGTCCGCCAGTCCGTTGTCCGCGCTGGTCAGCAGTTCTACCGTGAGCCGTTCGCCCGCCCGGCTCTGACGCAGTCCGGCGCCCCGGTTGTCCCGTACGACGCACCGGGTGACGTCGACCGGTTCGGCCGAGTCGATCCGTATGCCGTCGCCGGTGCTGCCGGTGATCTCGCAGGCGTCGAGGGTGGCCCGGCCGCCGCGCGACACCTGGACGCCGTGGGCCTTCGAGCCGTGCACCCGGACCCGCTCCAGGACGATCTCCGCGCCGTCCCGCACGCCGACCCCGGCGTCCGCGCTGTCCCCGATCTCGCAGTCCCGCAGGGTGCCCCGGCCGCGTTCGCCGACGAGGAGGCCCGAACGGGCGGCGGAGCGCAGGACGGTGTCGCTGATACGGGGGTCGGAGTCGTCGTCGACGCTCACCGCGCACCCCCCGGCGGATTCGACCTCGCAGTGTTCCAGCCGGCCGCGTCCGTCGTCGGTGAACTCGATGCCGTGGCCGCCGGATCCGACGACCCTGGTGTGGCGCAGCAGCGGGTCGGCGGCGGAGCGCACCGAGATGCCGACGCCCGCCGCGTCCAGGACGTCCAGGCGTTCGAACTCGGCGGTGGAGTCGTCGGCGAGCTGCACCGCCCCCGCGGTGTCCGCGCAGTCGCTCACCACGGTGTTCCGCAGGAGCGGGGCGCTGCCGCCGAGGACACGCACCGCCGCCTCGGTCGCGCCGTGGAACGAGCAGCCCTCCAGGGTTCCGCGCGAGCGGTCCAGGACGAGGAGCCCGCCGGCGGCCGTGCGCCGGGTGACGCAGCCGCTCAGGACCGGGTCGGCTCCGCCCGAGATGACGATGCCGCTCTGGGTGAGGGACTCGAACGAGGTCTCCTCGATCTCGGGGCGGGCCATGCTGGTCACCAGCAGGCCGACCGAGGTGTGGTGCACGGTGCAGCCCAGCACCCGGGTGGAGCTGTGGCCCTCCAGCGCGACGGCGGGCTTGTCCGTGCCGGAGATGTCGCAGCCCTCCACGGTGCCGCGGGCCTCGCCGCTCGCGAGCACGCCGTTGGCCCGCGCGCCGCGGATCCGGCAGTCGCGGATGTGCGGCGCGGCGGTCTCGCCGAGCACCACGGCCGAGGTGCCGAAGTTCTCGAACACGCAGTCCTCGACGATGCTCTCGGACTCCGAGGAGTCGACG
Source organism: Streptomyces sp. NPDC048002 (assembly GCF_040653275.1). Taxonomy (NCBI): domain Bacteria; kingdom Bacillati; phylum Actinomycetota; class Actinomycetes; order Kitasatosporales; family Streptomycetaceae; genus Streptomyces; species Streptomyces sp. NPDC048002. Next base: position 28,142 of record NZ_JBEZNL010000032.1, on the reverse strand, counting down.
AGGCCGGCGCCGCCGGGGTTGGTGATCCGGCAGCCCCGGGCGGCCAGCGAGCCCTTGCCGCGCACCAGGACCGCGGCCCATCCGGCGCCGGTCACGGTGCAGCCGTCGAGGGCCGCCTGTCCGGCGGGTACGTCGATGACGGGGGCCTCCTTGTCCCGGCCCCGGACGGTCAGGGAGCCGAGCATCACGGCGTCGGCCATGAGGGTGACGGCGGTGCCGTCCCGGGGGCACAGCTCGACCGTGCCGGGCTCGCCCTCGGCGAGGATCGTCACCCGGTGCCGGATGACGAGGTTCTCGGCGTAGCGGCCGGGGCGGACCCGGATCACCGCACCGGTGCGCGCCTGGGCCAGGGCCTCACCGATCGTCGGGAAGCCGTCCGACCGTTCCGCGTCGACCGTGAGTATGTGCCGTGCCACGCCTCGAACCTCCTTGTGCTGAACGGTAGTTGGCGTTGTACGCCGTACCTGTTGTGTGCATATCATGCGGGACATGCGGAATGTGAAGAAAGAGCGGTGTGCGCGGGTCGCCCTGGCGGTCGCCGTGGTCCTCACGGCGGGCGGCGCGCCCGCCGTCGCCGCCACGGGCGCGCCGGGCGCGCCCTCCGAGAGTCCGGGCGCCGCGGACCCGGGCACCACGCTGCTGCCCCCGCTGCCCGTCCGCCTCGGCGAGGGCAATCCGTGCACCGGGGCCTCGGAGCGGACCGCCACCGGAGCGGCCTGGTCGCAGACCGCGCTCGGCCTGCCCCGGGCCCAGCGGATCTCCCGGGGCGCCGGCGTCACCGTCGCGGTCGTCGACACCGGAGTCGCCCCCGCCGTCCCGAGCCTCGCCGGCCGGGTCACCCACCTCGGCGCGGCGGACGAGGACTGCGTCGGCCACGGCACCTTCGCCGCCGGTCTGATCGCGGCGGCGCCCGAGCGGGGCAGCGGCATCACCGGGGTCGCCCCCGGGGCGAAGGTCCTCGCCCTGCCGGGCACCGACGACCGGGGCGTACCCTCCGCGGCCCTGGTGGCCGCCGGTATCCGCACCGCCGCCGACCGGGGCGCGCAGGTCATCTACGTCGGCCACGCCCTGCGGACCGGTGAGGCCGAACTCACCGCGGCCGTCGCGCACGCGGCCCGGCGCGACGCGGTGGTCGTGGCCCCCGCCGCCCCGGACGCCGTGCCGCGTACCGAACTCGGCCCGGACGGCGAGATGCCCACCGGGCCGTACTGGCCGGCGGCCGCCCCGGGCGTCCTGTCCGTCGTGGACTTCGGGCCCGGGGGAGTACGGCAGGAGAACGCGCCGCCGGCCCACCGGCCGGACCTCGCCGCGCCGGGCAGTTCGATGGTCAGCGTCGGACCGCGCGGCTCCGGCCACTACATCGGGTCCGGCGCCTCCCTGGCCACGGCGACCGTCGCCGGCGCCGCCGCACTCGTCCGCGCCTACCGCCCGGAACTGACGGCAGCCGAGGTCACCCGCAGGCTCCTCGCCACCGCCTACCCGTCGGACATTCCGCGCCTCGACCCGTACGCCGCGCTCTCCCAGGTCCAGGACGAGGCGCGGGCGGCCACACCGGCACCCGCCGTCGCCCGGATGCCGGAAGCCGCGGACTCCGCGCCGCACTCCCGCTCCCTGGCCATCGCCGCCGTGTCCCTGACGGCCGTGCTGCTGCTGGCCGCGCTGGCGTTCGTGATCCCGCGCGGCCGCGCGAGGAACTGGCGCCCCCCGCAGAGCCGTTGACCGCACGGGAGTGCCACGGGCGCGGCGAAAGAGGCTCGGCGGGACCATCAGAGGGTGTCCTCCACAAAGGCGGTCTGGATCTGGAGCGTCTTGCGGCGCGCGATCCGGATCGCCCGGCCCGGGATCAGCTCACGGCCCTTCACGCTGCCGAACAGGTAACCCTCGCTGGGCGGGCAGGACATCAGCAGACCGGGCGTGTTGACCTCCTGGAGCCGACGCAGCAGCGCCTCGTTCAGACCCCGCCCGGCGCCCGCCGAGGACCGCGCCACCACGAGGTGCAGCCCGACCTCGTGCCCCAGCGCGAGATGGTCCAGCAGCGGCGCGAACGGCTGCGCCATGGGACCGCTGCCGACCATGTCGTAGTCGTCGACCAGGATGAACAGCCGCGGACCCTGCCACCAGTCGCACAGCCGCATCCGGGACGGCGCGATGTCCTCGCCCGGCACCCGCTGCCGGACCGCGCGGGCCGCGCCGTCCACCAGTTCCCGCAGCATGTCCAGGGACACCGCGTGCCCCAGGCGGTACGCCTCGGGGACGCTCTCCACCAGTTCCCGCCGGAAGTCCACCGTCATGATGCGGGCCTCGGCCGGCGTGTACCGCTCGGTGATGCCCCGCGCGACCAGCCGCAGCAGGTTCGTCTTGCCGCTCTCCGTGTCACCGACCACGATCAGATGCGGGTTCTCGGTGAAGTCGTGCCACACCGGCGCCAGTTCGTTCTCGTCCAGACCGAGCGCGATCCGCAGACCCTGCTCGCCGTCCGGCTCCGGAAGCTCCCCGACCGGCAGGTTCGCGGGCAGCATGCGCACCCGGGGCGCCGCCGGACCCGGCCAGCTCTCGGCGATCGCGGCTACCAGGCCCGCCACCCCGTCCGCGAGGTCGTCGGCGTCCTCGACGCCGTCCACCCGCGGCAGCGCCGACAGATAGTGCAGCTTGTCGGCGGTCAGCCCCCGTCCCGCGCTGCGCGGGACCGCCGCCGCCCTGCGGGAGTCGATCTGCGAGTCCATCGGATCGCCCATCCGCAGCTCCAGCCGGGTCCCGGTCTGGTCGCGCACCGACGACGACAGCTCCACCCAGCGGGCGGTGGTGATCAGCAGATGGACGCCGTAGTTGAGGCCGCGGGCGGCGAGGGCGTTGAAGGTGGGGATGTGCCGGTCGAAGTCCTGGCGCACGGTGGCCCAGCCGTCGATCGCCAGAAAGACGTCCCCGTGCGGCTCCTCGGCGAACTCGCCCGCCGCGCGCCGCTTGCGGTACGTGGCCATCGAGTCGATGCCGTGCTCCAGGAAGAACCGCTCCCGCCGGGCGAGCAGCGAGGTCACCTCGGCGATGGTCCGCCCCACGCGCTCGCTGTCCACGCGGGCCGCGACGCCGCTCATATGGGGCAGTTCATCGAGGGCGGCGAGGGTGCCACCGCCGAAGTCCAGGCAGTAGAACTGCACTTCGCGCGGGGTATGGGTGAGGGCGAGCGCCGTGATCAGGGTCCGCAGCAGGGTGCTCTTGCCGCTCTGCGGGCCACCGGCGATGGCCACATGACCACCGGCCGCCGACAGGTCGACCGTCAGCAGGTCGCGCAACTGGTCGAAGGGCCGGTCCACGACCCCCACCGGCACGGTCAGCCGGCCCCGCATCGGCCAGTCCGCCGTGGTCAGCCCGAACCGCGGATCCGGTGCCAGCGGCGGCAGGATCTGGTCCAGGGTGGAGGGACGGCCCAGCGGCGGGAGCCACACCTGATGGGCGGGCGGACCCGAGCCGCGCAGCCGGTCCAGCGCCACCGACAGCAGCGACTCCCCGTCCCCCTCGCCCTCGCCGTCCGGCTCCGGCTCCGCCCCGTCGGGCTCACCCGGGTCCGGGACCGCCGGAGCGCGCGGCACCACCCACTCCGCCGTCCACGGCACCACCTGACGCGCCACCTGCGCCTGCGCGACGGCCCGCCGCCGCTGGTAGGGCCCCGACACATACGCGGCACGGAACCGGGTGAGCGCGTCGACCCCGCTCTTGAGGAAGCCCGCCCCCGGCTGCGCGGGCAGCTCGTACGCGTCCGGCACGCCCAGCACGCCCCGGCTCTCCATCGCCGAGAACGTCCGCAGACCGATCCGGTACGACAGATGACTCTCCAACTGGTGCATCCGGCCCTCGTCCAGCCGCTGCGAGGCCAGCAGCAGATGGACCCCGAGACTGCGCCCGAGCCGGCCGATCATCACGAACAGCTCCATGAAGTCCCGGTGCGAGGCGAGCAGTTCGCTGAACTCGTCGACCACCACGAACAGACTCGGCAACGGTTGCAGCGGCGCCCCGGACTGCCGTGCCTTCTCGTACTCCAGCGCCGACGTGAAGTTCCCCGCCGCGCGCAGCAGTTCCTGCCGCCGGATCAGCTCCCCGTGCAGGGCGTCCTGCATCCGCGCGACCAGCGCCACCTCGTCCGCCAGGTTGGTGATCACCGCCGAGGTGTGCGGGAGTTCGTCCAGGCCGAGGAAGGTCGCGCCGCCCTTGAAGTCGACGAGGACGAAGTTCAGCGTCTCGGAGGAGTTGGTCAGCGCCAGACCCAGCACCAGGGTGCGCAGCAGCTCGCTCTTGCCGGAACCGGTGGCCCCGATGAGCATGCCGTGCGGGCCCGTCCCGCCCTGCGCGGACTCCTTGATGTCCAGTTCCACCGGCCTGCCCTCACCGCTCACCGCGATCGGTACCCGCAGCCGGGCACTCCCGGTCGACCTCTCCCACAGCGTGGCGGGCACATGCTTGTGCAGATCCGGGATGTTCAGCAGGGAGGTCAGCTCCACGTCGCTCGCGAGCGGCCGCGAGTCGTCCCCGCCCACACTCATCCGGTACGGGGCGAGGAGCCGCGCCAGCGACAGGGCGCCCGCCGTACCCAGCCGGTCGGGCCGGCCGAGCACCGTCGACTGCTCCTTGCGGTCGCGGTCGGTGCGCACCAGCGCGACCCCGTCCCCGTCCACCTCCAGGCGCAGCGTGGTCCGCCCCGGCTTCCAGGCGAGCGCACCGGTGAGATCGAGCACCACCGCGTTGCGGAACCCGTGCCCGTCGAATCGGTGCCCCGCCGGCACCGTGCACCCGTCGATCACGACGACCGTGTAGGGCTCCTCCCGACCCGGCACCGCGTCCGGATCGGCGGCCGGGCGCTCCAGGAACTCCGCGCCCAGCAGGTTCTCCAGCTCCGTGAAGGCGGACGCGATCATTCGGGCCGGGCCCGCGCCGTCCTCCTCGTGCCGGTGCAGACTGTGCGGCAGCCACTTCGCCCACTCCCACTCGGCACGCCGCTCGTCCGAGACGCACAGCGCGATCCACAGGTCGTCGGGGGAGTGGAAGACGGCCAACTGCCCCAGCAGGGACCGCGCCAGGGCACGCGTCCGGTCCTCGTCCCCCCGGAACAGCACCTTCGACCAGGCCCGCAGATAGATCGCGATGGGCTGGTCCCGGACGGTGGAGTAGGCCCGGGTGAAACTGCGCAGCGCGTGCGCCGACAGCGGCTCCAGGTCCTCGACGGGCTTGGTCGACAGCGGTGTCAGCCGCATCGCCAGACGCTGGTCGCCGACGCCCATCCGCACCTCGGCGAAGTCCTCGTCCGACGAACGCCGCTCCCACAGCCGGGTGCTGCGCACCAGCGACGACAGCGCGTCGGGCTCGGGATGCCGCCAGGCCAGCGCCCGCTGCTGCTCGACGACGGAGGCCCGCACGATGCGCCGGGTCTGCCGCAGATAGCGCAGGTAGTCCCGGCGTTCCCCCTTCATCCGCTGCTTGCGTTCGGAGTTGCGGCGCATGACCTGACCGAGCATCATCCCCGCCGACGCGACCACCATCACACCCAGCGCGATGTAGATGAAGCCGCCGCTGTCCCGGCTCATTCCGGGCCGCATGAACATCAGCATCATGGACACCGACATCAGCGCCATCGGCAGATACGTCCACACCGCGGAACTGTCCGGGACGACTTCCGGGAGCGTGGGCGGCTCCTGAAGGCTCAGTTCCCCCGACGGCATTTCCGGCCCTTTGCGGCGGGCCGGTCGGCGGAACAGGATCACGCTCAACGAACGTCCTCCTCAACGATTTCGGAAGGAATTCCGGGCGAACCTCGCGGGAACGTCGCGGTTTTTCGTAAGGGGTTCAGGGTGCCAAGCGGCGGAAGCGGGGGAATTACCGGGAGTTTCCCCGGAGTTGAACTCCGGGAGTGGTGTTGCGAAAAGTCCGGCGTGCGGTCAAACTCGTCGGCGCATGCCCCGTCCGACTCATTTCGTCGCGTTCGGCGACCGACCGGTGTGCCGCTGCCACCTTCCAGCCACCGCGATCACCGCGGACCGCCAGAAAGTGTGAAACCCGATCCCATGACCGAGATTCAGACGGCAAGCCTGTGCCGCGTCACCGTACGGGCTCCGGCCAGGACCGTCGACCTGGCCGTCCCCTCCGACGTCCCCGTCGCCGATCTGCTGCCCACAGTGATCGGCTACGGAGGGGACGACCTGGAGGAATCCGGTCTGGAGCACGGGGGTTGGGTACTCCAACGCCTCGGCGGTCCACCGCTCGACCCCGAGAGTACCTTGGACTCCCTCGGACTGCGGGACGGAGAGGAACTCTATCTGCGCCCGCGCACCGAGGCGTTGCCCGAGGTGCACATCGACGACCTGGTCGACGGTATCGCCGAGGGCATGAGCCGCAGGCCGCACGGCTGGAGCGCCGACGCGGGCCGACGGCTGCTGCGCGGACTGGCCGTGGCCACCCTCGCGCTGGGCGTGGTGCTGCTCGCCATGCCGGGAACGGCCGGCTGGGTGCGGGCGGTCGCCGCCGCCGCGGCCGGACTGCTGCTGATCGCCGGCGCGGGCTCCGCCTCCCGGGCGGTCGGCGACGCCGGGGCCGGATCGGTGCTCGGACTGATGGCGGCACCCTACTTCGCGCTGGCCGGCTGGCTGCTGCCCGGCGGCGACCTGGGCGGCACCGCCGGGGACGCCGTGCTCGGTGCCCGGCTCCTGGCGGCGTCCGCGGCCGCCGGCGCGGGCGCGGTACTGGCCCTGGCCGCGGTCGGCACGTACCCGGCGCTCTTCATCGGCGCGGCCTGCGTCGCGGCGGCGGGCGCGCTCGGCGCCGCACTGATCATCCTGGACCTGGCGCCGGAACAGGCTGCCGGTGTGGTGGCCGTCGTGGTGGTGCTCTTCGGCGGGTTCGTCCCGTCCCTGTCGTTCCGGCTGGCCGGGATGCGGATGCCGCCCCTGCCCACCAACGTCCAGCAGCTCCAGCAGGGCATCGACCCGTACTCCTCCTCGGAGGTGGAGGCGCGGTCCGCGCTCGCCGACGGCTGGATGACCGCCCTCTACGGTGCCGTCGGCCTCGTGTGCCTGTACTGCCTGGTCGCGCTCCTGACCGGGCCGGGCCTCCCCGAGATCCTCGTCGTCGTGGCCCTCTCCCTGCTGTTGCTGCTGCACAGCAGGGGCCTGGGCAACGTATGGCAGCGGCTGGCCCTGACCGCCGCCGGCGCCTGGGGCGTGGCGCTGCTGCTGTTCCAGGCCGCCCGCTCGCTCGCCCCGGCCGACCGGCTGACCCTGACGGCCGGACTCATGGGGCTGGCCGCCGCGATCGTCATCGCCTCGTGGACCGTGCCCGGACGGCGGCTCGTCCCGTACTGGGGCCGCGCGGCCGAACTGCTGCACTCGCTCGCCGCACTCAGCCTGCTGCCCCTGACGCTCTGGTCGACGGGCGTCTACGGCTGGCTCCGCGGCATCAACGGCTGACCCGGGAGAACGGCGACATGCACAGCAAGCGCGACCAGGTACAGGCGCACCTCTTCATCATGGGGCGGCTGGCCTCGGCCATGCTGCGCTCCGAGCCCGACGCCCCGGAGAGCCCGCTGGGCCGCACCAACCGGGGCGCCGCGATCGGCGTGATCATCGCCGTGCTGGTCTGCGCGGGCGCCTTCGTCTTCGGGCTGATCAGGCCGGGCGGCAACGACTCGTGGCGCTCGGGCGAGCACCTGATCGTGGACAAGCAGACCGGCGCCCGCTACCTGTACCTCGACGGCCGGCTGCGCCCGGTGCGCAACCACGCCTCGGCACGCCTGCTCACCGGCGGGCCCGTCGACGTCACCACCGTGGGCACCTCCTCGCTGGCCGGCACCCCGCACGGGACGCCCATCGGCATCCCGGACGGCCCCGAGGCGCTGCCGGCCTCCGGCGACCTGGACCGGACGCCCTGGCTGGTCTGTTCCGGCGTCCGGCCCCGTACGACGGGCGTCGTCACGGCCACCACGACGCTCGCCCTGGGCACCGGCACCCCGCCGGACGTACCGGGCGGCGGACGGCTCGGCCGGGACCAGGGCCTGCTGGTGACCGGCCCCGACGAGACCGCGTACCTGCTCTGGCAGGGCAGCCGACTGCGCCTGGACGACCGGGCGAAGGCGGCCGAGGCCCTCGGGTACGGCGGCGTCACCCCGCGCCCGGTGTCCGCCGCCTTCCTCGACGCCTTCCCGCTGGGCCCCGACCTCGCCCCCGCCGCTGTGCCCGGCCGCGGTGAGAAGGGACCCGAACTGGCCGGGCGGAGCACCAGGATCGGGCAGCTGTTCCGGGTCGACGTGCCCGGCTCCACCGCCCGTCACCACCTCCTCACCCGCGAGGGGCTCGTCCCGCTCACCGACACCGGCGCCACCCTGCTGCTGGGCGATCCGCGCACCCGTGAGCTGGCCTACGGCGGCCGGACCGCGACCGTGGCCACGCTCGGCGCGGACAGCCTGGCCGGGCATCTCGCCCCCGGTGCGGGGGCCTCGGGGGCGGACCAGGCGGGGCTGCCCGCGAAGCCGCCGAAGGCGGTCGTGGTGGCCGGGGACTCCGTGGCCTGCGCCGAGGTCGACTCCACGGCATCCGGAGTGCGGGTGGGCGCCTCGGTGCTGCCCGCGGACGCCCTGCCCGAGGCCGTGCAGGCACCGGCTCCCGAGATCGAACCGGGCTGCCTGCGGGTCGACTCCATAGCGGTACGGCCCGGAACGGGCACGCTGGTCCGGGTGTTGAGCGCGAGCGGAAGCGCGCTGGGCGACACCACGTACCTGGTGACGGACGACGGGGTGAAGTACCGGCTGCTGTCCCAGCAGGCGGTCCGGGCACTGGGGTACGAGGGTGCCGAGGCCCGTACGATGCCGGCCCCGATGCTGGCCATGCTCCCCAGCGGCCCCGACCTCACACCGGAGGCGGCGGCCGAGGGCGAGGCACGGGTGACCCTGCGCTGTCCCGGGCGATAGCGCACTGTCCTCTGAGGTAGCGCGCCGTCCCGGGCGGTGGCGCGCTGTCCCGGCGGCGGCGCGGGGCCGCATGCGGCCCGGGACCGACCCACGGCAATCGTCGGGCAGGGAAATTCTTGGCGTCGTCGGGCCCACTTCGCGTCGTGCGACGACCGCTTCGCGTCGAGCCGCACCCGCGGACCGCACCTCCTCCGCCGGTGCCCGTGCCCGCCCTGTCCGGCTTTGACCATCCCACCGCTCACCTGAGCGCCGATAATTCCGCGGAATTGCTCAATTGAGCTTTCCGCGCCGGGTATTTCAGGCTTCCGGCGGGCAATTGCCAAACCAGCTGCACCCTGCATAACATCTGGCCACCCCCATGCCCCGGCGATTCGACCGTGATCGCAGGAACAGCCCGTCTGCCCGCGGGACGGTGTGGGTCCGCGACTCGGTGAGTTCCGCCGAAAGGGGATTTCTCTCATGGCCATGCAGCAATCCGAAGAACGCGCCACCCGCAACGGGATCATGGCGCTGGAACAGGCTTTCACCGGTGTGCAGCGCTGCCAGCAGGACGTCCAGTCCACGTCGCACACGCTCGCCTCGAACTACGGCGGCGCGGACGGCGGAAAGTACAAGAGACTGCTGGAGCAGTGGGACGAGCATGTCGACACCATCCTGATCAACCTGGACCGCATGGTCGACGAACTCAACGGCACGCTCCGCGAGCACGGGCTGGTGCAGGGATCCACCAGCGACGCGATCGACGCCGAGTACTCACGCTCCACGGCGGTGTTCGACGAGCTCAACGGCACCAACACGTCGACGAACTGACCGACGCCGCGTGCCGGGAGCCGGCCACCCCACCCTTTCCTCCGTGTTGATTGAAGGACCCCGATGGACTTCTCCGACGGCTACATCTACGTCGACTACAACCATGCCGAAGGCGCGGCGGACGACATGGTCGGCCAGTCCCAGGCGATCATGAGCATTCTGGCCAACCTGGAGATGGAACTGGCCGAACTCCGCAACAGCTGGATCGGTGACGACCGGGACGTCTACAGCGAGGTCCAGGCGAAGTGGGACAACGCCGTCGAGAACATCAAGACCCTGCTCGCCAACCACTCCGGACTGCTCTCCGAGATCTCCGCGAACTACCGCTACACGGAGCAGAACCTGTCGCAGCGGTGGGGCGACATCAGGATCGGAAGCCGCTGACGCCGATTTGTGACGCAGAGGCGATCGCATGGCCGTCACGGTCCTCGACAGCACCTTCCTGAGAAACTTCATCAACAACCAGATCGACGGCTTCCGTACGCAGTTGGAGAACATCCTCAAGGACAGTCCCAGCGCCGGACCCGCGATCTCCTTCATCGCCGACTCCATTTCGACCACCACCATCGACGCGGCGAAACCACTCGTCATCGGCCGTATGGCCGGCGAGAGCAGTTCGGTCGGCGGGGGAGCCCTGAACAAGGTGATCCAGCAGGGCGCCGGTGAGGTCGTACGCATCCTGGAGGACCAGACGATCCTCTTCGAGGACCTGGAACAGGCGTTGTGGGACACCATCGACGAACTGGCCAAGAGCCAGGGCAAGAATCTGGAGAACATCACCGCGGACGAGTTCATGGACATCTTCGAGGATGTCGACAGTGACCTCGGAAATCCCGGTGGTAACGAAGAGGAAGAGTAGCGGAGTTCGGCGATGGCCAACCCCGAGGACAACAACAACGACAACTGGAAGAAAGCGGTTGACCTGCTCACCGGCTACATCCTGCCGGAGCGGAGCACGTTGTTCGACAATCTGAAGGGCAATGACGGCATCCCGCTGATACACGTCCGGCTGGACAAGCACGGCGGCCCGGAGTATTCCTCGGGTTTCCTGTCGTCGGGCGGCTGGAAGACGCACAACACCGACTACACGATCCCCTTCTACCGTCCCAGCGACGACGCGCAGGACGTGTCCGAGGGCAAGTACCTCTACCGGTACCGCGCCTACATCACCTTCCTCGCCTCCGGCCAGTCATGGCCGCCCAGCGGTGACGACGTGATCCCCGGCTACACGAAGACCAGCGAGAAGCTGAAGGACAAGGGCGGCTGGAACAAGGAGGGCGAGAAGCTCGACTGGGACACCAACCCCTTGGTCCAGTACCTCTACGGCTCCAAGGCCGCCCTCGCACAGCTGACCATGTGGCCCTACTCCACCCACGGGTTCGAGAACCGCGGCATCCCGGTGAACGACGCCGACTACGTCGACCTGCGCACCTTCACGGACGCGGCCAGGGCCTTCGACCGGGTGGTGAAGTTCTTCGAGGACAGCGCGGTCACCGTCGGCAAGTGGGACACCGAGGACATCGGTGAGGGCAGCGACTCCTGGGACGGCACCTCGGCCGCCATCTTCAAGGAACTCATCCACAAACTGGCCCGCAACTACGAGGGGTACGCCGACCAGCTCAACGGCAAGGGCAGCGAGGGAACCGCCGTCACCATCGACGACGTGACGGTGACCTCGGAGCCGGCCCGCGCGCTGGCCGAGGCCCAGCGGGTCGTCCTCACCCAGGCGCAGAAGCTCTACGACGCCTGGGAGGCGTGGAAGGCCGAGAGCAACCCGCAGCGCTGGCTCTACGACATGCTGCAGGACGCCCGGCTGACCCTCTTCGACACCCAGTACGACAAGACGGACATCGACACGGTGTCCAGCGGCTCCGGTCCGTACACGAGTTGGCACAACTACGTCGTGTCGACGGCCGGCTTCCAGAACGCGATCGTCATCGGGGGCAAGTCGTACGGACGGCCCAGCGACATGACCACCTGGAAGGCGATAGCCGACGAGGCAGTGCGCCGGTGGGAGCAGTCCGTGCAGGACTGGCTCAGCACCGCCGGTGCCGAGGCCATCGTCGAGATCCACAAGGCGTTCAAGACCGCAGAGAAGGCGTTCGACACCAGCATCACCGACAAGGACGACCGCCCGCTGTCGGAGATCTCCGCGGAGGCGGAGGCCGAGGCCGAGAAGAAGAAGGCGGAGGCCGAAGCCGCCGCGGCCAAGGCGCAGGCCGAGAAGGAGAAGGCGGAGGCCAAGGCGGAGGCGGAGCGGGAGAAGGCGGAGGCCAAGGCCGAGCGGGACCGGGAGAAGGCCGAGGCGGAGAAGGAGAAGGCCGAGGCCAAGGCGGAAGCCGAACGGGAGAAGGCGGAAGCCAAGGCGGAGGCGGAGCGGGAGAAGGCGGAGGCCAAGGCCGAGCGGGACCGGGAGAAGGCCGAGGCGGAGAAGGAGAAGGCCGAGGCCAAGGCGG
>NZ_JBEZNL010000032.1:0-15836 GCF_040653275.1 Streptomyces sp. NPDC048002 | reverse complement strand
GCGGAAGCCGAACGCGAGAAGGCGGAGGCCAAGGCGGAACAGGAACGCGAGAAGGCCGAGGCCAAGGCCGAGCAGGCCGCCGCCAAGGAAGAGGCCGAGCGGGAGAAGGCGGAGGCCAAGGCCGAACAGGAACGCGAGAAGGCCGAGGCCAAGGAACAGCAGGCGCTCATCCTCGCGCAGAACCAGAAGGCGCAGGACGAGGCGAAGAAGGAACGCGAACGGGCCGCGGCGCAGAACGAGGCCGACCGGGCCGAGGCGAAGGCCGAACAGGAGGCCGCGAAAGCCGAGGCCGCAGCCGAGAAGGAAGCCGCCAAGCAGGAACAGCAGCGCGAGAAGGCGGAAGCGGAGGCCGAGCAGGCCGCCGCCAAGGAAGAGGCCGAGCGGGAGAAGGCGGAGGCCAAGGCCGAACAGGAGCGGGAGAAGGCCGAGGCCAAGGCCGAACAGGCGGCCGCCAGGGAAGAGGCCGAGCGGGAGCAGGAGGCCGCGAAGCAGGAGGCAGCCGCCGAGAAGGCGGAGGCCAAGCAGGAACAGGCCGAGGCGCAGGCCAGGGCGGAGGCCGAGCAGGAGGAGGCCCGGCGCGAGGCACTCCAGGAGAAGCAGCAGGCCAGGCTGGACGCGCAGAACGAGAAGGCCGAGGCCCAGGCCGAGTACGAGCAGCAGCGGGCCGAGGCACGCGCCGAACGCGACGCCGCGCTCCAGGAGGCCGACCGCCAGGAGGCGGCCGCCCGGCAGGAGTACGAGCAGGAGAAGGCCGAGGCCCAGGAGCAGCGGGACCAGGCTCGCGAGGAGGCCGACCGGGAACGCGCGGAAGCCCGCCAGGAGTACGAGCGCGAGATCGCCGCCGGCACCGACGAGAACGTGGCCCGCGAGGAGTACGACCGGCGGATCGCGGAGATCGACGCCGCCGAGAAGGACGCACTCGAACGGGCGGACGCCGCCGAGTCCGAGGCCAGGAGCGAGTACGAGCAGGCGAAGGCCGACGCGCAGACGGAGCGGGACGAGGCGCGCACCGAGGCCGAACAGGCCCGCAAGGACGCCAAGGCCGACTACGACCGGCGCATGGCCGAGATCCAGGCCGAGTACGACCGGATCGGCGCCGCCGACAAGGACATCGACCAGCTGATCAGGGAGCGCATCGCCGATCTTCCCGAACCGCCCGACCTCTCCGCCTACAACCCGGGCGGCTCCGCGTATTCCTCCGCGTTCAGCGACAACCTCTACAACCAGGACGACCTGAGCGAGGCGCTCGGCCGCCCGCAGGGCAGCGACGCCCTGGCCGGTGCCACCGCCGACGGATCGGGCACCGGAGCGGGCTCACCCGGCATGTACCCGCCGATGATGCGAGGGGCCGGCGGCGAGGCGGGCGGCAACTCCGGGGAACGTACGAGAACCGTCATCGAACCCGGGGTCGGCAGGACCGGCCGGACGGCCGTCACCACGCCCTCGACCGACGACGAGGAGCACCGGGTCGTCCCCAGGTCCACGCAGACCAGCAGCAGTTCGCCCTTCATGCCGCCGATGGGACCGATGGGCGGCGCGGGCGAGGGCAGGCCGCAGACGGAGAGCGGCGACCGGGAACGGACCACCTGGCTCGCCGAGGACGAGGACGTGTGGGGCACCGACGAGGGCGGCGCGCCACAGGCCCTCGGGCGCTGAAGGAGCGGCGGAACGAGAGACACGGATCTAGAGACGCGGATCGAGAGACGCGGACAGGAGAAGGGGAGCGGGATGAGTCAGCCCATGGAGGACCGGGTGGCCCGGGCCATGGCCCACCTCAAGGAGGCCGAGGAGGCCGCCGCCTCGGCACGGGCCGAACTGGACGCGGCGTCGGTCACCGCGCGTTCGGCGGACCGGTCGGTGCGGGTCTCGGTCGGAGCCAAGGGCGAACTGACCAGCCTGGAGTTCCTCGACGGCAAGTACCGGACCATGGCCGCCGCCCAGCTCTCCGCGGCGGTGCTGGAGGCGGCCAACACCGCGCGGGCCGAGATGGCCCGCCGCGTCGTCGCCACCCTCGACCCGCTCACCAGGATGACCTCGCGCGGTGCCGCCCCCGAACGGATGGGCGTCGACTGGGAGTCCGTCTTCGGCACGCTGCTCAGCGAGACCTCCGTGGACACGGCGCCCACGGCGATGAGCAGGCTCCGCGACGAGATCGTCGAGGACGAGGAGACCCCGGCCGTCCGGCGGGACCGGCAGGAGCGGCCCGAACGACAGGAGGGCGCGTAGAGATGGGCAGCAACTACTCCGCGGACATCGAGGCCATCCTCCAGGGCTCCAAGCACCTCTCCGACGCCGTCCGTTACGGCGACCAGATGCTGCCCCGCTTCGAGAACGGCTGCGCCGTGTACGCGGGCTGGTGGGGCGAGGAGGGCGGCGACGACGAGTTCGCCAACTCGGTCGGACCGCAGGTCCGGCGCGAACAGGAACAGGTCGCGGCCACGATCTCGGCCATCACCGGCGGCTTCCTGGCCCTGGTCGACGCGGTCGCCGCGGAGGCCGACCATGTGCAACGGCCGCAGCACCAGGCCCTGGAGGACATCGAGACGCACGGCTCGGAGAGCGAGAACAGGCGCTGAATGGCCATCATGTTCCCGCCGGGCCTGCGGGAGTTCATCGAGGTCTGGGTCGGCGCGAACGTCGCCACCGGCAACGAGGACCTGGGCTTCGACAGCCGCAACCCCTACAAGCGGCTCGCGGACGACATCGGTGACCTGTCCGACGCGATGAAAGGGGCGATCTCCACCGCCGGGAACTCGCTGCCCCCGCGGATCGCGGACGAGTTCGTCGCCGCGGTGAAACTCTTCGTCGACGACAACGGCCAGAACCATCTCCAGAAGTTCGCCGACGAGGTCCGGGACATCGGCGCCCAGCAGATCGACCGCTCCATCAAGCTCTCCGAGGCGAAGTACCAGATCCTCATCGAGTTCATCCTGATGAACATCGAACTGGCCCTCATCGCCGCGCTGTCCGTCTTCACCGGAGGGACCTCACTCACCGAGATCGCCATCGCGAAGGCCCGGACCGCGCTGACGATCCTGCTGATCCTCCAGCGTCTGGGCCGGGCCGTTCCCACTCCGCTGTCGGTGCTGCTGGAGGCGATCCAGGAGGCGTTCGTCTCGTTCGCCTCACAGTTGATCTCGATGACGGCACCGGACGACCCGGACCGCAGGCGTACCAAGTTCGACTGGACGGACATCGGCCAGGCCGCGGTGGCCGGTGCTTTCGCGGGACTGTTCGGCGGACTGTTCTCCCAGTTCAGCGGTCCGATCGTGCGCAACATCTTCAAGGACAACCGGACCTGGAAGGAAGTGTTCGACCTTCCGCTCACCTTCGTCAACGAGGGCCAGGCCGAGACCTTCGCGGAGGCGTTCACCAGCCTGATCTTCCTGGGCACCTTCACCCTCAACCCGGGCACGTTCCTGAGCGCCGGCCTCAGCGGCCTGGTCTTCGAAGCGGCGTCCACGGGTGCGGAGTACGGCGGAAAGTGGGCGCACGACAAGTTCTTCCGGGACCTGGACCTCGACTCCGACGACATCAACGACACGTCAGGCGGGGGCGGAAGGTACGGCGGCCGTGACTCCGGGACGACGAGCCCGGGCTACACGGCCCAACCGCCGTACCTGCCCGGCGGCATCACCACCGCCGACTCGTACGAGAGCACGGTCCCGTACACGTCGTCGGTCCACCGCTCCGACACCACCGGCTTGTTGGGCGGCAACGATGACACCGACGCGGTTCTCAGTGACTCCGGCTCGGTGTTCACCGATACCGACTCGGTTCTCAGCGACGCCGACTCGGTGTTCACCGACTCCGACTCGGTTTTCACCGACGTAAGCGGCGTTTCGTCGGTCTCCTCGCTCCCTCCCGTCTCCGCCTCGGGAGCACTCGGTGGCAGTGCGGGCAAGCCGTTCTCCTCCCCTCTCACCTCGAACCCGTACACGAACTCGAACCCGTACACGAACACGAACTCGAACCCGAACCCGTACACGGACCCAGTCCCGGACTCGGACGCGGACTCGGTCCCGGGCACCCGCCGCAACACCTCGGCCGACGACGCCGACAGCGTGTTCTCCACCCTCAACCCCGCCACCACCGGAACCCCGGCCACCACGGCCGACGCCCCTTCGCCGCACCGACCCGTCATCCGCACGGAGTCCCAGGAGATCCCGGCCACCAGCAGTCCGCTGGATCCCGCCGCACTCGTACCCGGTGAGGAGTCACCCGCCCCGCCCGCCGTGGACGGCAGCCCGCTCAGTTCCGGGGCACCGGCGGGGAATCCCGTGGGGTCCCCGTCCGAGCCCGGTTCCCCCGACTCGGTCGACATGATCATGGACTGGGAGGACGGCGACAGCGACACGGACCAGGAAGGCTCGCAAGAGCCGCCATCGGAGGCCACCCCGGACCTCGGCCGCGAGCTGCTGGCCGGCGTGTTCGGGCCCGACATCGACACCCACCGGATCTACCCCGCCCTCCGTGACACCCTGGAGCACCTCGACGAGCTGCGGCTGGCCGACCCGGCACTGCGTGACGCGCCGTTCGACCTGGACTCCCTGACCCGGCGCGTCCTGCTACTGGACCCGGCCGCCCCGGTGACCGACGGTCAGCGCAGCGAGCTGTTCCGGGTGGCGATGGACCCGGCGGTGGCGCCGGCCGGCAGCTTGGCGGAACTGGCCGCCTTCCACCTCGAACTCCGGGGCGTGCTCTCCGCCGGTCAGGCGCTGACCGCCGACGACGGGGCCCTCCTCGGCCGCAACTGGACGACCGCCGACGTCCCGGGCCTCGACCTCGACGACGTGGGCACGGTCGTCCGCCAGGGCGACGGGGGCCTCGCCCGCGGCGATGTGCGCACCGCGCCCTGGCACCGGCCCGGCGAGCCCGCCCCGTACGTCGTGATGGCCGAGGGCAACCACGAGCGGATCGTCGTACGCGGCCACGACGGCTCCCCGCGCCCGGTGCCCCTCGACGTGTTCGCCGCGCTGCTCGCCCGCGACCCCGCGCTGGCCGCGCTGCCGCCCGGCACTCCCGTGGTGCTGCTGGTCCCCGACGCCGGTGCGCGGGGCCTGGAGCTGCCCCGCCTGGCCGCCGACCGCCTGGGCCGGGAGGTCTGGTCGGCCAACGGCACCGTGAAGGTGTCCCCGCAGCAGGATCCCTCGCAGCCGTACGTCGTCTCCTTGCAGGCCGGTGCGGGCATGCCGCGCGCCCACTGGATCCGCAGCACCCCCGGCCAGGTGCTCGACCCGGAGGAGTACGGGGACACGCCCGAGTGGGAACGCGAGGTGCGCTCCCACAGCGTCGTCGACGACAGCGGGACCACCATCGGCAGAGGTGTCTTCGAGGACGCCGAGGCCCCGCGCCGGATCGAGGCGCTGCGGCTGGCCACCGAGTCGTCGGAGCTGTGGCACTACAACCCCGCCACGGGCGAGTCGGCCAAGGACGACAAGCCGGTCCCGTTCGCCGGGAAGCCCGTGTACGTCTTCAGCGCCCACGCCCGGCCCGGGGCGACCCGGGTACCGACCACGACGGGCCCGGGGCACCACACCCACGAGCGGGAGACGGGCGGGATGCTCAAACGGCGTCCGAGCCTCGCGCGGCTCCCCGCGGACCACGGCGTCGTGATGGAGGCGTGCTCAAGTGCCAAGCCGCCGGGCGTGGTCCGCACCCGCAGGGGCATCGACGACACTTTCGTCCCGGACCCGCTCGCCGTCGTCAGCGAGAGCCAGCACGTCGCCAACGAGACTGGGCGCACCACCTACGGCGGCACCCACATGGTCAGCTTCGCGGTGCTGCCCGACCGCACCTTCGTGCACCGCCTCTACACCGACTCGCGCGGCCGGCGGGGAGCGTGGGTGGAGCACCGGCCGGAACCCACCGGCGACCGTCTCGACGACCGCGCCCGCGCGGCCGGCCTGCACACCGACCCGGCCCTGCCGGTCCCCGAGGCGACCCGGGAACGGACCCTGCGACTGATCCGCGCTCTGCGGCTCACGTTCGGCGCGCACATCGAGGACGACAGCCGGTACGGCGACCTGCTCGCCGGAATCGGCGCGCTGGAGACCATGCGCGCCGCCGATGCCGCCCTGACCGACGCCGGCCCGTTCAGCGTCGACCTCTTTGAGCGCGCGGCCCGCGCCGGCCGGCCGGGCGCCCCGGACGCCGACACCTACCGCGACCTCCTCGACCGGGCCGCCGAGGCCCTGCGCCGCCGCCCCGACACCGTGCTCTCCGACTTCGTCGCCCTGCCCCAAGTGACCGCGGCGGCCCGGCGACTGGGCACGCTCGAACCCGCCGCACACGACGCCGAGACCGCCCGCGTCCTCGGCCTGGACCCGGCACTCGTCGGGCCACCCGAGCGGGCCCGGCTGTTCTGGGCGACGGTGAAGGCCCTGGAGTGGGAGAGCCGCACGCCCGACCCGGACACCCTCACCGGCCGCGTCCTGCATCTGGAGCACCCGGACCCGGCCCGGCGGCCCGAACTCCTCGACCTCGTCGCACGCGCGGCGGCCGTCGGCGTCGACGTGGACAACCTGACGGAACTGGGCGCGTTCCACCTGGAGACCCTCGGGGCGCTCGCGCCGGAGACCCGACTGCTCGGCCCCGACGGGGCGCCGGCCGGCAGACGCTGGTCGCCGGCCCCGCCGAACGCGACCCCCACCACGGCCACCGACCGGGTGGTGCTGGCCGCGCCCAAGCCGGGCGGCGGCTTCCGCGCGGTGGCCCAGGAACCCCCGCCGTGGAACGCCCCCGGCACCACGTCCGCCTATCTGGTGTCCGCAGGAGGCGGCCCGGACCACGTCCTCATGACCCTGCCCGGCGGCTTCCGCGGCCGCGTCCCCTACGACGAGGTCGCCGAACTGCTCGCCCGCGACCCGGTGCTCAACTCCCGTCCGCAGAACGGCACGGACATCGTCCTGGCCGTGCCGAAGGCGGCGGCCCCGAGCACGGGAGCGTCCGACGGCGGACCCCGGGCCGGTGCCGATCCGCGTGCCGTCGTCAGCGCCGCGACCGGACGCGCCGTATGGGCCTCGCACGGCAGCGTCGGCCTCGCCCCGACGGGGCCGTCCGGTCCGTACGTCCTCTCCCTGCTGCCGAGCGCGCCGGGGCGCCCCGCCGCGGCCGACTGGTCGGCGGTCCGGCCCGGCGACCTCACCGCACCGGGTACCGCCGTCCCCGAGGTGGACGACGTCACCTTCGCGGACCGCGACGGAACCGGCAGCGGGCCCGAGGCCGAAGGGCCAGCGGCTCCCGAGCTGCCCGTACCGGACCACCTGGACGACGACGTGTTCGGGGAGCGGTCTCCCCGGCCCTCCGAGCAGGCCCGGTACCGGGAACTGCTCGCCGCCGTGTACGGCCCGGACGTCGTCGACTCCACGCTCCACGCCGAACTCCTCGACGCCGTCACGCGCCTGGACCGGCTCCGCTCGGCGGACCCCTTTCTGGGCCACGGCCCGCTCGACCTCGACGCCGTGGCCCGCCGGGTGCTGCTCCTGGCGCCGGGAACCGCCGTGACCGGCGCCCATCGCTCCGCGGTGCTCGCGGCGGCGGGTCACCCGGCGGCGCGGTCGGCGAACGGCCTGGCCACTCTGTCCGCGCTCCACCTGCGCAGCCAAGGCGTCCTGTCACCCACCCGAGCCCTGCCCACCGGCACTCCCGGCCGCGACTGGACCCAGGACCCGGACCGGACCACGGGCCTGGACGCCACCCGTACGGCACGGCGTGGACCGGCGGCCGACGGCAAGCTCCCGCCCGACACAGTCGACCCGGCCCCCTGGCACCGGCCCGGAGCCCCCGGACCGTACGTCGTACGGGCCGACGGCGACCGCCACGGGATCGTCGTACGCGGATTCGACGGCGCCCCGCGCGAGGTGCCCCTCGACGTCTTCGCCGAACTGCTCGCCCTGGACGAGCAGTTGAGCGCCCTCCCGGCCGGGGTGCCGGTGCTGCTGCTCGTCTCCGACGCCGGCGGGGGAGGCCTCGAACTGCCGCGCGTGCTGGCGGATCGGACCGGCAGGGACGTCTGGTCCGCCGACGGGGAGGCGGACATCGCAGGCGTCCCGGACGGATCCGCCTCCCACCCCTACCTCCGGCCGCGGAGGGGCGCCCGCGGGGACCGGGCCGACTGGATCCTCAGCCGTCCGGGCGAGCTGCCCGACCCGGAGGAGTCCTCCCACGCCCCCTTCTGGGAACAGGACTTGCAGTCCCACACCGTCGTCACCGATCAAGGGCCCATCGGCAGGGCCGTGTTCGAGGACGGCGACCGCGCACGCCTGCTGCCGGGGGTCCGGCATGCGACGACGGCGACCGAGCTGTACCACGTCAACCGGCTGGAGGGGACGTGGACCAGGGACGACGTGACCGTCCCGTTCGCCGGCAAGCCCGTGTACGTCTTCTCCGCGCACGGCCTGCCCGGCGAGACGCTGTTGCCGACCACGTCCAACCCCCGGCACCGGGCCCGGAAGGGCGCCCTGGGCGGCATGCTCAGACGCCGTCCCAGTCTGGCGCGCCTGCCCGAGAACCACGCCGTCCTGCTTCAGGAGTGTTTCGGCGCCACACCGCCCGGCCTGTCCCGCAGGCGCAAGCTCGTCACCGACACGTTCGTCCCCGACCCGCTGGCCGACCTCAGCCAGAGCCAGCACGTGGCCAACGAGACCCGCCGGACCGTGTACGGCGCCACCCAGGAGGTCGGCTTCAAGCAGGGCGACGACGGCCGGGTCTCCCACTTCGTCCTCACGGATTCGCGCGGCCGGCGCGGCCAGTGGCTGGAGCACCGGCCCGAACCCGAGGGCGCCGCGCTCGACGACCGCGCCCGAGCCGCGGGGCTGCACACCGACCCGGCGCTGCCGGTCTCCGCGGCGACCCGGGAACGGACCCTGCGGCTGATCCGCGCGCTGCGGATGACGTTCGGACCGTCGATCGAGGACGACAGCCGTTACGGGGAACTCCTGTCAGGTATCGGCGCGTTGGAGGCCATGCGGGACGCCGACCCGGTGCTGCGCGACGTCATCCCGTTCGGCCTGGACCTGTTCGAGCGGGCCGCCCGAGAGATCCGCGCGCGGGAGCACCACGGCGCGGCGGACGCGGAGTTGGGGCCCGACGCCTATCGGGAGCTGCTGGCCAAGGCCGCCGAGGCGGTGCGGCTGCGACCCGGTACCGTCCTCACGGACTTCACCGCCTTGCCGTCCGTGACCACCGTGGGCCGGGGCATGAGCGGCCTCACGGACGAGGAGGTGGCCGACGAGGCCGCCCACGTCCTCGGACTGGCCCCCTCCCTCGTCGGGCCGCCCGAACGAGCCCGGCTGTTCTGGGCCACGGTGAAGGCCCTGGAGTGGGAGAGCGCGACCCCCGATCCCGCCGCCCTCACCGCAAGAATCCTGCACCTGGACCGGCCGGACCCGTCCCGGCTGCCCGACCTCCTCGAACTGGTGGTGCGGGCCGCGGCGGTAGGCGTCGATGTGTACAACCCCGTCGAACTGGGCGCCTTCCACCTGGAGACGCTCGGCGCCCTCTCGCCGGACACCCTGCTGCTCGACGCCGCGGGCGCGCCGGCCGGGCGGAGTTGGGCGCCGGGGCGGGCGGGGGCCACCATGGACCCGGACACCGCCCTCGTCATGGCGGCCACTGCGGACGGCGGCCACCGCCCGCTGCGCGGGGCGAGGATGCCGTGGACCGCCGACGCCGCCCGGCCCACTCCGTACCTGGTGCTCGGCGAGGCCGGGCCCGCTCACCTGACCATGGAACTGCCGGGCGGTTTCCGGGCCGTGGTGCCCTACGAGGAGATCGCCGAACTGCTGGCGCTGGACCCGGCGCTGAACGCCTTCCCGCGCAAGGCCGACATCGTGCTGGCCTCCACGACCACGGCGCCCGCGGATCCGCCGGAGACCGGTCGGCGCGCGGTCATCGGCGCCGGGACCGGACGTGGCGTCTGGACCTCACCGGGGCCCGTGGATCTGCTCGCGCAGAGCGATCCGGCCAAGCCGCGGGTACTGGCCCTGCTCCCTGTGGCATCCGGGCAGCGTCAACGTGCCGACGACTGGTCGGTGACCCGGCCGACTCCCGGGCCCGCGACGGCTCTTGACGCGCAGTCCGCCACCCTGGCGGGCGAGGCGGAGACCACGACGCCGAAGCCGAAGCCGATCGAGCCGAAGCCGATCGAGCCGAAGCCGATCGAGCCGAAGCCGATCGAGCCGAAGCCGATCGAGCCGAAGCCGATCGAGCCGAACCCGAAGCCGACCGAGCCGACTCCGAACCCCAAGCCGACCGAGCCGATCCCCAAGCCCACCGACACGGCAGCCGTAAGGACCCAGCCCACCGAGACCGACCCCCCGCCCCCGGACGCCCCCCGGCTCGACCGGGCCATGACACCGCCGTCCCGGGGCCGCCGCACCCCGGCCCGGTTCGCCGACGGCCGACGCATGCCCGCGTACGTCGACGACCTCCAGGCGCTCCTGCCGGCCGGCCTGACCGCGGCCGAGGTCGGAGAACTCCTGGCCAACCCCGCCACCTTCGGCCAGAGCGCGGTGGCCCTGCGCGGTGTCGAGCAGATCCTGGACGAGATCGAGCGCGAGCTGCTGCGCAGGCCGGACGCCCGTCCCGCCGACGGAAGCCTGCTGACCGACATCCGGCAGACCCTCCGGGACAAGCCGAAGACACTGGCGGACGGCACCGGGCGGCCGTTCCCCTACGTCAACGCGGACGGGAAGGTCCGGGTCCTGTACCTCAGGGCACGGCACCACGGCCGGTGGAGCCCGTTCGACGACGGCGTCGGCGACGCTTCGAAGATCGACAGCATGCACCGGGCGGCCGCGACCTTCGGGCTGACCAAGAACATGCAGGCCAACTCCCAGTACGGCCTGGGCGGACCGATCGGTCCCGCGGGCACGGCCGCCTTCGGCGGGTTCGGCCGGATCGCCCTGCGCTTCGGCTTCATCGACAAGGTCGGCTACACCCTCACCGACCAGCGCATGAACCAGATGGAGACCCGGACGCTCGACAAGTCCCGGTCCTACCTCGACGACGTCCACTTCGAGATCCACGTCACCGACACCGCGGGGCGGGTCGTCACGGGCCTAGAGGACGAGGCGGCCACGGAGACCGGGACGGACCCGACGGTGCCGGCCCGCTTCTCCTTCGGCGTCCGCAACGGACTGACGGTGCGGCTGCCGGACAGCGTGACGAAGATGCCGGAGCCGGGCCGGATCCCGCGCTCCATGACCCTGGACCGCGACGCCCAGTACCGCTTCGTCCGCATCGAGGGCTTCGGTCCGGTCGCCGCGATCCGCGACTGGGCCGCCGCGCAGATCGGCGCCCTGCCCGGCAGTTCGGCCTACACCGAGCTGGACATCTTCTTCTCCGGGGACAGCTTCCAGCGGCACGGCAGCACGATGGCACGCGGCCGTATCACCACTCCGCCGCTCTTCGCCGACGACCGGAAGAAGTCCCCGCTCGGCGTCTTCGTGGTGGAGGAGCTGATCCCCCGCGCCGCGGTACTCGTCGGAGAGACCGACCAGGCCGAGATGCGGGACATCAACACCTCCACCGTCCGCAGCGAGCGGAGCCGTGCCCAGGGCAGAAGCCTGCTGCTGCAAGCCGTCGCCGGACCCGCCTTCAACTTCTTCGACCCCGGCACCGCCCCCTTCGACCTGCGGCTCCAGTTCGGGCCGACCGCCCAGTACTCCTTCGCGCGGACCTGGGCGGCCGGCCTCGGCGGGGCCGGCACCCTGAAGTCGGCCGGCCAGGTCAAGGGCCCCAGGACCGCCCTCTACGTGGTCGTGAAGTCGGTACGGGTGCGGCGGGCCGGCGACAACGCCCCGCCGACACGCTTCCTGACCTGGAGCCTGGACCGGATGACCAGCTCCGAGGCGCGACGGCTGGCCGGCTGGGACGACGGCACCTCCCTGGCCCTGCGCCACGGCGCCGCTCCGCCGTTCGTCCCGGCCTACCTGACCGTGGACCGCCCGCGCACCCTGGGCATGCACCGGGTGAAGGAGTTCACCTTCGACGACGGCCGGCGCACCCGGGTCGCACCGGACACCGCCGACGGCGTCGGCCGCACCCTGCTGGACGCCTTCGCCGACGGAGTGGTCGACTCCCTCGCGCATCTGCGCGAAGGGCTCGTGGTGCCCCTGGACCAACTGCTGCCGCCGAATCTGCCGAAGGGCTGGCGGGCCCGCTTCAACGACCTGCTGGGACGCGACCCGGACCGGCTGCTCGACGCGGCCCGGAGCCTGCCGATGCCGCCCCGCTGGAAGGACCCCGTCAAGTACCGGATCGCCCTCCAGAACACCCTCCAGGTCCTCGGCGTGCTGTCCCAGCAGAACATCACCGCCAACCTGGAGGCCCTGACCACGATCGGCCTGCCGATCCGGCTCACCGACCCCGACTCGGTCGGACAGACCTACTACACCGTCCGGGTGCACGGGACGCTGACGGGACGGCGGTACGAGGGCAAGGACACCGACGAGGGCATGCGCTTCAGCGCCCTCGGAGTCGACCGGCTCGACGGCCAGACCAGTGCCAAGCAGGGCCTCGACCTCGGCTTCGAGGGCACCTTCTCGGGCCGCGACAACAACGTCGACGACGCCGGCCTGCCCCGCAACACCCTCGGCCTCACCCTGGGCGCCCGCCACGGCCGGCAGTGGGAGGCCGAGACGGCCTTCGGCTCCACCGTCACCAACGAGCCGATGTCGGTGAGCAACCAGCCCACGCACCTGTACCGCTACGACCTCGCCCTGACCGCGACCCTGAGCGGCTACTGGCGGCCCCGCGGCCTGATCCGCGGCCTGGGCCTCGGCCTGCCGGGACTGCTGGTCCTGGACGAGCCGGTCAACATCCTGTTCGGGCGGACGGCGCTCGGACACCTCAAGGGCGGTGGCCCGAGGACCGGCCAGGTGCTCATCGGCGTCCCCGTGCAGCACACGCCGGACGCCGACCCGTACGCGGACGGGGCCCTGAACCCGTATCTCGCCGACGAGCCCGCCCCGACCTCCATGAACACCGCTCGGGCCCTGGCCCTCGCCAAGGGCGACCTGACGCTTCCCGCCGACGGCGGCCGACCGGCGGGACGGCTGGCCGACCGCGGCACACCGCGGTTCAAGGATTTCCGGCAGCACCCCTTCGTGATCGTGAACGTGGTGCTCTCACCCGCCCTGGTCGCGGAGGTGGACCGGGTCCTGAGGACGGCCTCGGGCAGCGCCTGGCAGCTGTCGAAGGACGGCGCAGCCACCCGCGAGGCCGTCGTCCGCACCTTCACCCCCCAGTACCTGACCGCGAGCTTCGACCAGAGTTCGGGACCGCTGGGGCTGGTCGGCAGCGGCCTGCTGGGCAAGGGCCCGTACGGGGAGCTGTGGGGAACCTTCCGCTACGCGACCACCGTCGGCGACCTCCGCCCGCTCACGCCGCCCATGGCCATGGACACCGAGATGACGCTCGGCGGCACCCGCCAGGCGGCCGGAAAGATCAGCAACAGTACGAGCTTCGTCTTCGGCGGCCAACTGGTCTACTCCGTCGCCCAGCACCCGGGCCACGGCGTCATGGGCGCGTACGGCATCGTCGCCAACCCCGTCTCCACCTCCGGCACGCACAGCGTCGGTGTCGTGCGGACGGTCGTCGCGGACATGAACCGCAAGGGCTTCACCCACCAGGTGCTGGTGGCGGGCGACGTGCAGCACTGGTTCGCGCTGCTCTCCAGCCGGCTGGGGACGGGCCGGATCGGCAACGCGGCCGCCGCCACCGCCCTCGTGCCGCGCTCACTGGCGGGGGCCGCCGGCACCGAACTGACCACCCCCGGCGGCCTCCTGGGACATCTGCCGGAGAAGAGCGCCCACCGGCTGGGGCTGCTCGACGACGGCATGGGCGAGGTCCCCCGCTACACCCGGCTGCCGTGGGAGCCGCAACCCTGGCTGCGCGGCGCCGCCTTCGGCTCCTTCGCGGTCAACGCCCTCGATCCCAGCGGCGTCCTGCTCGCCTTCGACGGGCGGATCCGGGAACTGGGGCTCGACGACGAGAGCAGGGAGCGGATCCGTCAACTGGTGACCGCCCGCGCCACCCGGGCCCTGAAGGGGGAGATGACGAGCACGCGTCCCTCGACCCTGGTCAGCGGCGGCGGCTGGGGCTGGGGCAGCGTCCGGATCGGCAGCCGCCGGGTCCGGGTGCGGGTCGAACTCATCGCCGGTACGCCCGTGTTCGAGGGCCTCGACCACAGCGTGGAACTGGAGGAGAACCGGCGGGCCATCGAAACCGTCCAGCGGAACTCGGAGGCGTCCTCCGGGGTGGACGTGGGCTTCCTGACCAGCCAGCCCGTGTACACCGGCAACCCGTACGTCCCGGGCGCCGGACCCGCGTACACGGAGAGCGGCTCCCACCGCAAGACGATCGCGTCGAGCCACACCGTCACCACCGTCACCATCTACCGGGCGGCGTCCACCGAACCGCACGCGGAGACCGTCACCCCGTACCGCATGCGGATCGTTCTGGAGGCCGACGACACCCCCGACACCGGTGAGTCGGGGAAGGGCGGGCCCACGGCGCTGGACCGCCTCCGGGGGCGGCTGCGCATCGTCGAGGAGGACGACGTCGGCGCGCTGCGCGAACACGTGCCGCTCAGCCTGATGCAGCCCACGCCGTCGGATGCGGACGGGACCGGCGGCACCCTGCCCGCCCCGGACCCCGCCGCCGACCCGGCGCTCGCCCTGCCGCCCCGGCCGGTGCCCCTGCCCGCCGTGCCGCAGCCGCTGACGGTCCTGGACGGGGAGGGCGTGGCACGCCCGTTCACCTTCCCCGAGAACGGGATGCACCCCCGCGGCATCATCGGCGTCGAGAACCTCCGCATCGCCAACGACCTGCTCCTCACCAAGGCGTACGACACCGGCTTCGACCTCCGCGCCCTGGAGGCCGAGGAGGGTCCCGACACCGCCGCCCTCACCGAACTCCTGCGCAGGACCAGGGAGACCGGCCTGACCCGGCCGGGCACCGGCTCGGCGCAAGCCCTGGAGGACGGCACCAGCTCCATGGCCGTCACCGCGTTCTACCCGCGCACCACCGAGCCGGACGGCTACCAGGTCGCCGGGCTGACCGAGAAATCCCTCGTCGGAACCGACTCCGGACAGCTGACCCTGCGCTCCGTGCCCGACTTCAGCGGCGCGCTGCTGCTGACGGTCGCCGACGGCAAGAAGCTGGAGGTGCTCCGACGGTACGGGGAGAACGCCGGCACCTCCTCCTCCGGCGAGCACAGCCAGTCCGGAAGCCTCGGCGGCGCCTTCCTGTACGACTCGCCCAACAACGCGGGTCTCAACCAGATCGGACTCTTCGGCCCCGGCCCCTACGACCTCGACGGCGACGGGATGCCGGTCGGCGACGACCACCTGACCTCCCGCAACCTCAAACCGAAGACCGGCCGTTCGTTCCTGTTCGCCGTCCCCGCCGCCTGGACCGGCGTCGGCGACGTGCACCGGAGCATCGTCGACTCCAGGCTCGCCAACCGGATCCGGGGCGGAACCCTGAGCAAGGCCCGCTCGGGTCCGCAGGCGATGGAGTCCAAGGCGTACGTCGTCACCTGGATCCGGGAGGACGTCGCCCGCGAGCTGAGACTCGTCACCGACACGAACTTCCCCGAGAGCGCCTCGAAGGCATGGGACGCGGTCGCCGCCGCGAGCCAGGCCTGGGTCGACGCGGACAAGGCGTACTGGAAGAAGCGGCGCGCCTCCGGTGGGCTGCGTGCCGCCCGGGACGCCGCTCAGCGCGCCCTCGACGAGGCGGCCGGGATCGCCCGGGCGGCGGCGCGCCCGGTCGCCCTGGCCCGCACCGCGGTGGCCCCCGCGGACGCCGCCCGGAAGCAGGCCGCG
>NZ_JBEZNL010000031.1:0-91740 GCF_040653275.1 Streptomyces sp. NPDC048002 | reverse complement strand
GCGACCAGCCCGTCCAGGTCGGCGTCGAAGGCGATGGGGTAGATGTCCTGGTACTTCTTCGGCGGGTTCTCCGCGTACGCGATCGTCCCGTCCGGCCGGTGGTGGAACCACTCCGGGTGCTTCTCCACCCACGGATGGTCCGGCGAGCACTGCAACGCGAAGTCCAGCGCCACCTCCAGACCCCGCGCGCGGGCCTGCTCCACGAACCAGGTGAAGTCCTCCACCGTCCCCAAATCCGGGTGCACCGCGTCATGGCCGCCCTCCGGCGAGCCGATCGCCCACGGCACCCCCACATCCTCCGGCGCGGGGTCGAGGGTGTTGTTGCGGCCCTTGCGGAACGTCGTCCCGATCGGATGGATCGGCGGCAGGTACACCACGTCGAAGCCCATGTCCGCGATCGCCGCGAGCCGCCGCGCCGCGGTACGGAACGTCCCGTGCGGCACCTCCTCGGTGCCCTCCGACCGCGGGAAGAACTCGTACCACGCCCCGTACAACGCCCGCTCCCGCTCCACCAGCAACGGCAGCGGGTCGGACACGGTGACGAACTCGCGCAGGGGATACCGGGCCAGTACCGCCTCCACCTCGGAGGACAGCGCGGCGGCGAGCCGGGCGGTCGGCGGGGCGGTGTCGTCCCGGAGGCGCTCCACCGCGTCGAGCAGGACCGCGCGCCGGTCGGCGGGAACGTCGGTGGCGGCCCGTTCGAGCAGCCGGGCGCCCTCCTCCAGGACCAGCTCCGTGTCGATCCCGGCCGGGATCTTGATCCGGGCGTGGTGGTGCCAGGTGGCGACCGGGTCCCCCCACGCCTCCACGGTGTACGTCCACAGGCCCGGACCGTCCGGGGTGACCTCGGCGCCCCAGCGGTCGGTGCCGGGCGCCAGCTCGCGCATCGGCGTCCAGGGGCCCTCACGGCCGTCCGGGCCGCGCAGCACGACATTGGCGGCCACGGCGTCGTGCCCCTCGCGGAACACGGTGGCGGAGATCTGGAACGTCTCGCCCGTCACGGCCTTGGCGGGCCGGCGGCCCCCCTGGACGACCGGGCGGACGTCGAGCACGGGAATGCGCCCGACAACGGGAGCGCCGGGCGCCGGGGGTGGCCCGGCCGCGGGCGGTCCGGCGGCTGCCGGGGGAGGGACGGGGGGTGCTTCGGGCTTGCGCGTCGGGGGTGCTGACGAGTGGTGCTTGGCGGGCATGACCGCTCCTGTCCGCGTCAACGTGGGTGGGCGGATGGCTGTGGGGAGGTGGGTCCTGCGGTGTGCTGCTGTGGTGTGCCTGTGGGGCGTACCGGAGGAGCCTTCCCACCCTATTCGGGTGAGCAATCCGGCGCTTTGTTAACTACTCACGCGTACATCGGCGCACAAGACCGGCCCCGTCCACGCCGGACGGGGCCGATCGTTCCGCGCCACGGCCAACGCGCCGCCAACGGACCGCTAAGGGCCCGGTACCTGGAGCAGTTTGTTCGGTGAGCCGAGCCCCCGCCCGGATACCTTGCCGTTCGCCGCCCCGGCCCGCAGCGCCCCGGCGACCTGCGCGGGACTGGCCGCGCGGTGGTCGGCCAGGTACAGCGCCGCCGCGCCCGCCGCGTGCGGTGCCGCCATCGACGTACCGGAGTAGGTCGCGCGGGCGGTGTCGCTGACGTACGAGGCCGAGGTGACCGAGACGCCCGGGGCGAACAGGTCCAGTGCCGAGCCGTAGTTGGAGAAGTCCGCCCGCGCGTCCCGCCGGTCCGTGGCGCCGACCGTGAGGGCCTGGCTCACGCTCGCCGGTGAGTACAGGCCGGCGGGGAGTCCGTCGTTCCCGGCGGCGACCGTGTAGGTGACACCGGAGGCGATCGAGTTGCGCACGGCCGCGTTGAGCCGGTCGTGGTAGCCGCCGCCCAGGCTGATGTTGGCGACCGCCGGCTTCCTGGCGTTCCTGGTCACCCAGTCGACGCCCGCGATGACCTGGGCGGTCGTGCCGGCGCCGGAGCTGTCCAGGACGCGGACCGAGACCACCGTCGCCTTCTTGGCGACGCCGTACCGGGCCCCGGCGACCGTGCCCGCGACATGCGTGCCGTGGCCGTTGCCGTCGCCCGCCGACGCGTCGTCGCCGACGAAGTCCCAGCCGTGCCCGGCCCGGCCCCCGAAGTCCCGGTGCGAGACCCGGATCCCGGTGTCGATGACGTAGACGGTCACCCCGGCGCCCGCCGAGTCCGGGGAGGTGTAGCGGCCGTTCAGCGGCAGACTCCGCTGGTCGACGCGGTCCAGCCCCCAGGACGGCGGGTTCTTCTGGGTGCGCTCCACGCGCACGGTGGTGTCCTGGACGACCGAGGCGACGCGTGGGTCCGCCGCGAGCCGCTCGGCCTGTCTCTCGCTCGCCCTGATGGCGTAACCGTTGAGAACGGTTCCGTAGATGTGGCTGATTCTCGCCCCGTACCCCTCGGCGATGCCGGTGCCGGCCGCCGACGGAGCCCTCGTTCCCCCCTTGAGCGTCACCAGGTAGCTGCCGCTGACGGAGCCGGGTTCACCGGCGCCGAGTATCCGCCCCGTGGGTGCGGCGTGCGCGGGCGGGCCGATGGCCGAAAGTGCCGCGGCGCACATCACCGCGGCCAGGCCTCCCGCCCGGCGCAGACGCCGGGTTCGCGTCCGTGCCATGGTCCGAGTCCCCTCCTCGACTCGGCGTCCGGCCGCCTTCGACCGCCGGGTGCGCCCGGCGCGGGCCGGACCGCCGGTCAGCAGCCTCTCGCGGGCGGCGAAGTCACCACAAGGACGCCTGTAGGGGCGGAATCGGCCATATCCCCGATGGCGGATCCGGGACGGTTGCGGCGGCTTTCGGACGGAGCGCGGACGATGGTCCGACTGGAGTGCGTCCGGAGCCTCGGTGGAGGCGCCGGGAAAGGCGCCGTGGTTACGGAGCGCCATCACCGATACCGTGCAGATGATGACAGGACGCACACCGCCGTGCGTCCACTTCCGCACGCCTGCCGAGGTGGAATGTGAAGGCGATCCGTCGATTCACCGTCCGTCCCGTTCTCCCCGAACCCCTCCGGCCGCTCAGCGACCTCGCGCGCAATCTGCGCTGGTCCTGGCATGCGGAGACCCGCGACCTCTTCCAGTCCGTCGACCCCGAACGCTGGGCCGCCTCGGACGGTGATCCCGTACGCCTGCTGGGCAGTGTGCCGCCGGAGCGGCTGGCCGAGCTGGCCGAGGACCGCCGCTTCCTGCGCCGGCTGACCGCGGTCGCCGACGACCTGAGCGACTATGTCTCCGGTGACCGCTGGTACCAGGCGCAGTCCGCCGACCTGCCGGCGGCCGTCGCCTATTTCTCCCCCGAGTTCGGCATCACCGCCGCGCTGCCGCAGTACTCCGGCGGCCTGGGCATCCTGGCCGGCGACCATCTGAAGTCGGCCAGCGACCTCGGAGTGCCGCTGATCGGTGTGGGGCTGCTCTACCGCCACGGGTACTTCCGGCAGTCCCTGTCCCGGGACGGCTGGCAGCAGGAGACCTACCCGGTGCTCGACCCCAACGAGCTTCCCGTGGGGCTGCTCAGGGAGGTCGACGGCACCCCCACCCAGGTCTCCCTCGCCCTGCCCGGCGGCCGTTCGCTGCACGCCCGGGTCTGGCTGGCCCAGGTCGGCCGGGTCCCGCTGCTGCTGCTCGATTCCGACGTCGAGGAGAACGACCTCGGCGAGCGCGGGGTGACCGACCGGCTCTACGGGGGCGGCAGCGAGCACCGGCTGCTCCAGGAGATGCTCCTCGGCATAGGAGGTGTGCGGGCGGTCCGGACGTACTGCCGGCTGACCGGCCATCCCGACCCCGAGGTCTTCCACACCAACGAGGGGCACGCGGGCTTCCTCGGCCTGGAGCGGATCGCCGAACTGTGCGACCGGGGGCTGGACTTCGACTCCGGCCTGGAGGCGGTGCGGGCCGGGACCGTCTTCACCACCCACACCCCCGTCCCGGCCGGCATCGACCGCTTCGACCGCGAGCTGGTCGCCCGCCACTTCGGGCCCGACGCCGAACTCCCGCGCATCGACGTCGAACGCATCCTCCGGCTCGGCATGGAGACCTACGCCGGGGGCGAGCCGAACCTGTTCAACATGGCGGTGATGGGGCTCCGCCTGGGCCAGCGGGCGAACGGTGTCTCGCTGCTGCACGGCAACGTCAGCCGCGAGATGTTCTCCGGGCTGTGGCCGGGCTTCGACGCCGACGAGGTGCCGATCACCTCGGTCACCAACGGCGTCCACGCCCCGACCTGGGTGGCCCCCGAGGTCTTCCGGCTCGGCGCCCGCCAGATCGGCGTCCAGCGCACCGAGGACGCTTTCACGGTCGGCGGCTCCGAACGCTGGGACGCCGTCGCGGACATCCCCGACCAGGACATCTGGGAGCTGCGCCGGGTCCTGCGCGAGCAGCTGGTGACGGAGGTGCGGGAACGGCTGCGCGCCTCGTGGCGGCAGCGCGGCGCGGGCAGCGCGGAGCTGGGCTGGATCGACGGGGTGCTCGACCCCGACGTGCTGACCATCGGCTTCGCCCGCCGGGTGCCCTCGTACAAGCGGCTGACGCTGATGCTGCGCGACCGGGACCGGCTGATGGACCTGCTGCTCCACCCCGAGCGGCCGGTCCAGATCGTGGTGGCGGGCAAGGCGCACCCGGCGGACGACGGCGGCAAGCGGCTGATCCAGGACCTGGTGCGGTTCGCGGACGACCCGCGGGTCCGCCACCGGATCGTCTTCCTGCCCGACTACGGCATGGCCATGGCGCAGAAGCTGTACCCGGGCTGCGACATCTGGCTGAACAATCCGCTCAGGCCGCTGGAGGCGTGCGGCACCTCCGGCATGAAGGCCGCCCTGAACGGCTGTCTGAACCTGTCGGTGCTGGACGGCTGGTGGGACGAATGGTTCCAGCCGGACTTCGGCTGGGCGATCCCCACGGCGGACGGCTCGGCGACCGACGCCGACCGGCGCGACGACATAGAGGCCGCGGCGCTGTACGACCTGATGGAGCAGCGGGTCACCCCGCGGTTCTACGAGCGCGGCCAGACCGGACTGCCCGACCGCTGGATCGAGATGGTCCGCCAGACCCTCACCCTGCTCGGCCCGAAGGTGCTGGCCGGCCGGATGGTCCGGGAGTACGTGGAGCGTCTCTACGCCCCGGCCGCGCTCGCCCACCGCGCGATGGACGCGGAGGCGGCGCGTGAACTGGCGGCGTGGAAGGCGCGGGTGCGGGGCGCCTGGCACGGGGTGTCGGTCGACCACGTGGAGACCTCGGTCGCCACGACGACGGCGGAGCTGGGCACCACCCTGAGCCTCAGGGTCCGGGTCGGCCTCGGCGACCTCGGTCCCGACGACGTGGAGGTGCAGGTGGTCTCGGGCCGGGTGGACTCCGAGGACCGCATCACCGACGGCACGACGGTCCCGCTGAAGTCGACCGGCGGCCCCGACCTGGACGGCCGCTGGGTCTACGAGGGCCCGCTCTCCCTGGACCGCACCGGCCCGTACGGCTACACGGTCCGCATCCTGCCGGCGCACCGGCTGCTGGCGTCGAGCGCGGAGCTGGGGCTGGTGACCTCGCCCTCGCAGGACGTGGTGGAGGGGGCCGGGCTGCTCATGCGCTGACCCCGGGCGGCGGGGGCGTCACTCGGCGTCCCCGCACATCCGGCGCAGCACCGTTCCGCACCGGCGCGCGTAGGCGTTCTGGAGTCCCCGGGTCGCCGGTCCGCCCGCGCGGGAGTACCACTTCGCGGGGCGGCTGAAGGCGTGCACCGTCAGCCACACGGTGCCGTCCCCGGTGCGGTCCACGACGAAGGACTCCTCGCCGCACTCCGGGTGGCCGGCCAGCGTGCCGTACGCCCAGCCGGCGCGGCGGTGCTCCTCCACCGTCCAGACCACCCGGCACGGGGCCTTGATCAGACCGCCGGCCAGGGTGACGGTGACGTCCACCCCGGGGGCCGCCCGGTCCGCCGAGGTGTCCATGCCGACGCCCATCGTCCGGTGCAGGTCCCAGGTCAGTACGGCCTCGGCAGCGCGGCGGAAGACCTCGTGGCCCTCTCCGACGCGGGTGCGCACATGCAGGGGGTGGAAGCCGGGCGGGCAGAAGTCGTGCTCCCGGGTGGCACCGACGTCTTCGTAACTGAAGGACATGGGGCCCTAGCGTAAAGCGGCACCCGGGGCCGCCTCAGGCCCGGGTGCCGCCCGTTCGGTGCGGGGGTCGGTCAGGTGACGTTGACCGCGGTCCAGGCCGCCGCCACCGCGCTGTACTCGGTGGAGGAGGAGCCGTACAGGGCCGATGCCGCGCTCAGCGTCGCGGTGCGGGCGCCCTTGTAGTTGGTGGTCGAGGTCATGTACTCGGTCAGCGCCTTGTACCAGATCCTGACCGCCTTGTCGCGGCCGATGCCGGTGAGCGTCGAGCCGTTGTAGGTGGGCGAGTTGTAGCTGACGCCGTTGATCGTCTTCGCGCCGCTGCCCTCGGAGAGCAGGAAGAAGAAGTGGTTGGCCGGGCCGGACGAGTAGTGCACGTCCAGGCTCGCCAGCGAGGACGACCAGTAGTTGGCGGACGAGCCGTCCTTGCTCGGCTGGTCCATGTAGCGCAGCGGGGTGCCGTCGCCGTTGATGTCGATCTTCTCGCCGATGAGGTAGTCGCCGGTGTCCTGGGAGTTGGCGGCGTAGAACTCCACCGCCGTGCCGAAGATGTCGGAGGTCGCCTCGTTCAGACCGCCCGACTCGCCCGAGTAGTTGAGCCCGGCGGTGTTGGAGGTGACGCCGTGCGTCATCTCGTGGCCGGCGACGTCCAGCGAGGTCAGCGGCTTGACGTTGCCGGAGCCGTCGCCGTAGGTCATGCAGAAGCAGCTGTCCGACCAGAAGGCGTTGACGTAGGCGTTGCCGTAGTGGACCCGGGAGTAGGCGGCGACGCCGTTGTTTTTGATGCCGTTGCGGCCGAGGACGTTCTTGTAGAAGTCCCAGGTGACCTGGGCGCCGTAGTGGGCGTCCACGGCGGCGGTCTGCGAGGTGGAGGAGCTGGAGGCCGCCCCGGTGCCCCAGGTGTCGTCGGCGTCGGTGAAGAGCGTGCCCGCCGAGGAGGAGGTGGAGCGCGCCTTGTTGTACGTCTTGTGGGCGCCGCGCGAGGCGTCGTTGAGCTGGTACGTCGAACCGGACAGCGAGGTGCCGACGGTCACCGTGCCGCTGTACTGGCTGTTGCCGGTGCCGGTCTGGATCGCCTCCCACTCGTAGAGCTTCTCGCCCGTGGTGGCGTCCGTGATGACGTGCAGCTCCTGCGGGGTGCCGTCGTGCTGGAAGCCGCCGACGACCGTCTCGTAGGCGAGGGCGGGGGTGCCGCTCGCGGCCCAGACGACCTTGCGCGGGGCCTGGTCGGCGGCCGACTTGGTGGAGCCCTCCGCCTTGGCGGCCTTCACGGCCTGCTTCTCGGCGGCGGCCCTGGTCACGTCCGCGCTGAGGTCGGCGACCTTCACGGCGGCCTTGGTGGCCTTGGTGACGCCCTCGGTGCTGCCCGCGGCGGTCTCGTGGACGATCAGGTCGCCGCCGAGGACCGGGAGTCCGGCGTAGGTCCGCTCGTAGCGGGTGTGGGTGGAGCCGTCGGCGTCCTTGACGACGTCCTTGACGACCAGTTCCTCCTGGGCGCCCAGGCCTATCTCCTCCGCCGTGGTGGGGGCTTCGGCGGCCGCCTGCTTGATCAGGGCGGTCCGGGCGGAGGCGCTGAGCTGGACCGGGCTCGCGCCGACGGCCGGGTCGCTCTTGGCGACGGCACCGGTGCTGGTCAGTCCGGTGGTGAGGAGGGCTCCGGCCGCGATCGCGGTGGCGATGGCCAGGGTGGTGCGCTTGTGACGCGCGTAGCGGGGGGTCACACAAGCTCCTTATGTGGGGGAGGAACGGGAAGTTGTGCGGCGGGTGAGGGAAGAGTGGCACCAGGGGCGCGTACATGTCAGGACCCCCAAACGATGTTGACCGAAAGTCGACTGTCCGGTGAACGTTTCAGGAATGTAAAGAGCGCCCCAAGGGCGGGTATGCAAACGGGCGCCGTCCCGGGGAGTTGAACCACCGGGACGACGCCCTGTCACTGAGCGGGAGCGCTGTGTCCTACGGGAACGTCAGCTTCCAGCTGTTGATGTAGCCGGTGTCGAGGGCCGCGTTGTCCTGAACCCGCAACTGCCAGGTCCCGTTGGCCACCTCGGAGGAGGCGTTCACCGTGTACGTGGTGTTGATGTTGTCCGAGCTGCCGCCGGTGCCGTACGCCTTGAGCGTGTACGCCGTGCCGTCGGGGGCGACTAGCTGGACCTGGAGGTCACCGATGTAGGTGTGCACGATGTCCACGCCGACCTGGAGGTTGGAGGGCGCGTTGCCGGTCCGCCCGGAGACGGTGATGGAGGAAGTGACCGCCGCCCCGCGGTCCGGGATCGCCACGTCGGTGGTGTTCTCGAAGGTGGTGCCGCCACCGCCGCCGCCGGGACGCGAGCCGACCGCCACGCCCGCCCAGGCGTGCTGCACCGCCGCGTACTCGGCGCTGGTGGTGCCGTACAGCTCACCGGCCGCCGCGAGGGTGCCCGTGCGGGCGCCCGCGTAGTTGGTGTTGGAGGTGAACTTGGTGGTCAGCGCGCGGAACCAGATCTTCTCCGCCTTGTCGCGGCCGATGCCGGTGACCGCGAGGCCGTCCGCGGTGGGCGAGTTGTAGGTGACACCGTTGATGGTCTTGGTGCCGCTGCCCTCGCTCAGCAGGTAGAAGAAGTGGTTGGCGGGGCCCGACGAGTAGTGCACGTCGATCGAGCCGATGCCCGAGTACCAGCTGTCCTTGGACGATCCGTCCTTGCTCGGCCGGTCCATGTAGCGCAGCGGGGTGCCGTCGCCGTTGATGTTGATCTCCTCGCCGATGAGGTAGTCACCGACGTCGGAGGAGTTGTTGGCGAAGAACTCGACGGTCGAGCCGAAGATGTCGGAGGTCGCCTCGTTCAGGCCGCCGGACTCGCCGCTGTAGACGAGGCCCGCGGTGTTGGAGGTGAGCCCGTGCGTCATCTCGTGCGCGGCCACGTCGATCGAGGTCAGCGGGTTGGCGTTGCCCGAGCCGTCGCCGTAGGTCATGCAGAAGCAGCTGTCCGACCAGAAGGCGTTGACGTAGTTGTTGCCGTAGTGGACCCGGGAGTAGGCGCCCACGCCGTCGCCGCGGATGCCCGAACGGCCGTGCACGTTCTTGTAGTAGTCCCAGGTCAGCGCGGCGCCGTAGTGGGCGTCGGCGGCGGCCGACTCCAGGTTGGACGGGCTGCCGTTGCCCCAGATGTCGTCCGCGCCGGAGAAGAGCGTTCCGGTGCCGGAGGTGCCGCGGTTGAGGTTGTACGTCTTGTGCCCGCCGCGCGCGCCGTCGGTGAGGTTGTACGTCGAGCCGGACTGGGTGGTGCCCAGGGTCACCGTGCCGCTGTAGACGGTGTTGCCGGTGCCGGTCTCGATGGCCTCCCACTCGTAGAGCTTCTCGCCCGTGGTGGCGTCGGTGACGACGTGCAGTTCCTGCGGGGTGCCGTCGTGCTGGAAGCCGCCGACGACCGTCTCGAAGGCCACCTTCGGGGTGCCGCTCGCCGCCCAGATCACCTTGCGCGGGGCCCGGTTGACGTCCGGGCTCTTGGCGTCCTCCGCCTCGGCCGCGGCCAGCGCCTGCCGCTCGGCCTTCGCCGCCGGTACGGCGGCCGTGGTGGTGGCCGGCCGGATGGCCCGCTTGGTGGCCTTCACGACCGAGGCCGTCGCGTCGGACTTGGTGCTCTTGACGACGAGGTCGCCGCCGAGCACCGGCAGGCCGTCGTAGGTCCGCTCGTAGCGCGTGTGGATCGTGCCGTTGCCGTCCTTGAGGACGTCACGGACGACCAGCTTCTCCTTGGCGCCCAGACCCAGCTCGCGGGCGGTGCCGGCCTTGCCGGCGTTGGCCGTGCGGATCAGCTCGGCGCGCTGGGCGGGGGAGAGCTTCACCGACTCGGCGCCCGGCAGGACCTTGCCGGAGGCCGCCGCGGGGACCTGCTCCGGGGCGGCGGTGGCGGCGCCCGACTGGACGGCCGCGGCGATCAGGGCGGAGACACCGACCAGGGCCACGGCGGCGGCCCGGCGGGTGGTGGATCTGTGGGAGGTGCGTCGGTCCGAGGAACTGCTTCTCAAAACTGACTCCTTCTGCGCGGCCGCGGATCGCGCGGCCAGGGGAGACCGTCCGGCGGGTGGGCCGGCCGGCAGAACGGGGTGGTGCGCAGAACCACGTGCGGGAGCTTCGGCCGCACACAGCGGAGAGAGCTATGGGGTTGCTGTGAAGCAGCCGTGGGAAGAGTGGCAGGAGATCGCCACTCCTGTCAGGGTCGCGTCAGAAACTTGGCCGGAAATCGTTCGTTGTCCGGGAGTTCATGTTCGTTATACGAACGCTTCGCGTCCGGGCGTGTGTGGGGGAGCGCCTAGGCCAGACTGTCCCGCCAGGCCCGGTGCAGATCCGCGAACCGGCCCGTCCCCGCGACGAGTTCGGCCGGCGAGCCGTCCTCGACGATCCGCCCGTGCTCCATCACCAGGACCCGGTCCGCGATCTCCACCGTGGACAGCCGGTGCGCGATCACCACCGCCGTCCGCCCGTGCAGCACCGTCGCCATCGCCCGCTGCACCGCCCGCTCACCCGGAACGTCCAGCGAACTGGTCGCCTCGTCGAGGATCAGCACCGCCGGATCGGCCAGCAACGCCCGCGCGAACGCCACGAGTTGACGCTGACCGGCGGAAATGCGGCCGCCCCGCCTGCGGACGTCGGTGTCGTAGCCGTCCGGCAGGGCGCTGATGAACTCGTGCGCGCCGATCGCCTTCGCGGCCCGCTCGATCTCCTCCCGGGAGGCGTCCGGCCGCCCGATGGCGATGTTCTCCGCGACCGTGCCGGAGAACAGGAACGCCTCCTGCGTCACCATCACCACCCCGCGCCGCAGTTCGGGCACCGGCAGCTCGCGCAGGTCCACCCCGTCCAGCAGCACCCGGCCCTCGGAGGGGTCGTAGAACCGGGCCAGCAGCTTCGCCAGCGTCGACTTGCCCGCGCCCGTCGAGCCGACCACCGCGACCGTCTGCCCGGCCGGCAGGGTGAGGTCGAAGACCGGCAGCACCTCGCCCCCGGTGCGGTAGGCGAACCGCACCCCGTCGAAGACGACCTCGCGGCCGGGGTGTTCGGACGCGGGCGGCGGGAGCTCCCGGGGCGCGGCCGGCTCGGGCACGGACGGCGTCTGCGCCAGCAGACCCGCGATCTTCTCCAGGGAGGCCGCCGCCGACTGGTAGGAGTTCAGGAACATCGCGAGCCGGTCGATCGGGTCGTACAGCCGCCGCAGGTACAGCACCGCCGCCGCCAGCACACCGAGCGCCAGGGTGTCGCCGGCCACCCGGTGCGCGCCCCACAGCACGATCAGCGCGACGGCCGTGTTGGCGACCAGCCGGGACCCCGTCACATAGCGCGCCATCTCCAGCAGCGCGTCCCCGTTGGTGCGCTCGTGCCGCCGGTTCAGCACGGCGAAGTCGGCGTCGTTCACGGCCTCCCGGCGGAACGCGCGCACCGGCCGGATGCCGTTCATGGTCTCCACGAACTTCACGATCACCGAGGCGATCGCCGTCGACCGCACCTGGAACACCCGCCCGACCCGCCGCCGGTAGCCGCGCATCAGCAGGTACAGCGGCACGAAGGAGGCCACCGCGACCGCGCCGAGCCCCAGGTCCAGCCAGAGCAGCATCGCGGAGATGTACAGGAACGACAGGATGACCGTGACCAGCTCCTGCAGGCCCTCGTCCAGCAGCTCCCGCAGCGACTCCACGTCCGTGGTGGACCGGGAGATCAGCCGCCCGGAGGTGTAGCGCTCGTGGAAGTCGACGCTCAGCGCCTGCGCGTGCCGGAAGATCCGCCCGCGCAGGTCCAGCAGCACGTCCTGGTTGACCCGGGCGGCGGCGACCACGAACGCGTACTGGAGGGCACCGGAGACCGCCGCGCACAGCAGATAGCCCACGGCCACCGCGATCAGCGGACCGTGGTCGTCGCGCCGGAACGCCGGCACCGCCTCGTCGATGGCGTACGCCACCAGCAGCGGGCCCGCCTGCACGGCCGCCTGCTGGACGAGCAGCAGCAGCGTGGTCAGCGCCACCCGCGCCCGCATCGGGGCGAGCAGGGAACGCAGCAGAGCGCCGGTGGCGCCCGGGGGAGTGGGCAGGACGTCGTGGTCGAAGGGGTCGCCGGCCGCCCTCTCGCACGGTTCGTCGTCCCGGGCCGGTGCCTTCGTGGTGGTGGGCGCGGTCATCGACGGGCCTCCTCGTCCGCGCCCGACATCAGATGGGCGTACTCGGCGTTGGTGCGGAGCAGTTCGTGATGGGTGCCGACCGCGGTGATCCGCCCGCCGGACAGCAGCGCGACCCGGTCGGCGAGCAGCACGGTGGACGGCCGGTGCGCCACGATGAGCGCGGTGGTCTCCGCGAGCACCTCCCGCAGCGCCGCCTCCACGGCGGCCTCGGTGTGCACGTCCAGCGCCGACAGCGGATCGTCCAGCACCAGGAACCGCGGCCGTCCCACGACCGCGCGGGCCAGCGCCAGCCGCTGCCGCTGCCCGCCGGAGAGGCTCAGCCCCTGCTCGCCGACCTGCGTGCCGGTGCCCTCGGGCAGGGAGTGCGCGAAGTCGGCCTGGGCGACCGAGAGCGCCCGGTCCAGTTCGGCCGCCGCGGCGCTGTCGTCGGCGCCCATCAGGACGTTCTCCCCGACCGAGGCGGAGAACAGGGTCGGCTCCTCGAAGGCCACGGCCACCTGGGAGCGCAGCCGGTGACGGGACATCGCCATGATGTCCTCGCCGTCCAGCGTGATCCGGCCCTCGGTCACCTCGTGCAGCCTCGGCACCAGCGCGGTGAGCGTGGTCTTCCCGCTGCCGGTCGCCCCCACCAGGGCCATGGACTCCCCGGGGCGGATGTGCAGGTCGACACCGTCGAGGACCGGCGCGGAGTCCTCCGCGGCGTCGGGGTAGCGGAACCGCACGGACTCGAAGCGGAGCCCGCGCTCCCCGGAAGCCACCGCTCCGGCCGCGTGCGAGCCGTCCTCCGGCCGCTCGTCCACCACCTCGAAGTACCGCTCGGTCGCCGTCGCCGCCTCCTGGCTCATCGCCAGCAGGAAGCCGATCGACTCCACGGGCCACCGCAGGGCCAGCGCCGTGGAGAGGAAGGCGACCAGCGTGCCCGCCGACAGCGCGCCGTCGGCGACCTGCACCGCGCCCACCACCAGCGCCGCCCCCACCGCCAGTTCGGGCAGGGTGACGATCACCGCCCAGATGACCGCCAGCAGCCGCGCCTTGCGCAGCTCGGTCCCGCGCAGCGTCGAGGACAGCTCCCGGAAGGCGCGGGCCTGGCTCCGGTGCCGTCCGAAGCCCTTGATGATCCGGATGCCGAGCACGCTCTCCTCGACCACCGTCGTCAGGTCGCCGACCTGGTCCTGCGCCCGCCGCGCCACCGTGGCGTACCGCTTCTCGAAGACCACGCACATCACGATCACCGGCACCGCCGGCCCGAGGACCACCAACCCCAGCGTCCAGTCCTGGAGCAGCATGATGACCACGCCGACCACAATGGTGACGCCGTTGACCAGCAGAAAGGTCAGCGGGAACGCCAGGAACATCCGCACCAGCATCAGATCGGTGGTCGCCCGGGACAGCAACTGCCCGGACGCCCAACGGTCGTGGAAGGCCACCGGCAGGCGCTGGAGATGCCGGTACAGACCCGCCCGCATCTCCGCCTCGACATGGGACAGCGGCCGGGCCACCAGCCACCGCCGCACCCCGAACAGCACCGCCTCGGCCAGCCCGAGCAGCAGCAGGTACAGCGCCCCCAGCCACACCCCGCCCTGGTCCCGCTCCGCGACCGGCCCGTCCACCATCCACTTCAGTACGAGCGGAATCACCAGCCCCACGCAGGAGGCGACGATCGCCACCCCGGCGGCGGTGAACAGTCGCGCCCGCACCGGCCGGACGTAGGGCCACAGGCGCAGCAGGGTCCGGACGGCGGAGCGTTCCTCGGTCGTCACACGTGTCGAAGGCATCAGCAGCGAGCCTACGGAACGCCACTGACAACGCCCACGGATTTTCCCGTCGTTCCCGCTCAGCCGGCCGGGTACGGCAGCAGCCCCGCCGCGATCCCCTCCCACGCCTGCCGCAGCTCGCCCAGCAGCTCCGTCTCGTCACCGGCGCGGTCGGCCTGTTCGCGCCGGTCGGCGCCGAGGTCGTAGAGGTGGTCCGCGCCGGCGGCGTCCCGGTAGTACTTCCAGTCGCCGCGGCGCAGCGCGCGCTGGGACCGGACCCGCCAGAACAGGTCCCGCTCCGGCACCTCCCGCCCGCGCAGCAGGTACCCGGCCAGGCTCGTCCCGTCCAGCGGGTACGCCGGGTCCGGGCGGGCGCCGCCGAACTCCAGCAGGGTCGCCGTCCAGTCGGGGGAGAGGTTCGGCACGTCGCTGACCTGGCGGCCGTCGATCCGGGCCGGCCAGCGCAGCAGCGTAGGGACCCGGATACCGCCCTCCAGCAGCCCGGACTTCGCGCCGCTGAGCGGCCAGTTGTAGGAGAAGCGCTCACCGCCGTTGTCGCTGGCGAAGAGCACGACCGTGTTCTCCTCCTGCCCGGACCGGCGCAGGGCGTCGAGGACCTCGCCCACGGCGGCGTCGAGGTCCTGGACCATCTCGACGTACTTGGCGACCGAGCCGCCGTCGTAGTGGAACAGCGCCTTGTTGACCTCGGCCTGCGAGGTCGCGGCCCGGATCCTCGCCGCGATCTCGGCGCCGGCCTCCTCGTCGCCCTCGCCCAGCCAGGGCCAGTGCGGGGTCGTGAAGTTGAGGTTGAGCAGCCAGGGGGAGCCGTGGTCGCGGCCGACGTACTCCACCGCGCGCTCGGTCAGGACGGTCGTGTAGTAGCGCAGGTCCTGGTACTCGGCGTCGCCCTCGTAGAGGTCGTGGGTGCCGAGCTGGCCGAGCTTGGAGAAGTACTCCAGCACGCCACCGAAGTTGCCGAAGAACTCGTCCCAGCCGGACTTGGTCGGGCTGTGGTCCGGCAGCCAGCCGCAGTGCCACTTGCCGATCAGGGCGGTGGAGTAGCCCGCCTTCTTCAGCAGCGAGGCCAGGGTGGGGTGGCGGGGGTCCAGGCCCTGCGACCGGTTGGCGATCGGCTCGGCGAGCCCGCCCGGCGTACGGCCCGGATAGCGGCCGGTGTACAGGCTGAACCGGGTCGGCGAGCAGGTCGCGGAACCGGAGTAGGCGTCGGTGAACCGCACGCCCTGCCGGGCCAGCCGGTCCAGGTGGGGGGTGCGGATGTGCGGGGCGCCGTACGAGGACAGATCGGCCCAGCCCAGGTCGTCGCCGAGGACGACCAGGATGTTGGGCCGCTTGCCGGAGGCGGCCGGGCGGGCCCGGAAGGGGCGTTCGGCGGCTGCGGAGGCTTCGGCCGGGGCGGTCGTCGCGGCGACGGCGGACACGGCGCCGCCCCCGACGAGACCACCGAAGGAGCGGCGGGATATCTCGGGCATGCGGCCCAGTTGATCAGCGGGCCCGGCGCCGGAGCCAGGAATCCGGCGCGGAGTTCACGGGCTTGCAATGTTGCCGCGGTCAACCACTTCTACGGCCCCGACTCCGGGGCCGGCGGGTTCACCATCACGCCCGGACTCGGGGGCCGGCGGGTTCACCATCACGCCCGGACTCGGGGG
The DNA here is from genome assembly GCF_040653275.1 of Streptomyces sp. NPDC048002. Lineage (NCBI taxonomy): Bacteria > Bacillati > Actinomycetota > Actinomycetes > Kitasatosporales > Streptomycetaceae > Streptomyces > Streptomyces sp. NPDC048002. The sequence goes on along the minus strand of NZ_JBEZNL010000031.1, from coordinate 76,064 downwards.
CCGGCGGGTTCACCATCACGCCCGGACTCGGGGGCCGGCGGGTTCACCATCACGCCCGGACTCTGGGGCCGGCGGGTTCACCATCACGCCCGGACTCTGGGGCCGGCGGGTTCACCATCACCCCCGGCTCCGGGACCGGCGGTTCACCATCCCCTCGGCTCCGGGGCCGGTCGTCAGCGCACCACCCTCAGCAGCAGCACCGCACGGGCCGGCACCGTGATCTCCGTGCCCGCCCGGTGCACCACGCCCGGCCCCTCCCCCTGCTCCTCCCGCGAGGTGTCGACGACCACCTCGTACTCCTCCGCCCACGGCGGGGCCGGCAGCGTGAAGCTCTCCGGCCGGTGCCCCGCGTGCAGCACGGCCAGGAAGCTGTCGTCCACGATCGTCGCGCCCCGCTCGTCCCGACCCGGGATGTCCCGCCCGGACAGATACATGCCGAGCGTGGCGGCGGGCGCGTACCAGTCCTGCTCCGTCATCTCGGTGCCCCGCGCGGTGAACCAGGCCAGGTCCCGCAGTCCGTCCGCCGAGTGCGCGCGGCCCGAGAAGAACGCCCGGCGGCGCAGCACCGGATGCCGGTGGCGCAGCGCGATCAGCCGCGAGGTCAGCTCGAACAGGGCCCTCCACTCCGGGTCGTCCAGCAGCCCCCAGTCCAGCCAGCTGATCTCGTTGTCCTGGCAGTAGGCGTTGTTGTTGCCGCGCTGGGTGCGCCCCAGCTCGTCGCCCGCGACCAGCATCGGCACACCCGTCGACAGCAGCAGCGTGGTCAGCATGTTCCGCAGCTGCCGCCGCCGCAGCGCACGGACCCGCTCGTCGTCCGTCTCGCCCTCGGCCCCGCAGTTCCACGCCCGGTTGTCGTTCGTGCCGTCCCGGTTGCCCTCGCCGTTCGCCTCGTTGTGCTTGTGCTCGTAGGACACCAGGTCGCGCAGGGTGAAACCGTCGTGCGCCGTCACGAAGTTGACCGAGGCGTACGGCCGGCGCCCGCCCCACGCGTACAGGTCGCTCGACCCCGACAGCCGGTAGCCGAGGTCCCGCACGTCCGGCAGCGCGCCCCGCCAGAAGTCCCGCACGGCGTTGCGGTAGCGGTCGTTCCACTCGGTCCACAGCGGCGGGAAGGCGCCGACCTGGTAGCCGCCGGACCCCACGTCCCAGGGCTCGGCGATCAGCTTCACCCGGCTCAGCAGCGGGTCCTGGGCGATCACGGCGAGGAACGGCGAGAGCATGTCGACGTCGTGCATGGACCGGGCCAGCGCCGCGGCGAGGTCGAAGCGGAAGCCGTCGACCCCCATCTCCGTCACCCAGTAGCGCAGCGAGTCGGTGATCAGCCGCAGCACATGGGGCTGCACCACGTGCAGCGTGTTGCCGCAGCCGGTGTAGTCCGCGTACCGGCGCGCGTCCGACTGGACCCGGTAGTAGCCCCGGTTGTCGATGCCCTTCAACGACAGGGTCGGGCCCAGCTCGCCCGCCTCCGCGGTGTGGTTGTAGACCACGTCGAGGATGACCTCGATCCCCGCCTCGTGCAGCGCGCGCACCATCCGCTTGAACTCGCCGACCTGCTGGCCCCGGGTCCCGGAGGCCGCGTACCCGGCGTGCGGGGCGAAGTAGCCGATGGAGTTGTAGCCCCAGTAGTTCTTCAGGCCCCGGCGCAGCAGGTGGTCCTCGTGCGCGAACTGGTGGACCGGCAGCAGCTCCACCGCCGTCACGCCCAGCGCGGTCAGGTGCTCGACCGCCGCCGGGTGCGCCAGCCCCGCGTAGGTCCCGCGCAGCTCCTCGGGGATGCCCGGGTGCAGCCGGGTGAACCCCCGGACGTGCAGCTCGTAGATGACCGAGTCCGCCCACGGGGTCTTGGGCCGCCGGTCGTCCGTCCAGTCGTCGTCGTCATGGACCACGACCCCCTTGGGCACGTACGGCGCCGAGTCCCGGTCGTCCCGGACCGTGTCCGCGACCTGCTGCTGCGGCCAGTCACGGACGTGCCCGTACACCTCCGGGGGCAGCCCGAAGTCGCCGTCCACCGCGCGGGCGTAGGGGTCCAGCAGCAGCTTCGCGGGGTTCCAGCGGGCGCCGGTCCACGGGTCCCAGCGGCCGTGCACCCGGAAGCCGTACCGCTGGCCCGGCATCACGCCCGGCACGAAGCCGTGCCAGATCTCGTGCGTCAGCTCGGTCAGCCGGGCCCGGGTCTCCTTGCCGGCCTCGTCGAACAGACACAGCTCGACCGACTCCGCCCCGCCCGCCCACAGCGCGAAGTTGGTACCGGCCGCCCCGTCCGGCCCGATCCGGAAGCGGGCGCCCAGCGGGGTCGGCGCACCCGGCCACACGGGCATGCCCGGTGCGCGGACCGGAGTCCCGTTCCGTACGGCTCCCGGACGCTCGGCGGCCCGCTCCCGAGCCACCGCCTCCCGCTCGGCTGCGCTGCTGGACACCTTCGGCCTCCCACGGCTCACGGAACGACGTGGAAACGGGCATGCCGAATCCCGGCAGCGGCTCCCCGTCGCGTCGTCCTCCCCACTGTTCTGCCCAGCGCTTGGCTCGCACTCACGTTTCCCCGGAGCGTGCCCGCTCGTTGGGTTCGGTGTGAGGCATGCACAAGGGCGCGCGCGGCGCGCGAGGGCCACGCTGGCCGCCGTACTGGCAGGGGCGGCACTGCTGGCGGGAGCCGTCGGCTGCACTTCGGACGGCACCGGCGGGACCGGGCTCGGCGGACTCGGCAGGCCCGCCGCCGAGGACGTCATCAAGGTCTCCCCGGACGACGGCAGCCGCGGCGTCGGCCCCGGGGAGCGGCTGCGGGTGAGGGTGCCCAGCGGGCGCCTGGAGTCGGTGAAGGTGGTCAGGTCCCAGGACGCCCAGGAGACCCCCGTCCCCGGGCACATCTCCACCGACGGACTGAGCTGGGAACCCGACGACCGGCGGCTGGCACTGGCCGCCCGGTACACGGTCGACGTGGTCGCCCTCGACGGACACGGCCGCCGCTCCGCGCGCCACACCACCTTCACCACCCAGGTCCCCGAGGAGCGCTTCATCGGCTACGTCTCGCCGGAGAACCGCTCGACGGTCGGCACCGGCATGATCGTCTCCCTGGAGTTCAACCGGGAGATCAGGAACCGGGCGGCCGTGGAGCGCGCCGTCCAGGTCACCGCCCGGCCGGCCGTGGAGGTCCGCCCGCACTGGTTCGGCAACGGCCGCCTGGACTTCCGCCCCGAGACGTACTGGAAGCCCGGCACCCAGGTGACGGTCTCCCTCAAGTTCCGTGACGTGGAGGGCGCGCCCGGGGTCTACGGCCTCCAGCACAAGACGTTCTCCTTCACCGTCGGCCGCCACCAGGTCTCCACCGTCGACGCGGCGGCGCACACCATGGACGTCCGGCGCGACGGCGAACTGCTCGCCACCGTGCCGATCACCGCCGGCGCCCCGAAGACCACCACGTACAACGGGAAGATGGTGGTCACCGAGATGCTGGAGGTGACCCGGATGAACGGCGCGACCGTCGGCTTCAAGGACGCCGACGGCAAGGGCGAGTACGACATCCCGGACGTCCCGCACGCCATGCGCCTGACCGACTCCGGCACCTTCCTGCACGGCAACTACTGGGCGGAGGGCGTCTTCGGCAACGCCAACGTCAGCCACGGCTGCGTGGGACTGCGCGACGTCAAGGGCGGCGGCTCGGACACCCCGGCGGGCTGGTTCTTCGACCGCACCCTGATCGGGGACGTCGTCGAGGTCGTCCGCAGCAAGGACAAGCAGGTCGCCCCGGACAACGGACTCGGCGGCTGGAACATGGGCTGGAAGGCGTGGAAGGCGGGGAGCGCGCTGAAGTAGTGGCACGCGGCGGGCCGTTCGGTCCGCCGCGCCCCCTCCCGAACCCGCCGGTGAACTCGGTACGGAACGGTGACAAACGCGGGGCGCCGTGCCGGATGACCTTGTGGTTAATATGCGCCGAGTGCGCGCGTGGACGCGCGGGGGCGGGGCCCGACCAGGCCCGGCGAGGGGAGAGAAGGACTTGAACGTGCGACCGATATCGGGGGCGTCGGTTGGCGCACGCGCGGGTGCGCGCGGGCGGCGCGGGCTGATGGCGATGCTGGCCGGCGGAGTGCTGCTGGCTACCGCCGCGTGCGGCGGCGGCTCGGACGTGGGCTCCGGTGCCGAGGACGCCAAGGGCGGGGCGGGTGACTCGGGGAAGGCCCGGAGCACCCAGTCGACGGCCGTGGTCTCCATAGCCCCCAAGGACGGCGCCAAGTCCGTCCGCACCAGCGGCGCCCTGAAGATCGGCGCCGAGAAGGGCAGGCTGTCCGAGGTCGTCGTCAAGGACGGCAAGGGCCGCGAGATACCCGGGAAGATCACCGACGGGGGCGCGCGCTGGACGCCGTCCTCCCATCTGTCCGCCTCCACCACGTACACGGTGCGCGCGACCGCCGAGGACTCCGAGGGCCGCACGGCCACCGAGGACTCCAGCTTCACCACCCTGACGCCGCAGAACTTCTTCACGGGGCACTTCACCCCCGAGGACGGTTCGAAGGTCGGCGTCGGAATGCCCTTCTCCCTCCGCTTCGACCGGGGCATCACCAACCCCGACGAGGTGGAGAGGGCGGTCACCATCAAGACCGAGCCCGCCGTCGACGTCGAGGGCCACTGGTTCGGCAACGACCGGCTGGACTTCCGTCCGGAGGAGTACTGGAAGGAAGGCACCAAGGTCACCGTCGACCTCAACCTCGACGGGGTCGAGGGCCGGGACGGCGTCTACGGCGAGCAGAGGAAGACCGTCTCCTTCACCATCGGCCGCGACCAGGTCTCCGTCGTCGACGTGAAGACCAAGAAGATGAAGATCACGCAGGACGGCAAGGTCGTCAAGACCATCCCGGTGACCACCGGCAAGCCCGGTTACGACACCTGGAACGGCCAGATGGTCATCACCGAGAAGTTCGTCGAGACCCGCATGAACGGCGACACGGTCGGCTACGACGGCGAGTACGACATCGACGACGTCCCGCACGCCATGCGCCTGACCCAGTCCGGCACCTTCATCCACGGCAACTACTGGGGCGGCGACGCCTTCGGCAACTACAACGCCAGCCACGGCTGCGTGGGCCTGCGCGACGTCAAGGGCGCCTACGACGGCTCCACCCCGGCCGCCTGGTTCTTCAACCACTCCATGATCGGCGACGTGGTCGTCGTGAAGAACTCCGACGACAAGCAGGTCGCCCCGGACAACGGCCTCAACGGCTGGAACATGTCCTGGGAGGAGTGGACGAAGTAGCGGGGCCGGGGGCCGCCCTTCTGCGCGGTCGTTAGTCACCGTTAACCTGCGGGGCATGACCGTGAATCTCGAAGTCGCCGAGGGCGTGGGCACGCTCCGCCTGGACCGCCCCCCGATGAACGCGCTGGACGTCGCCACCCAGGACCGCCTGAAGGAACTCGCCGAGGAGGCCACCCGGCGCGACGACGTACGCGCGGTGGTGATCTACGGCGGCGAGAAGGTGTTCGCGGCGGGCGCGGACATCAAGGAGATGCAGGCCATGGACCACGCGGCCATGGTCCTGCGCTCCCGGGCCCTCCAGGACTCCTTCACCGCCGTGGCCCGGATCCCCAAGCCGGTGGTCGCGGCGGTGACGGGGTACGCCCTCGGCGGCGGCTGCGAGCTGGCCCTGTGCGCGGACTTCCGGATCGCCGCGGAGAACGCCAAGCTGGGCCAGCCGGAGATCCTGCTCGGCCTGATCCCGGGGGCCGGCGGCACCCAGCGCCTGTCCCGGCTGATCGGCCCCTCCAGGGCGAAGGACCTCATCTTCACCGGCCGGATGGTCAAGGCGGACGAGGCGCTGACGCTCGGCCTGGTGGACCGGGTCGTCCCGGCCGACGAGGTGTACACCGCCGCACACGCCTGGGCGGCGAAGCTCGCCCAGGGTCCGGCCCTCGCGCTGCGCGCCGCCAAGGAGTCGATCGACGCCGGCCTGGAGACCGACATCGACACCGGTCTGACCGTGGAACGGAACTGGTTCGCGGGCCTGTTCGCCACCGCGGACCGGGAGACCGGGATGCGCAGCTTCGTGGAGGAAGGGCCGGGCAAGGCGAAGTTCCTCTGACGCACCCGAATCCCCGCTCCGAATTCCCCCGGACCCCTTGCAATTGACGCGATGTCTGATCCGGGTCCCTCGATGGGACGGTTTATGGCAGCCTTAAGCGAGCCTTAAGCCTGTCTTGTCGAGGAGGCCCGTCGCTTGCCCTCAACAGAGCCTTCGTCGCAGGTCGGACGGGTTGCCGCGGACACCGAACTGCCTGCGGCATATGCCGATCGGCGCTCGCGGAATGATGGATTCCGGGGGGCGTATTCCGCGGGAACGGCCCCGGAGTGTCCCTGGGGCGGCCATGATGGGGGCATGGCGGGGCTGGAGGGCATCGAACAGCCGCGGGGACACGGCCGTGCGACCGCGGCGCGCTGGTCGCCGACGGTCGAGGACGAACACGCTCTGAAGGCAATGGAGTTGTTCGGCAACCCCACGGAGGCGGAGGTCCGGCTCCCGTCCCGCCCCGAGTCCGCCGCCACCGCGCGACGGCTCGCCCAGGTGGTGGTCCTGCGCCAGTGGGGCCTGACTCCGAAGCTGACCGAGGACGCGGTCTTACTCGTCTCCGAACTCGTGGGCAACGCGGTCCGCCACACCGGCGCCAGGGTCTTCGGCCTGCGGATGCGCCGCCGCCGGGGCTGGATCCGCATCGAGGTCCGCGACCCGTCCAGGGGCCTGCCGTGCCTGATGCCCGTCCAGGAGATGGACATCAGCGGCCGGGGCCTCTTCCTCGTGGACAAACTGGCCGACCGCTGGGGCGTCGACCTGCTCCCGAGGGGCAAGACGACCTGGTTCGAGATGCGCGTCGCGGACCGCTGAACGGCCGTCGCGGGACCGCCTCAGAACCTCAGCAGCACCTCCGAACCCACCGGCCGGTAGCCGGCCGCCTCGAACGCCCGCATGCTGCGCGCGTTCCCCGCCGCGACCTGCGCCCACAGCGGCTCACCCCCGGTCAGCCGCCGTGCCGCCAGCAGCAGTTCCCGGCCCAGCCCGCGGTGCCGTGCCCCCTCCGGCACCTCGACCGCGACCTCCAGCCGCCCCGCCACCCCGCGCCCCAGCACCAGGACGCCACCGCCCGCCGTCCACACCCGCACCTCCGCGCGCCGGGCACGGGAACTCACCACCCTGGGATGGCCCGGATCGTCGATCTCCCGCAGCGCGAGCGACGGCCGGCCCGGCAGCGGGGCGCCGGTCAGCATCACGTCGACGGTGTCGCACCCCCGCCCGGTGCGGTCCATCAGCGCCGTGAGGAAACGGGGGTTCATGGCGGCGGCGAGGGCGTCGCACGCCGTGGCGGCCAGGGTGTCGCGCACCCACTGCGGGTCCTCGTCGAGGGCGATCACGGAGTGCGCGGTGAAGGCGAAGACCCCGGCGTCCCGGCCGGCGGGCTGTGCGACGACGGTGGTGCCGCCGTCCGGGCGCGGGAAGGCGCCCCGCGCGGCCGCGTCCAGAATGTCCCGCAAGGTCGCCACCGCGCCGCTCCTCCTCTTTCTGGCCGCCGTTCACCGGCGAGGGTGGTCGGCGCACCGCGCGCTCGGACGGCCGGTTAATCTGACCTGCGACAGTACGACCAGTAGTTGAGAAATGGGGCGGACGGGTGGCCGACATCGACGAGGCACGCAAGCAGTTCGAGCGGATCGACACGGACGGTGACGGCTTCATCACCGCCGCCGAGTTCAAGACGGCGCTCGCCCAGGGCGGCGACTGGAACGTCACCGACACCGTGGCCGAGGTCATCATCAAGACCCGCGACCTCAACGGCGACAAGGTCCTGTCCTTCGACGAGTTCTGGGCCTACCTGGGCAAGTAGCACCCACGAAAGGGGCGCCCCACCGGACAACGGCGGGGCGCCCCTTCTGCGTTCCACGCGGGGCGTCAGGCCTTCTTCGCCCAGGCCCGGAGTTCCGCCCTGCTGTCGAAGTCGGCGACGTTCCTGTCCAGGGGATCGTCCGTGTACTGGTGGAAGCGCCACTTCGCCTTGATGCGGGGCTTGCCCGCGGAGACGTAGTCGGCGATCCAGAGGCCGTCGCCCGCGTAGGAGGTGGTGTCGACGGTGAGCCAGAAGTTCCGATTGCAGTAGAGGACGACCCGGTTGTTCGGCCGTAGTTCCCTCACCTTGCGGATGAAGCGGTCCTTCTCCGCGTTGGTCGCGTGGGTGCCCTCGCTCGTCGACTCCCAGTCGACGGCGAGGATGTCGCCCGCCTTCTCGGGGGCGTGGCGGACGAAATACTCCGCCTGGGCGGTGAGGTTGCCGGGCCACAGGAAGTGGTAGAAGCCGACGACCAGTCCGGCCTCGCGGGCCCGCTCGGTCTGGGCGGAGAGTTTCGGGTTGACGTACGAACGGCCCTCCGTCGCCTTGACGAAGACGAAGGAGAGGCCGTCGGTGTCGTACGCGGAGGGCTGGTAGGCGCTCACGTCAATGCCGCGCAGCATCGTGGGGGCTCCCTGAGAGGTGAGTGGGGGGACGGGAGTGGTAGATGCCCCGTGCCGCGCGGCCGATGCGTCAGCACTCGATGATGTTCACCGCCAGCCCGCCCCGCGCCGTCTCCTTGTATTTCACGCTCATGTCGGCGCCGGTGTCCTTCATCGTCTTGATGACCTTGTCCAGGGAGACCAGGTGGGAGCCGTCGCCGCGCATGGACATCCTCGCCGCGGTGACCGCCTTCACCGCGGCCATGCCGTTGCGCTCGATGCACGGGATCTGGACGAGCCCGCCGACCGGGTCGCAGGTCAGGCCGAGATTGTGCTCCATGCCGATCTCGGCCGCGTTCTCGACCTGTTCGGGCGAGCCCCCGAGGACCTCCGCCAGCGCGCCCGCCGCCATCGAGCACGCCGAGCCCACCTCGCCCTGGCAGCCGACCTCGGCGCCGGAGATGGAGGCGTTCTCCTTGAACAGCATGCCGATCGCGCCCGCGGCCAGCAGGAAGCGGACGACGCCGTCCTCGTCGGCACCCGGCACGAAGTTGATGTAGTAGTGCAGGACCGCGGGGATGATGCCCGCGGCGCCGTTGGTCGGGGCCGTCACGACCCGGCCGCCGGCCGCGTTCTCCTCGTTGACCGCCATCGCGTAGAGGGTGATCCACTCCATGGCGTGCGCGAGCGGGTCGCCCTCGGCCCGCAGCTGGCGGGCGGACATCGCGGCCCGCCGCCGCACCCGCAGCCCGCCCGGCAGGATGCCCTCCCGGGACATGCCCCGCGAGACACAGGCCTGCATGACCCGCCAGATCTCCAGCAGCCCGGTACGGATCTCCTCCTCCGTGCGCCAGGCCCGCTCGTTCTCCAGCATCAGGGACGAGATCGACAGACCCGTCTCCCTGGTCAGGCGCAGCAGCTCGTCACCCGTGCGGAAGGGGTACTTCAGCACCGTGTCGTCGAGCTTGATGCGGTCCGCGCCGACCGCGTCCTCGTCCACGACGAATCCGCCGCCGACGGAGTAGTACGTCTTCGACAGGAGCTCGGCCCCCGAGGCGTCGTACGCCCATATCGTCATGCCGTTGGCGTGGTACGGCAGCGTCTCGCGGCGGTGCAGGACGAGGTCGTCGTCGAAGGAGAACGGGATCTCGTGCTCGCCGAGCAGGCACAGCCGGCCCGCGGACCTGATCGCCTCGACGCGCTCGTCGGCCGTCTCCACGTCCACCGTCCGCGGCGAGGAGCCCTCCAGGCCCAGCAGCACCGCCTTGGGCGTGCCGTGGCCGTGTCCGGTCGCGCCCAGCGAGCCGTACAGCTCCGAGCGGACCGAGGCGACCGAGGGCAGCAGGCCCTCGTTGCGCAGTCGGCGGGCGAACATACGGGCCGCACGCATCGGGCCGACCGTGTGGGAGCTCGACGGGCCGATGCCGATCGAGAACAGGTCGAAGACCGAGATGGCCACGGGGAACTCCTCAAAAAAGGGTGGGGGCACACATCCTTGGGCGCCCCCACCAGGGAACTACTACTTGCTCAGGCCGGGGTACAGCGGGTGCTTGTCGGCCAGGGCCTTGACCCGGGCCTTCAGGGACTCCACGTCGTACGACGGCTTCAGGGCCTCGGCGATCACGTCCGCGACCTCGGCGAAGTCCTCGGCCCGGAAGCCTCGGGTGGCCAGGGCGGGCGTGCCGATCCGCAGACCGGACGTCACCATCGGCGGGCGCGGGTCGTTCGGGACGGCGTTGCGGTTGACCGTGATCCCGACCTCGTGGAGGCGGTCCTCGGCCTGCTGGCCGTCCAGCTCGGACTCGCGCAGGTCGACGAGGATGAGGTGGACGTCCGTGCCGCCGGACAGCACGTTCACTCCGGCCTCACGGGCGTCGTCCGCCGTCAGCCGCTCGGCGAGGATGCGCGCACCGTCCACGGTACGCCGCTGGCGCTCCTTGAACTCCTCCGAGGCGGCGACCTTGAAGGAGACCGCCTTCGCCGCGATCACGTGCTCCAGGGGACCGCCCTGGAAGCCCGGGAAGACGGAGGAGTTCAGCTTCTTGGCGAACTCCTGCTTGGCGAGGATGATGCCGCCGCGCGGGCCGCCCAGCGTCTTGTGGGTGGTGGAGGTGACCACATGGGCGTGCTCGACCGGGTTGGGGTGCAGCCCCGCCGCGACCAGACCGGCGAAGTGCGCCATGTCGACCCACAGGTACGCCTCGACCTCGTCGGCGATCCGGCGGAACTCGGCGAAGTCCAGCTGCCGCGGGTACGCCGACCAGCCGGCGATGATCACCTTCGGGCGGTGCTCCTTGGCCAGGCGCTCCACCTCGGCCATGTCGACCCGGCCGGCCTCGTCGACGTGGTAGGCGACCACGTCGAACTGCTTGCCGGAGAAGTTCAGGCGCATCCCGTGGGTGAGGTGACCGCCGTGCGCCAGGTCCAGGCCGAGGATCGTGTCGCCCGGCTTGGCCAGCGCGAAGAGCGCGGCCTGGTTGGCGGAGGCACCGGAGTGCGGCTGGACGTTGGCGTACTCGGCGCCGAACAGCTCCTTGACCCGGTCGATGGCGATCTGCTCGGTGACGTCGACGTGCTCGCAGCCGCCGTAGTACCGGCGGCCGGGGTAGCCCTCGGCGTACTTGTTGGTGAGGACCGAGCCCTGCGCCTCCATGACCGCGACCGGGGCGAAGTTCTCGGAGGCGATCATCTCCAGCGTGGACTGCTGGCGGTGCAGCTCGGCGTCGACCGCGGCGGCGACGTCCGGGTCGAGCTCGTGCAGCGACGTGTTCATGGCGGACATATGTCTTCGACTCCTCAGCCGGCGGAAAAGGCGGTGTACTCGTCGGCGGAGAGCAGGTCGGCCGGCTCCTCCGTGACGCGGACCTTGAACAGCCAGCCGCCCTCGAAGGGGGCCGAGTTCACCAGGGACGGGTCGTTCACGACGTCCTCGTTGATCTCGGTGACCTCGCCCGAGACCGGGGAGTACAGGTCGCTGACCGACTTGGTGGACTCCAGCTCGCCGCAGGACTCGCCCGCGGTCACCGTGGAGCCGGCCTCGGGGAGCTGGGCGTAGACGACGTCACCGAGCGCGTTGGCCGCGAACTCCGTGATGCCGATCGTCGAGACGCCGTCCTCGGCGACCGACAGCCACTCGTGCTCCTTGCTGTAGCGCAGCTGCTGGGGGTTGCTCATGGCCTGAATTCTCCTGTACGCGGGGAGGTGCTGACGAAGGGGGGACTGCCGTGGGCGTGCGTGAGCAGCGGTGATGTGCTCAGCATCACCTACGGCGACTACTTCTTGCGCTGGTAGAACGGCAGCGCCACGACCTCGTACGGCTCGTGGCTGCCCCGGATGTCCACGCCGACCCCGGGGGTGCCCGGCGCGGCGTGCGCGGCGTCGACGTAGGCCATGGCGATCGGCTTGCCCAGGGTGGGGGAGGGGGCGCCGGAGGTGATCTCACCGATGACCCGGCCCCCGGCGACGACCTGGTACCCGGCGCGCGGGACCCGGCGGCCCTCGGCGACCAGTCCGACCAGGACCCGCGGCGGGTTCTGCCCGGTTGCGGCGGCCTCGGTGAGCGCCTCGCGCCCGACGAAGTCGCCCTCCTTCTCGAACTTGACCACGCGGCCGAGCCCGGCGTCGAAGGGGGTCAGCGAGGTGGTCAGCTCGTGCCCGTACAGCGGCATGCCCGCCTCCAGGCGCAGCGTGTCCCGGCAGGACAGGCCGCAGGGGATCAGGCCGGCGCCCTCGCCCGCCTCGGTGAGCGCCTGCCACAGCTCCACCGCGTGCTCGGGCTTCACGAACAGCTCGAAGCCGTCCTCGCCGGTGTATCCGGTGCGCGCGATCAGCGCCGGCACGCCCGCGACGGTGCCGGGGAGCCCGGCGTAGTACTTCAGGCCGTCGAGGTCGGCGTCGGTGAGCGACTTGAGGATGCCGGGGGACTCGGGGCCCTGGACGGCGAGCAGCGCGTAGGCGTCGCGGTCGTCGCGGACCTCGGCGTCGAAGCCGGCGGAACGGTCCACCAGGGCGTCCAGGACGACCTGGGCGTTGGAGGCGTTGGCGACGACCATGTACGCGGTCTCCGCGAGCCGGTAGACGATCAGGTCGTCCAGGATGCCGCCGTCGGACTGACAGATCATGGTGTAGCGGGCGCGGCCGACGCCGACCGAGCCGATGTTGCCGACCAGCGCGAAGTTCAGCAGTGCGGCGGCCTGCGGTCCGGTCACGGTGATCTCGCCCATGTGGGAGAGGTCGAAGAGGCCGGCCCGGGTGCGCACGGCGTGGTGCTCGTCGCGCTCGGAGCCGTAGCGCAGGGGCATGTCCCAGCCGGCGAAGTCGGTCATCGTCGCGCCGAGCGAGCGATGCAGGGCGTCGAGGGCGGTACGGCGGGGTTCGGTACTGCTCATCGGTCGGTCGTCTCCCAGGGCATGACGGGCGAGGTCGTTCCTCCCCATCTGTCATCGGAACCTGAGAGGTTCGCCATGACCATCTGGACATGGCTTGCACCTTGGGTGGGGCCCCGGCTGAGGGGCCCGCTTTTCAGATGTGCCTCGCCCGCGCGGTAGGGGGGCCTGAGAGATTCAAGGGAGGGACTTGCTCCTTCGGCGCCCCAGCAGAAGGCTGGGGACTCTCCCGCGCGGATTCGAACGGCCGGTATGCAGTTGGCGCGGACATCATTGCATGGCCGAGGGGTATCGGGGCAGGCCGCATCTGTAACCGGCTTGTGGCGGTACGCATACGAAAAAGCTGAAGATCGCCCGTTACCTTCTCTTTACGTTCAGTGGGAAGGGGGCTCCCGACCCCGGAGGAGGACGATGACGGTGAACAGGACCACGGCCTGTGCGACGACCGCGGGTATCGCGCTGCCCGAGCAGCCCGCCGCCCCGGCCGTCGAGGCACGGGCCGCGCGCCCCGCGCGGGTCGTCCGCGACCTGCGGGAGCGGGACGGCCGCAGCCCGCACGCCCTGCTCTTCGGCCCGAAGGACCTCGTGGTGATCACCGGTCTGCCCGGCAGCGGCAAGTCCACCCTGATGCGGCGGACGGTCAAGGGCCCGCGGATCGACTCCCAGGACACCCGGGACCGCTGGGACGCCCGCATGCCCCGCCACCTGCCCTACGCCGTCTACCGTCCCCTCGTCCGGCTCGCCCACTACGCCGGCCTGTGGCGCGTCCTGCGGTCCGGTGAAGGCGTCGTCGTGCACGACTGCGGCACCCAGGCCTGGGTGCGCGGCTGGCTGGCCCGCGAGGCGCGGCGCCGCGGCGGCTCCCTGCACCTGCTGCTCCTCGACGTCACCCCGGACCAGGCGCTCCAGGGCCAGCGCGAGCGCGGTCGCGGTGTCTCGCGGTACGCGTTCCTGCGGCACCGCTCGGCGGCGGGCCGGATGCTGCGCGCGGTCCAGGAGGGGGAGCTGCCGCCGGGGTGCGGGTCGGCGGTGCTGATCGACCGGGACGCGGCGAGCGCGCTGCGCCGGATCGGGTTCACGGGCTGAGGGTTCACGGGCCGGGGGGCTCACGGGCTGAACCCGGCGCCCTCTTCAGGCGCTAGCCTTTGAGCCACAGCAGCGGTTCACGGCAGGCGGTCGAAGAGATGGACTTCCCGGCGGATCTCCCCGCGGACTTCCCGGCGCAGGCACACCCCCATCCGCACGGCGGATGGCCCGGCAACGAGTTGGAGGAGGTGCTCTCCGCCTCCCTCGGCGTGCCCTCGGCGGGCGGCCGGATCATCGAGGTCCTCGGGCGCAGCTACCTCTGGGTCCCGCTCCCGTCGGGCGGCGGCCCGGACAGCGGCCCGCTGGACCTGCCCACGCTGGAGATCGCCGGGCAGGCGTTCGTGCCGGTCTTCAGCTCCGAGGAACAGTTCCGCCAGGTCGTCGGCGGCCATATGTCGTTCACCATCGCCCCGGCGGTGGAGTTCGCCCGGGGGCTGCCCCCGCAGGTCGGCATCGCCGTCAATCCGGACGGTGTGGTCGGCATCCCCCTGCCGCCCCCCGCGGTGGCGGAACTGTGCCGGGTGGGCCGCACGCCCCTGGACGGCCCCGCGAGCGGCGGCCGGGTCAAGCTCTACGAACCGGACTGGCAGGACGACCCGGTCGACTTCCTCGCCGCGGCCTCCGCCGAGTTCGCGGCGACCGGCGTGGTCACCACCGCCCGCCGCTGCCTCGCCGACGTCGAGACGGCGGACCCGGTGATGTTCATCGGGGTCGAGCTGTCCCACTGGGAGGGCGAACTGCGCACGGCCCCCCTCGACGCGCTGGGCCGCGCCCTGGGCAGGGTCCCCACGAAGTGGCCGGTCAACCTGATCCTGCTGGACATGGCGGCCCAGGACCCGGTGGCCCTCTGGCTCCGCGAAAGGGTCCGCCCCTTCTACACCCGGGACTAGCGCGACCGACTCGGGGGCGCGAGGCTGCGTCGATGTGCGGCTCCGCCGCGCGGGCGCGAGCCACGACGCAGCCTCGCGCCCTCAGGACGGCGACAAGTCCCACCCCCGCAGGCGGGCTTAAGCTAACCCCACAGCTCGGTCGGAGAAAAATGAAGGGGCGGTACAGGTGAGCGCCAGCGGCATCGCGGCCGGGCAGGTCGAGCACATGCTGCGCCAGGTCACGCCCGGGCGTTACGACGCCTACGAGGCGCTCCTGCGCGCGCTCGCGACCCCTAACTCCGGCCAGATCTGGATGCTGCTCTGGCACGGCCAGTCCGGCTCCCCGGACGCCCAGTACGGGAACATGGAGGTCGACGGCCACGGCTACGCCCCCTGTGTCACCTCCGCCCAGGAACTGTCGGCCAGTGGCTGGAACCGCAGCTACGAGGTGGTCGACGGACTCGACGTCGCCCGCACGCTGTACCCGGACCACTACGGCCTCTGGCTGAACCCGCACGCCCAGGGCGGCGGCGTCGGCATCCCCTGGCTCGATCTGCGCCGGATCGCCACCGGCCTGGACCGCCAGCCCGCCGGCCCGCTCAGCCTGTCGGAGCCCGGTATCGAGATCCCGCACTTCTACGCCCTGCTCGCGCAGAACGCCCACCGCACCCCCGCGGTGCGCGCCCTGCGCCGCGCCTGGGTGCAGCCGGCGCTGGGGGCGCCGTATCTCGCCATCGGCCTGGAGGTGTACGACACCAGCCCGCAGGCCGTGGACTCGGTACGCGCGATGATGCAGCAGTCCATCGGCGCCGTCCCGGACGGGTTGCCGGTGTCGACCGTGGCCATGTCCGACGAGTTCGACCCGGTGGCCCTGTGGATGCGGGCGAAGGCCCGCCCGTTCTACGACCGTGAGGCGCACGCGGCCCAGGCGCCGGCCGCCGGCTACGGCTACCCGCCCGTGCACGGCGGTTACTGACGGTGTGAGACCTGCCGTCGCTCGTGAAGCCGACACCTTCCGGCCTTCACGCACCCGGCACATTTCTGCGCGCGTAGATGACGCTCGAAATCGGCACATGTCCGAAGTGTCATAACTCCCCCACGTCCGCCCTCCGTTGTCTGCCGTTCGGATAACGGAATCCCTCGTTAAGCATCACGGTTGCGCATACTTTCGCCGTCAGATCTGGCGGGTGATCGCGATGACGCTGAAGACTCGCGATTCATACACAGAACCAACGGTCCTGTGTTCGACGTGAGTCGAGAGAACTGCCGGGCCAGCGGGGTGCATCATCTGCGGCCGCCGCCCGGCCCGCTGATTGAAAAAAGCCGCTGACAGCGGCGGGCGTAGGCCGGTCACCACCGGCGAGAGGGGTCGGGTCACTGTGACCGCACCGATCGAGACCACCGGCACAGCCGAGGCGCAGCCGGAGGCTGTGCTCATCGGCGCCGACAAGGCGAAGATCGAGGGCCGTTCCCTTGGACAGATCGCCTGGAGCCGGTTCAAGAAGGACAAGGCCGCCGTCATCGGTGGTGTCATCGTCGTCCTGCTGGTTCTGCTCGCGGTGCTGTCCCGACCCATCCAGGCACTGTTCGGTCTCGACCCCAACGCCTTCAACCAGGATCTGATCGACCCCAACACCTCGCTGCCCACCGGGGACTTCGGCGGGATGAGCGCGGACCACCCGCTGGGCGTGGAGCCCAAGTTCGGGCGCGACATCGCCACCCGCATCCTCGAGGGTTCCTGGGTGTCCCTCGTCGTGGCGTTCGGGGCCACGATCCTGTCCAACACGATCGGCACCGTCCTCGGTGTGATCGCCGGCTACTACGGCGGCCGGGTGGACACCATCATCAGCCGCCTGATGGACACCTTCCTGGCCTTCCCGCTGCTGCTGTTCGCCATCTCCATCTCGGCGACGCTCCAGGGCGGTGCGTTCGGCCTGGAGGGCCTGCCGCTGCACATCACGGTGCTGATCTTCATCATCGGTTTCTTCAACTGGCCGTACCTGGGCCGCATCGTCCGCGGCCAGACCCTGGCCCTCCGGGAGCGCGAGTTCGTCGACGCCTCCCGCGGCATGGGCGCCAAGGGGCCGTACATCCTCTTCCGGGAGCTGCTCCCGAACCTGGTCGGCCCGATCATCGTCTACTCGACGCTGCTCATCCCGACGAACATTCTCTTCGAGGCCAGCCTGAGCTTCCTCGGTGTCGGCATCCAGCCCCCGCAGGCGTCGTGGGGCGGCATGCTCAACGAGGCGGTCGACTTCTACGAGGTCGACCCGCAGTTCATGATCGTGCCCGGCCTCGCCATCTTCGTCACCGTCCTGGCGTTCAACCTGCTCGGCGACGGACTCCGTGACGCTCTCGACCCGCGCAGCCGCTGAGGTGCGGCCGCGTCGAGAGCCCATCAAGTTTCCAACTATGGAGGGGAAGCAGACCATCATGCGAAGGTCAGCGCTGGCCGCCATCGCGGCCATCGGCACCGTCAGCCTGGTTCTTTCGGGTTGCAGCAAGGCCGATGACAACAAGGACAACGGCGACGGCAACAGCAAGTCGGCCGGCGCCAACGCGGCGACCAAGGGTGTCGTCAACGCCTCGACCGCGAAGGGGGGCACCGTCACGTACGAGTACTCGGACGTGCCGGACTCCTTCGACCCGGGCAACACGTACTACGGCTACATGTTCAACCTCAGCCGTCTGTACGCCCGCCCGCTGATGACGTTCAAGCCCGCGGCCGGCGACGCCGGCAACGAGCTGGTCCCGGACCTGGCGGCGAGCCCCGGTGAGCCCAGCGACGGCGGCAAGACCTGGACGTACAAGCTGCGTGAGGGCCTCAAGTACGAGGACGGCACGCCGATCACGTCCGCGGACGTCAAGTACGCGGTGGAGCGCTCGAACTTCGCGCGTGACGTGCTCTCCCTCGGCCCCAACTACTTCCAGCAGTTCCTCGAGGGCGCTGACAAGTACAAGGGCCCGTACAAGGACAAGAGCGACAAGGGCATCTCGTCCATCGAGACGCCGGACGACACCACGATCGTCTTCAAGCTCAACCGCGCCTTCCAGGAGTTCGACTACCTGGTCGCCAGCCCGCAGACGGCTCCGGTGCCGAAGGCCAAGGACACCGGCGTCGACTACGTCAAGAACATCGTGTCCTCCGGCTCCTACAAGTTCGAGAGCTACGCGGAGGGCAAGGAGGTCGTCCTCGTCCGCAACGAGAACTGGGACGCCGCGACCGACCCGCTGCGCAAGCAGTACCCGGACAAGATCGTCGTCAAGCTGAAGGTCAACGCCGAGACCATCGACCAGGACGTCATGGCCGGCAAGGCCATCGACCTCGGTGGCGGTGGCGTCCAGGCCGCGACGCAGGCGAAGGTCGTCAACTCCGCCGACCTGAAGGCCAGCACGGACAACACCTACGGTGGCCGTCTGGTCTACATGGCCATCAACACCCAGGTCGCGCCGTTCGACAAGGTCGAGTGCCGCAAGGCCGTGCAGTACGCGGTCGACAAGGTCTCCGTCCAGACCGCCCTCGGCGGCCCGATCCGCGGTGACATCGCCACGACCGTCCTGCCGCCGGACATCCCGGGTTACCAGAAGTCCGACCTGTACGCCACCACGGACAGCAAGGGCGACGTCGCCAAGGCCAAGGAAGAGCTGAAGGCCTGCGGCGAGGACACCATCAAGACCAACATCTCCGCGCGCAGCGACCGCCCGCAGGAGATCGCCGCCGCCACCGCGATCATCAACTCGCTGAAGGCGGCCGGGATCGACGCGACGCTGAAGCAGTACCCCTCGGGCAAGTACTTCACCGACTCCGCGGGTGTGCCGAAGTTCAACAAGAAGGAGAACATCGGCCTGCACATGATGCAGTGGGGTGCCGACTGGCCCTCCGGCTACGGCTTCCTGCAGCAGATCCTGCACGGTGACGCGATCGGCGAGTCCGGCAACACCAACCTGTCGCAGCTCGACAACGCCGACGTGAACTCCATGCTGGAGGAGGCGATCGGTACCGAGGACGCCGCCAAGCGGAACACCCTCTACGCCGAGATCGACAACAAGACCATGGAGGAGGCGGCCCTCGTTCCGCTGTCCTACTTCAAGGTCCTGCTGTACCGCCCGGACGGCTTCACCAACCTGGTCTCCACGGCGGCCTTCAGCGGTCAGTACGACTACCTCAACATCGGCACGACCCAGAAGTAGCCCCGGAAGGCAGGTGAAGGCATTGGTGTCCGCGGGCCGCGAGGCCCGCGGGCACCAGCGCCGATCCCCGTGATCTCGTATATCCTCCGCCGGACGGTCGCAGCGGTGATCCTGCTGCTGGTCGTCACCGCGGTCACCTTCGCGATCTTCTTCCTGTTGCCCCGGCTCGCCGGCCAGACGGCCGACCAGCTGGCTCAGCAGTACATCGGGAAGAGCCCCTCGAAGGCAGACATCGCAGCGGTCAAGCAGAACCTCGGTCTCGACCAGCCCGTGTACGTCCAGTACTGGGACTTCATCAAGGGGATCGTCTCCGGCACCACCTATGACCTGGGCCCCACCACGGCGCAGTGCAACGCGCCGTGCTTCGGCTACTCCTTCAAGGCGCACGTCGAGGTCTGGCCGGAGCTCACCGCCCGTCTCCCGGTCACGCTGTCGCTGGCCGCCGGCGCCGCCGTGATGTGGCTGCTGGGCGGTATCACCGCCGGTGTGATCTCCGCGCTGAAGCCGCGCTCCCTGTCCGACCGCGTGTTCATGGGCATCGCGCTCGCGGGTGTCTCGCTCCCCATGTTCTTCACCGGTCAGCTCGCGAAGTTCCTCTTCACGTTCCAGTGGCCGATCTTCGGCCGCGAGTACGTCCCCTTCACGGAGAACCCCTCGCAGTGGGCCAACACGCTGTTCCCGGCGTGGTGTTCGCTCGCGCTGCTGTACTCCGCCATCTACGCCCGTCTCACCCGCTCCGGCATGCTGGAGACGATGAACGAGGACTTCATCCGCACCGCGCGCTCCAAGGGGCTGCGTGAGCGGAACGTCGTCGTCAAGCACGGGCTGCGGGCCGCGCTGACCCCGATCATCACCGTCTTCGGCATGGACCTCGGACTGCTCCTGGGCGGTGCGGTGATCACGGAGAGCGTGTTCTCGCTGCACGGCATCGGGGAGTACGCGGTGCAGTCCATCCGGGACAACGACCTGCCGCCGATCCTCGGCGTCACCCTGTTGGCCGCCTTCTTCGTGGTGCTGGCAAACTTCCTGGTGGACCTGTTGTATGCCGCCGCCGACCCGCGGGTGAGGATCTCGTGACCGAACTCTCCAAGACCGCTGCCGCCGTGGGCGAGCCCGTCAAGGCGGGTTCCGACGAGCCCAAGGCCTTCCTTGAGGTCCGCGACCTCAAGGTGCACTTCCCGACCGACGACGGCCTGGTCAAGTCCGTCGACGGGCTCAGCTTCAAGCTGGAGAAGGGCAAGACGCTCTCCGTCGTCGGCGAGTCCGGCTCGGGCAAGTCGGTCACCTCACTGGCGATCATGGGTCTGCACCGGCTCGGCGCGCGCGGCAAGAACGTGCAGATGTCCGGCGAGATCTGGCTCGACGGCAAGGAACTGATCTCTGCCGACCCGGACGAGGTCCGCCGGCTGCGCGGCCGCGAGATGGCGATGATCTTCCAGGACCCGCTGTCCGCGATGCACCCGTACTACACGATCGGCAACCAGATCGTGGAGGCGTACCGCGTCCACAACGACGTCAGCAAGAAGGTGGCGCGCACCCGGGCCATCGAGATGCTCGACCGCGTCGGCATCCCCGAGCCCGCCAAGCGCATCGACGGCTACCCGCACGAGTTCTCCGGCGGTATGCGCCAGCGCGCCATGATCGCCATGGCCCTGGTGAACAACCCCGAGCTGCTCATCGCGGACGAGCCGACGACCGCCCTGGACGTCACCGTCCAGGCGCAGATCCTCGACCTCATCCGGGACCTGCAGAAGGAGTTCGGCTCCGCGGTCGTCATCATCACCCACGACCTCGGCGTGGTCGCCGAGATCGCCGACGACGTCCTCGTGATGTACGGCGGCCGGTGCGTGGAGCGCGGTCCGGTCGAGGACATCTTCGAGCGCCCGCAGCACCCGTACACCTGGGGCCTGCTCGGTTCGATGCCCCGCATCGACCGGGAGACCTCCGACCGGCTCATCCCGGTCAAGGGCCAGCCGCCGAGCCTCATCAACGTCCCGTCGGGCTGCGCGTTCCACCCCCGCTGCCCGTACGCGGACGTCCCCAAGGGCGACGTCACCCGTACCGTGCGCCCCGAGCTCGCGCAGGTCGCCACCGGACACTTCTCCGCCTGTCACCTCTCTCCGGAGGACCGCACGCGGATCTGGACCGAAGAGATTGCGCCGAAGCTGTGAGTGAGACGAAGAAAGCGGACGTGACCGTCCCGGCACAGGCGTCGGCGCCCCTCGCGGAGCGCGAGGTGCTGCTCAAGGTCGAGGGCCTGCAGAAGCACTTCCCGATCCGCAAGGGTGTGCTCCAGCGCCAGGTCGGCGCGGTCAAGGCGGTCGACGGCATCGACTTCGAGGTGCGCAAGGGCGAGACCCTGGGCGTCGTCGGTGAGTCGGGCTGCGGCAAGTCGACGATGGGCCGCGTCATCACCCGGCTCCAGGACCCGACGGGCGGCTCGATCCACTTCGAGGGCAAGGACATCACGCGGCTGAGCACCGCCGGGATGCGTCCGCTGCGGCGGGACATCCAGATGATCTTCCAGGACCCGTACGGCTCCCTGAACCCCCGGCACACCATCGGCTCGATCGTCTCGGCGCCCTTCCGGCTCCAGGGCGTGGAGCCCGAGGGCGGGGTGAAGAAGGAGGTCCAGCGCCTGCTGGAGCTGGTCGGCCTCAGCCCCGAGCACTACAACCGCTACCCGCACGAGTTCTCCGGCGGTCAGCGCCAGCGCATCGGCATCGCCCGCGCGCTCGCCCTGAAGCCGAAGCTGGTCGTCGCGGACGAGCCGGTCTCCGCGCTGGACGTGTCGATCCAGGCGCAGGTCGTGAACCTGATGGACGACCTCCAGCAGGAGCTGGGCCTGACGTACGTGATCATCGCGCACGACCTGTCCGTCGTCCGCCATGTCTCGGACCGGATCGCGGTGATGTACCTCGGCAAGATCGTCGAACTCGCCGACCGCACCGCGCTGTACGAGTCCCCCATGCACCCGTACACCAAGGCGCTGATGTCCGCGGTGCCGGTGCCGGACCCCAAGCGCCGGGGCGCCAAGAGCGAGCGCATCCTGCTCCGCGGTGACGTGCCGTCGCCGATCGCGCCGCCCTCCGGCTGCCGCTTCCACACGCGGTGCTGGAAGGCGACGGAGATCTGCAAGACGACCGAGCCGCCGCTGCTGGAGCTGCGCCCCGGTCAGCAGGTCGCCTGCCACCACCCGGAGAGCTTCGCGGACCAGGCCCCGCAGGACACCGTGCTGCTGACCGCCGCGAAGGAGGCGGCGGAGCTGGTGGCCGACGAGGTGCTCGCGGAGTCCGCCGAGACCTCGGCGGCGGTGGCCGCGGCGGTCGCGGAGGAGTCCCCTGCGGAGGAGTCCCCTGCGGCTGAGTCCGCTGAGGCTGTGTCCCCTGCGGAGGAGACCGCCACGGAGACTCCCGCCGAGGACACGGAAGCCAAGGGCAAGACCGACAAGTAAGACCAGTAGTACAAGCTGCATCGAGCCCTCGCCTTGCAATGAAAGGCGGGGGCTCGTTCTTGGGTGAGAATGTTCGAGTGCTCCAGCAACTCTTCACCCCGTCCGTCCAGCACACGCTCGACCTGATCGGCATCTTCGTCTTCGCCATCTCGGGCGCCCTGCTGGCGGTCCGCAAGAACTTCGACGTCTTCGGTATCGCCGTCCTCGCCGAGGTCACGGCCCTGGGCGGCGGCCTCTTCCGGGACCTGGTCATCGGCGCCGTACCGCCCGCGGCCTTCACGGACCTCGGGTACTTCCTGACGCCGATGCTCGCGGCCCTCCTGGTGTTCTTCCTGCATCCGCACGTGGAGCGCATCCAGGTCGGCGTCAACGTCTTCGACGCGGCCGGACTCGGCCTGTTCTGCGTCACCGGCACGACCAAGGCGTACGAGTACGGCCTCGGCCTGACCGCCTCCGCCGCCCTGGGCCTGGCCACCGCGGTCGGTGGCGGTGTACTGCGCGACGTGCTCGCCAACGAGGTGCCCTCACTGCTGCGCTGGGACCGCGACCTCTACGCGGTGCCGGCGATCGTCGGTGCCGCGATGGTCGCCCTGTGCATCCGCTACGACGCCCTCACGCCCCTCACCAGCGGAATCGCCGTGGTCACGGCCTTTGCGCTGCGGCTGCTCGCGATGCGGTACCACTGGCGGGCGCCCCGGGCCTGGAACCGCCGTTCGACCGTCCGTGAGGAGTAGCCGGACGGGGTGGCTGACGGGGTGGGATCTGAAAAAGCTACCGCTTAGTAGTTAGCTGTTGTACGGTTCATCCATGCCAGAAGCAGCGCCCACGCGGGCCACGATCGGTGACAGCGAGTTCGACCGCGACACCGCGCTCACCCGGCGCGAGCCCGGGGTCTACGACATCGACCTGTCCGCCGGCTGGACCATCATCAGCGCCGTCAACGGCGGCTACCTGCTGGCCGTCCTCGGCCGGGCGCTCTCCGACGCCCTGCCGCACGCGGACCCCTTCACCGTCTCGGCGCACTACCTCACCGCCTCACAGCCCGGCCCGGCGGTCGTGCGCACCTCCGTGGTCCGCACCGGCCGCACGCTGTCGACCGGCCAGGCCTCGCTCTTCCAGTACGACGACCAGGGCCGGGAAGTCGAACGCATCCGCGTCCTCGCCTCCTACGGCGACCTCGACACCCTCCCCGACGACGTCCGTACGACGGCCCTGCCGCCCGCCATCCCGTCGATGGACCAGTGCTTCGGCCCGCAGGACAGCCCCGCGCCCGTCCCCGGCAGCTCGGCCATCGCCGACCGGCTGATGATCAAGCTGGACCCCGCCACCCTCGGCTGGGCCCTCGGAGCCCCCTCCGGCAAGGGCGAGATGCGCGCCTGGTTCGGACTGGCCGACGGCCGGGACGCGGACCCCCTGTCGCTGCTCCTCGCGGTGGACGCGCTGCCGCCGACCGCCTTCGAACTCGGCATCAAGGGCTGGGTCCCGACGGTGGAGCTGACGGTCCACGTCCGTTCCCGCCCGGCCCCCGGGCCGCTGCGGATCTCCATCACGACCCGCAACCTGGCCGGCGGCTTCCTGGAGGAGGACGCCGAGGTCTGGGACAGCGCGGACCGACTGGTGGCCCAGTCCCGGCAGTTGGCGCGGGTCCGGCTGGGCTGAGCACCGGGCCGACTTGGAACGCCCTTTGCCCGGCTGACAGGGTGGCGACAGCGGAGCCCCAAGCAGCCCTTAAGTGCGATTGGTTGAGTGCCGTTCTCAGCACTCCCTCATCGTTCTTGGAGCTGTCCTTCATGATGCGTGCGCGTCTCCTCCCCGCGGTGGCCCTGCTGGCGCTCTCGCCGCTGGCGCTGACGGCCTGCGGTTCCGACGACTCCTCGTCGTCCTCGGACACGGGCACCTCCGCCGAGAACTGCGAGCGGCCGTCCGGGATGCCCAGCGGTGGCCCCTCGGGGATGCCGAGCGGGGCGCCTTCGAGGATGCCGAGCGGGGCGCCTTCGGGGATGCCCGGCGGGGGTCCCTCCGGCTCGCCTTCCGCAATGCCCTCGGGCATGCCGTCCGGGATGCCCAGCGGCGGTCCCTCGGGGATGCCGAGCGGCGGTCCCTCGGGGATGCCGAGCGGCGGCCCCGGTGGCGGCCAGGGCGGCTGTGGCGGTCCCGGTGGCCAGGGCCAGCAGGCGCAGCAGGGCTGACTCCCGCGGCGTACCCACGACAGGGGCGGCGCACCCGGTTCGGATGCGCCGCCCCCGCGCGTTCGTCCGGCGGGTGGGGGCGGCGTACCCGGTCAGCCGAGCCAGTGCCGGCGGCCGATGCTGATGAGCCGCAGCCGCCGGACCGCGATCCGGGTGACCCGGTCGCGCTCGTCCTCGGCGCCCTCCTCCAGCGTGTCCAGGAAGAGCGAGGCGGTCATGAGCATCTGGTCGACGTAGAGATTGGCCAGCATCAGCAGGTCGTCGTCGCTCCAGCCCGCGGACAGCGGGTCCTTGGCGAGTTCCTGCCCCACCTCGTCGCCGAACCGGGCGAGTTGGCCCTGGATGGCCTCCCGCACCGGCTGGACCCCGCCGTGCCGCTCGCGGGCGATGAAGCGGACGTGGGCGGGATGCGCGGCGACATGGCCGGCGATCAACTCCACGGCACGGGCGATGCGTTCGTCGGGGTCGCCGTCGTCGGCGACGGTGTGGCGGATCATCGCGTGCAGGCTGTCGAGCGCCTCCTCGACCAGGGCGACGCCGAGGTCGGCCGTGGAACGGAAGTGCCGGTAGAAGGCGGTGGGGGCGACGCCGACGGCACGGGTGACCTCGCGCAGGCCCAGACTGCTCAGGCTCTGCTCCTCCAGCAGTCCCAACGCGGCGTCCAGGAGCGCCTGTCGGGTCTTCTGCTTCTGCGCCTGCCGGATGCCGAGGGTGTGACTCATGCCATGCAGTTAACAACTGTTCTCCAGAATTGAAAAGCCGTGCGACACGTTAGACTCGACAGTCAGTGGACAAGTGTTACTACAACCGTTCACCGAAACGTCACGAGACCGCGTCTCGGAGGGGGATCCGATCCCATGCTGTTCCTCGTCGCCGCACTCCTGCTGCTGGGGGTCGTGATGGGCACCGTCGCCCACGCGCCGCTCGGCTTCACCGTCGTGGCCGCCGCCGTCATCGCGGTCTGGCTGGCCGTCTTCGCGCTCCGCGAGCGCCACGCCCGCCGCCGGCCCACCTCGCACTGACCGCCCAGCAGCCCTGCTCAGGGAGTTGACCCACCATGCAGCTCACCGCCCCGACCACCCGACGCCCGGCCGTCCGGGACGCCGACGGCATGGCCGTGGCGTCCTTCATCCTCGGACTGGTCGGCCTGCTCGTCCTCAACGTCTTCCTGGGGCCCGTCGCCATCACGCTGGCCTCCGTCGCCCTCTGGCGCGGCACCGCCCGCCGCGGCCGGGCCTTCCTCGGACTCGGCCTCGGCGTGGCCGACCTGGTCGTCCTGCTCGCCTTCATGCAGGCGGACGGCACGGTGTCCTGGAGCTTCTGACCCCGCCGAAGCGGCGGGCGGCCCGGACCGTGGCGCTCCGGCCCGCGGGCGGCCACCGCCCGCAGCCGGGGCCCGCCACGGGGCCCCGTAGAATCGCCTCACCATGGCTTACCTCGACCACGCCGCGACCACCCCGATGCTTCCCGAGGCGGTGGAGGCGCTCGCCGCGCACCTGAGTGTCACGGGCAACGCCTCCTCCCTGCACGCGGCAGGCCGCAGGGCCCGCCGTACCGTCGAGGAGTCCCGCGAGACCCTCGCGGAGGCACTGGGCGCCCGCCCCAGCGAGGTGGTCCTCACCTCCGGCGGCACCGAGGCCGACAACCTCGCGGTCAAGGGCCTGTACTGGTCCCGCCGGGATGCCGACCCGGCCCGCACCCGGGTCCTCGCCTCGCCCGTCGAACACCACGCCGTCCTCGACGCCGTGCACTGGCTCGGCGAACACGAGGGCGCCACCGTCGAGTACCTCCCGGTCGACACCTCCGGCCGGGTCCACGCCGAGGCCCTGCGCGAGGCCATCGCCCGCAACCCCGACGACGTGGCCGTGGCCACCGTCATGTGGGCGAACAACGAGATCGGCACCGTGCTGCCGATCCGTGAACTCGCCGACACCGCCGCCGAGTTCGGCGTCCCCCTGCACGCCGACGCGGTCCAGGCGTTCGGCCAGCTCCCCGTCGACTTCGCCGCCTCCGGACTCGCCGCCATGACCGTCTCCGGCCACAAGGTCGGCGGCCCCTACGGCATCGGCGCGCTGCTCCTCGGCCGCGACCAGGCGCCCGTGCCCGTACTGCACGGCGGCGGCCAGGAACGCCAGGTCCGCTCCGGCACCCTCGACGTCCCCGCCGTGGCCTCCTTCGCGGTCGCCGGACGGCTCGCCGCCGAGCGGCGCGAGTGGTTCGCCCGGGAGATCGGCGCCCTGCGCGACGAACTGATCGCCGCCGTCCGCTCCGCCGTCCCGGACGCGATCCTCGGCGGTGACCCCGTCGACCGCCTCCCGGCCAACGCCCACTTCATGTTCCCCGGCTGCGAGGGCGACTCCCTGCTGCTCCTGCTCGACGCCCAGGGCATCGAGTGCTCCACCGGCTCCGCCTGCACCGCGGGCGTCGCCCAGCCCAGCCATGTCCTGCTGGCCACCGGCACCGACCCGGACCTGGCCCGCGGCACCCTGCGCTTCTCCCTCGGCCACACCTCCACCCGGGCCGATGTCGAGGCGGTCGCCAAGGCCATCGGCCCGGCGGTGGAACGGGCCCGCGCGGCCGGGCTGAGCTGAGCCGGGTCAGGCGATCGCCGTGCGGGCCCGCCGCACCAGCTTCATGTAGCGCTTCCAGTCCCAGTGCTCGCCCGGGTCCGTGTGGTCCGTGCCCGGCACCTCGACATGGCCGATGATGTGCTCGCGGTCCACGGGTATGTCGTAGCGCGCGCAGATCCGGGCGGTCAGCCGCGCCGAGGCGGCGTACATCTCGTCCGTGAAGTCCTCCGGCCGGTCCACGAACCCCTCGTGCTCGATGCCGACACTGCGCTCGTTGTAGTCGCGGTTGCCCGCGTGGTACGCCACGTCCAGCTCGCGGATCATCTGGGTGACATGGCCGTCCTTGCGGACGATGTAGTGCGCCGCCGCCCCGTGCCCCGGGTCCTGGAACACCTGCACCGCGCTGTCGAAACTGCCCTGGGTGACATGGATGACCACCAGGTCGACGCCGTAGTCGTCCGGGCGGTCCGCCCGCCGCCAGTTCGCGTCCGACGCGGCCACCCAGCGCGCGTCGGCGTAGTCGACCTCACCCTCCTTGCGGGGCTTCTCCACGCCCGGCAGCCGCCACCACAGCCGCCCCAGCTCGTCCCGCGCCAGCACACCGGTGCCCACCGCGGCCGCGGCGCCGCCGATCAGCAGCGCCCGCCGCCCGATGCGCCGGTCCGTGTCCTTGGATGCCTTCCTCGCCCCCATGTGATCGTCAACGGATACCCGGCGGCTGCGGTTCCCGCGGACCCGTACTCTTGAGTTGTTATGACTGACACCCCGCAGCGCCCCCTTCGCGTCCTCGCCGCCATGTCCGGAGGCGTGGACTCCGCCGTCGCAGCCGCCCGCGCCGCGGAAGCCGGCCACGACGTCACCGGCGTCCACCTCGCGCTCTCCGCGAACCCTCAGTCGTTCCGTACCGGCGCGCGGGGCTGCTGCACCATCGAGGACTCCCACGACGCCCGGCGCGCCGCGGACGTCATCGGCATCCCCTTCTACGTGTGGGACCTCGCCGACCGCTTCCGCGAGGACGTGGTCGAGGACTTCGTCGCCGAGTACGAGGCGGGCCGCACCCCGAACCCCTGTCTGCGCTGCAACGAGAAGATCAAGTTCGCCGCGCTCCTCGACAAGGCGCTCGCGCTCGGCTTCGACGCCGTCTGCACCGGCCACTACGCGCAGATCGTCACCCTGGCCGACGGCTCCCGCGAACTGCACCGCGCCTCCGACATGGCCAAGGACCAGTCGTACGTGCTGGGCGTCCTCGACGACCGGCAGCTCGCGCACGCCCTCTTCCCGCTCGGCGACACGGTGACCACGAAGGACGAGATCCGGGCCGAGGCGCAGCGCCGCGGACTCGCGGTCGCCAAGAAGCCCGACTCCCACGACATCTGCTTCATCGCCGACGGCGACACCCAGGGCTTCCTGGCCAAGCGGCTCGGCCGGTCCGAGGGCGACATCGTCGACGAGTCCGGCAACAAACTGGGCACCCACGAGGGCGCCTACGGCTTCACCATCGGCCAGCGCAAGGGGCTGCGCATCGGCACCCCGGCCGCGGACGGCAAGCCGCGCTACGTCCTCGACATCTCCCCGGTCGACAACACCGTCACGGTCGGCCCGGCGGCCGCCCTGGACGTCACCGCCCTGCGCGCGATCAGGCCCCGCTGGTGCGGCACCGCCCCGACCGGCCCCGGTACGTACACGGCGCAGCTGCGCGCCCACGGCGGGGAGACCGAGGTCGGCGCGGAACTCGTCGACGGCACGCTGGAGGTCACCTTCACCGAGCCGGTCCGCGGGGTCGCCCCCGGCCAGGCGATCGTCCTGTACGACGGCACGCGCGTGGTGGGCTCGGCGACGATCTCGGAGACCACGCGCGTGACGGCGGGCGTCGCCTGAGCGACCGGACCCCCGGCGCCGCCGTCGAGCGGCGGCGGCCCGCTCAGCCGCCGAAGCACTCGGCCAGCACCGGGCCGAGGACCCGCGGCTCCACCATGTGCGTCTGCCCCGCCAGCGAGCGGTACGTGCCGTGCGCGGCGGCCCGTGCGACCGACTGCGCGGCCTCCCGCATCCACACGGGGCTCGCGCCGCCCGCGACCGCCAGCACCGGGACCTCGATCGAGGCGATCCGCGCCTGCGGCACGCGCCCGTCGCCCAGCACGGCGGCGTCGTGCGCGAGGCTCGGCGCGATGGCCTCCATGCCCGCCCACATGGGGGACTGGCGGGCGCCCTCGATCATCGGCTCGGCCAGCCCGGTGAGCCGCAGGAACAGTTCGACCGCGTCCCCCCGCCGGCCTTCACCGAGCGCCTCGGCCAGCCGCTCGGTGTACTCCGCCCACTGCGCCAGCCCGCCCTCGTCCATGGCGAACGGCGTCTCGTACACGGCGACCTGACGCACCGGCAGCCCGCTCGCCGCGGCCTCCAGCGCCAGCGCGCCGCCCGAGGAGACCCCGCACAGCGCGGCCTCCCCGCCCACCGCCTCGATCAGCGCGGCGAGATCCTCCACCTCGCGCGCCACGTCGTACGGTGCCGTGCCGACGCTCCCGCCACGCCCCCGGCGGTCGTAGGTGGCGACGGCGAACCGGTGTCCCGCCAGCGACTCGGCCAGGGGCGCGAGGGTCGCGCCCGTGGACATCGCGCCGCTGACGAGGACGACCGCCGGGCCCTCACCGGTGATCTCGTAGGCGAGAGAGGTGCCGTCGTGCGAAGTGGTCTTGTGTCCCATGCCCGACAGCCTGCCACCGCGTACCGGACTAATCGGTCACAACACCTCCACTTCGTAGAAGCACAGGTGCTCCTTGATGTCCGCGACATCCGGCTTGGGGTCCGGGTAGGCCCACACCAGATCCGCCGCGTCCGGCAGCGACCAGTAGGAGGCGGTGCCCTTGAACGGGCAGTACGTGTGCGTGTCGGAGGGGGTCAGCAGGTCGAGGCGGACGTCCTCGGCCGGGAGGTAGTAGCGCACCGGACAGCCCGTCTCCCGCAGCACGAGCGGCCGCTCGCTCTCCGCGAGGACCTGGCCGCCGTGGACGGCCCGTACGCGCCGGGTGCTCCGCTCGATGGTGATCGTGTGTCCTTCGGTCATGCCGGTAGGAGCGCCCGCGGGCCGCCCGTTCTTCCCGCGTACGGTGGCCGCATGCGCATTTGTGTCTTCCTCTCCGCGGCCGATCTCGACGAGCGCTACACCCGCCCCGCGCGGGAGTTCGCGAAGCTGCTGGGCAAGGGCGGCCACACGCTCGTGTGGGGCGGCTCCGACGTGGGTCTGATGAAGGTGGTCGCGGACGGCGTCCAGCAGGCGGGCGGCCGGCTGCTCGGGGTCTCGGTGGACTTCCTGGCCGCCAAGGCCCGGCGGGGCGCCGACGAGATGGTGATCGCCAAGGACCTCGCCGAGCGCAAGCGGCTGCTGCTGGAGAAGGCCGACGCGGTGGTGGTGATGGTCGGCGGCACCGGCACCCTGGACGAGGCGACGGAGATCCTCGAACTCAAGAAGCACGGCCACACCGACAAGCCCGTCGTGCTGCTCAACACCGAGGGCTTCTACGACGGCCTCAAGGAGCAGTTCCGCCGGATGGAGGACGAGGGCTTCCTGCCCCGGCCGCTGACCGACCTGGTGTTCTTCGCCGAGGAGCCGGTGGGGGCACTGGCGTACCTGGAGGAGAGCCAGGGCGTGGAGTGACCGCCGCCGGGTGCGACGATGGCGGGCATGGCTACTCATGTGATCACCGGGGCCGGCTCCGGAATCGGCGCGGCCGTGGCGCGGCGGCTGCACGCGCGCGGGGGCGAACTCGTGCTGCACGCGCGCGACGCGGGACGGGCGAAGGAACTGGCCGCGGAGTTTCCCGGCGCGCGGACCCTGGTGGGTGACCTGGCGGACCCCGAGAAGCTGTCCTGGGCCTTCTCCCACCAGTCGCTCCCGGACCGGGTGGACTCGCTGCTGCACATCGCCGGGGTCGTGGACCTCGGCCGGGTGGGCGACCTGACGCCCAAGTCCTGGCGCCACCAGCTGAACGTCAACCTGATCGCGCCGGCCGAGCTGACCCGGCACTTCCTGCCGCAGCTGCGGGCCGCGCGCGGGCAGGTGGTCTTCGTCAACTCCGGCGCGGGCCTCAACGCGCACGCCGACTGGTCCGCCTACGCGGCCTCCAAGCACGGCCTGAAGGCGCTCGCCGACTCCCTGCGCCACGAGGAGCACGCGAACGGCGTCCGCGTCACCTCGGTCTACCCCGGCCGCACGGCCAGCCCGATGCAGGCGAAGGTCCACCAGCAGGAGGGCAAGGAGTACGACGAGTCCAAGTGGATCGACCCCGAGTCGGTGGCGACGACGATCCTGACGGCCCTGGACCTCCCCAGGGACGCGGAAATCAACGACCTGACAGTCCGCCCGGGCAGGTGAGCCCCATCGGTCAACCGGCCCCCAGCCCGTCCGGCGTTTGAGGACAAGGCCCTTTCGGGGCCGTTGGGGGTCCGGGGGCGCAGCCCCCGGGGGACGGGAAGGGTAGGGGCGGCGGGGGCGAACCAACCCCCGGCCCCGGGGGCCACCCCCCGCCCCCACACCTACGTAGGCTTCGCCAGGTGAACGCACACTTCAGCTTCGCCCCCGCCACCGGCATCGGCTCCATGCCCGGCACCGACGCCCGCGAGGCGGCCAAGACGGTCACCGGCTCCTTCGAGGACTTCCCGTACCTCGCCGAACTCCCGGCCCGCGGCCCCGGCGCCGACATGATCGGCCGAACCGCCGGCCTCCTCGTGGAGCTGTACGCCCGCGTGGAGCCCAGCGGCTGGCGCATCGGCGACCGCCCGGGCCGCGACACCAGGCGGGCCCGCTCCTGGCTCGGCGAGGACCTCGACGCACTGGAGGAGTTCACCCAGGGATACGAGGGGCAGCTGAAGGTGCAGGCCGTCGGCCCCTGGACGCTCGCCGCGGCCCTGGAGCTGAAGAACGGTCAGGCGGCCCTCTCCGACCCCGGCGCCTGCCGCGACCTGGCCGCCTCCCTCGCGGAGGGACTCCGCCGGCACCTCGCGGAGATGAGCCGCCGCGTCCCCGGCGCCGAACTCGTCCTCCAGCTCGACGAACCCTCCCTCACCGCCGTCCTGCGCGGCCGGGTCAGGACCGCCAGCGGCTACCGCACGCACCGCGCGGTCGACCGCCAGATCGTCGAGGCGACGCTGCGCGAGGTCCTCGGGGTTCACGCCGACGGCCCCGTCGTGGTCCACTCGTGCGCACCGGACGTCCCCTTCGCCCTGCTGCGCAGAGCGGGCGCGGCGGCGGTCTCGTTCGACTTCTCGCTTCTCACCGAGCGTGACGACGACGTGATCGGAGAGGCGGTGGAGTCCGGCACCCGGCTCTTCGCCGGTGTCGTCCCGGGCACGGACGGCCCATTGTCGGACCCTGCCGGTAGCGTCATGGGTGTCAGAACGCTGTGGCGCAGGCTGGGGCTGCGACCGGGGCTTCTCGCGGAGTCCGTCACGCTCACCCCGGCGTGCGGTCTCGCGGGCGCCTCACCGGACTACGCCCGCAAGGCACTCGCCCACTGCGTCCGGGCGGCGAGATCCCTCGCGGACAACCCTGAGTAACGGGAGGACCACACGGTGGCCGGCGACAAGCAAGCGGAGACGACGGTGCCCGCCGAGGCGCGGGACAGGCACGCCAAGATCGCTGAGCAGATCGAGGAGCACCGCTTCCGGTACTACGTGAAGGACGCCCCGGTCGTCAGCGACGCGGAGTTCGACCGGCTGCTGCGTTCGCTGGAGGCGCTGGAGGAGGAGCACCCGGAGCTGCGCACCCCGGACTCGCCGACGCAGAAGGTCGCGGGGGCGTACGAGACGGAGTTCACCTCCGTCACCCACCGGCAGCGCATGCTCTCCCTGGACAACGCCTTCGACGACCTGGAGCTCGCCGCGTGGGCCGAGCGCGTCCACCGGGACGTCGGCGCCTCCGCGTACCACTTCCTGTGCGAGCTGAAGGTCGACGGTCTCGCCGTGAACCTGACGTACGAGCGGGGACGGCTCACCCGGGCCGCGACCCGCGGCGACGGCAGGACGGGCGAGGACATCACGCCCAACGTCCGCACCATCGCGGAGATCCCCGACCGGCTGGCCGGCGACGACGTGCCCGACCTCGTCGAGATCCGCGGCGAGGTCTACTTCCCGATGGACGAGTTCCAGGAGCTGAACGCGCGTCTGGTCGCCGCCGGTGACAAGCCGTTCGCCAACCCCCGCAACGCCGCGGCCGGTTCACTGCGCCAGAAGGACCCGAGGGTCACCGCCACCCGCCCCCTGCACATGGTCGTCCACGGCATCGGCGCCCTGGAGGGCTTCGAGGGCCTGAGCCGGCTCTCCGAGGCGTACGACCTGCTCAACACCTGGGGCCTGCCCACCTCCCGGCACAACAGGGTGGTCGGCGACCTCGACGGCGTCCGCGCCTTCATCGCCCACTACGGCGAGAACCGGCACTCCGTGGAGCACGAGATCGACGGAGTCGTCGTCAAGCTCGACGAGATCCCGCTCCAGGGACGGCTCGGCTCCACCTCCCGCGCCCCGCGCTGGGCCATCGCCTACAAGTACGCGCCGGAGGAGGTCAACACCAAGCTCGTCAACATCCGCGTCGGCGTCGGCCGCACCGGCCGGGTCACGCCGTACG
Source organism: Streptomyces sp. NPDC048002 (assembly GCF_040653275.1). Taxonomy (NCBI): domain Bacteria; kingdom Bacillati; phylum Actinomycetota; class Actinomycetes; order Kitasatosporales; family Streptomycetaceae; genus Streptomyces; species Streptomyces sp. NPDC048002. Next base: position 42,242 of record NZ_JBEZNL010000031.1, on the reverse strand, counting down.
CGCAGGTCGAGCCGGTGACGGTGGCCGGCTCCGAGGTCGAGTTCGCCACCCTGCACAACCAGGACGTGGTCAAGGCCAAGGGCGTCCTGATCGGCGACACGGTGGTGCTGCGCAAGGCCGGGGACGTCATCCCGGAGATCCTCGGCCCCGTGGCCGACCTCCGCGACGGCACCGAGCGCGAGTTCGTGATGCCGGCCGAGTGCCCCGAGTGCGGCACCGCATTGAGGCCGATGAAGGAGGGCGACGTCGACCTGCGCTGCCCGAACGCCCGCAGCTGCCCGGCCCAGTTGCGCGAGCGCCTGTTCTACCTGGCGGGCCGCAAGTCGCTGGACATCGAGCACTTCGGGTACGTCGCCGCCGCCGCGCTCACCAAGCCGCTGGAGCCCGCCGAGCCCGCGCTGGTGGACGAGGGCGACCTGTTCGACCTCACCATCGAGCGGCTGCTGCCCATCAAGGCGTACGTCCTGGACCAGGACAGCGGCCTGCCCAAGCGGGACCCGAAGACCGGCGAGGAGAAGATCGCCCTGATCTTCGCCAACCAGCAGGGCGAGCCGAGGAAGAACGCGCTTGCCATGCTGGAGAACATCCAGGCGGCCAAGGAGAGCCCGCTCGCCCGGATCCTGACCGGTCTGTCGATCCGGCACGTCGGCCCGGTCGCGGCCGAGGCGCTGGCCCGGGAGTTCCGCTCGATCGAGCGGATCGAGCAGGCCACCGAGGCCGAACTGGCCGCCACCGACGGAGTCGGCGGAATCATCGCCGCCTCGCTCAAGGAGTGGTTCGCCGAGGACTGGCACCAGGAGATCCTCCGCAAGTGGCGGGCCGCCGGGGTCCGCATGGAGGACGAGGGCGCCGGCGAGGACGAGGGCCCGCGCCCGCTGGAGGGCCTCACCGTCGTAGTGACCGGCACCCTGGAGCACTTCACCCGGGACGGCGCGAAGGAGGCACTCCAGCTCCGTGGGGCCAAGGTGACCGGTTCGGTCTCCAAGAAGACGTCGTTCGTGGTCGTGGGTGACAATCCCGGCTCCAAGTACGACAAGGCGATGCAGCTGAAGGTGCCCGTTCTGAACGAGGACGGCTTCAACGTCCTGCTGGAACAGGGTCCGGAAGCGGCCACCGAGGCCGCGCTCCCGACCGAGGAATAGCCGAGGAGCGGCGGACGGCAGCGGTTGAAGGCCACCCGATCGGCGCATATCAGATGCATACGGGTGGCCAGGGCGTAAACGGGCAACCGTCGACGACCGCTGCCCGTGGAAGGCTTCCGCGGCCTACTGTTGAGATATGCGCCTGCCGTGCCCAGCTGCGGCCGGGGCATTCCCTTGCTCTTGGTGGGCCGGGGGAAGGGTTTTCCAACGCGGCGGCGACCGGGGACTGTCGGGCACCGGGCCGCGTGGCGTGGGCACCGCCGGCTGTGAGAGGGACGGGAATGGAACCGACCGAGAGCGCCGCTCCGGACTCACGGCTGCGCCTGCGCCGGGTCACCGGCGCCTGGTGGGCGAGCCGTCGACCCGGGCGGGCCGGCGGGCGCCCCGGCGCCGGGCGCGCCCTGGGGCAGCTCACCGCCGCGAACGGCCTCGGCGCCCCCGCCCAGCTCACCGCAGAGCGGACGCCCGGCCTGCCGGAGCACGAGTCCGAACGGCACCTGTCCTGGCCCGCCCTGCCCGCGGCCGTCGTCGCGGCGGCGGGCTTCGTGCTCGGCGCCGGCTTCTACCGCGCCTTCACCGGCGGCCACGCCCTCTTCCCGTCCGGCACCGTCGGCTGGGCGCTGGCCGTGCTCACCGGGATCATCGTCGGCCACCTCGTCGCCCTCGGCCGGGCCCGCTGGTGGGGCGGCACCGGATCGGGCGCCGCCCTCACCCTCGCCGTCCTGCTGCTCTACGGCTGGGTGCCGGCCGGAATGGTCAGCCTCACCGTCGTCGTCCTGGTCGGCGTGGCCAGGCGTCACCGCTGGCGGCAGGGCGCCCTGCACGGCTCGGTGGACATCCTCGGCATCGCGGCCGGGGCGCTGGTGCTCGCCGCGTTCGGCCGGGTGCCGTCCGTCGAGGACCCGTGGAGCCCGGAGACCTGGACCTTCTACACCGTTCCCGAGGTGGTGCTGGCAGCCGCCGCGTACCTCCTCGTCAGCCGCGTCCTGCTCTGGTACCTGCACGCCCCGCGCGCCAAGGGCCTGCCCACCGTGGCCCGCACCGCCCTGGTCAGACAGGGCCTGGTCGCGGTCGCCCTGCTCGGCATCGCCCCGCTGGTCTGCGTGGTCGCCGTCTCCGAGCCGGTGCTGCTGCCGCTGTTCTCCGTCCCGCTGATCGCCCTCGACTCCACCCTGTGGATCGCGAGGGCCCGCGCCGAGGAGCAACTGCGCGATCCCCTGACCGGACTGCCCAACCGGCAGTGGCTGCTGGAACGTATCTGGACCGCGCTCGACGACGCCGAGCGGATCGAGGCCCGGTCCGCGCTGATGCTGATCGACCTGGACCGCTTCCGCTCGGTCAACGACACCCTGGGCCACCTCGCCGGGGACCGGCTGCTGCTCCAGATCGCCGACCGGCTGCGGCTGGCGCTGCCGCGCGGGGCCGAGGCCGCCCGGCTGGGCGGTGACGAGTTCGCCGTGTTACTGCCGGTCGCCGACTCCACGACGTCCGCCACCCGGATCGCCCGCAGCCTGGTCGCCGACCTCAGCTCCCCGCTCGACCTCGACGGCCTCACCCTGGTCCTGGAGGCCAGCGCCGGTGTCGCCGTCTTCCCCGACCACGCGGTGGACGCGGAGGGCCTGCTGCGCCGCGCCGACGTGGCGATGTACCAGGCGAAGCGGGACCGCACCGGCGTGGAGGTCTACGAGTCCAAGCGGGACTCCAACACCCCCGACCGGCTCGGTCTCCTCGGCGATCTGCGCCGGGCCCTGGACGCCCACGAGGTGCAGCTGCACTACCAGCCCAAGGTCCGCTTCGACGGCCAGGTCGCGGGCCTGGAGGCACTGGTCCGCTGGGTGCACCCGGAGCGGGGCAAGGTGCCGCCGGACGAGTTCATAGCGATCGCCGAGTCCTCGGGGCTGATGCCCCATCTCACCGAGTACGTCCTGGACACCGCGCTGGCCCAGGTGGCCAAGTGGCGGGCGCAGGGCCTGCGGGTCCCGGTCGCCGTCAACGTCTCCCCGCGGGACGTCCACACCCCGGGCTTCGCCGGATCCGTCGCGGCGAGGCTCGCCCGGCACGGGGTCCCGGCGGGCGCGCTCCAGCTGGAGATCACCGAGCACGTCCTGCTGGAGGACCCGCAGCGCGCCGCCGACACGCTCGCGGGCCTGACCGGGCACGGCGTGAAGATGTCCCTGGACGACTTCGGCACCGGCTACTCCTCCCTCGTCCATCTGCGCCGGCTGCCGGTCAGCGAGCTGAAGATCGACCGCTCGTTCGTGGCCCGGCTCGCCGTCGACACCGAGGACGCGGAGATCGTGCGCTGCACGGTCGACCTCGCGCACTCCCTCGGGCTGCTGGTCGTCGCCGAGGGCGTCGAGGACGACGAGACGTGGGAGCGGCTGCGGGACCTGGGCTGTGACGCCGTACAGGGCTGGCTGGTCGCGGCGGCGATGCCGCCGGAGGAGACCACGGCGTGGCTGCTGGCGCGCGGGTCGCGGGGGTGGCAGCGGCCGGCCGCGGCGCTGCCCGCCGCCTCAGCGGACGATCCTGGGCTGATCGGCTGACGGTACGGGTTCGGCTGCGGCGCCGTGGGGGCTGGTCGCGCAGTTCCCCGCGCCCCTGGGTGGGTGGACCTGCCCGGTGTTGGGATCTTGCCGTCCTTGTTCGGCGGCACGCCTCGGCGGGGGGTGAGGGGAAACCGTTTCACGGGCATGGGTTGGCGCCCCATAGGATTGGGCTCAAACCACACACACTCACCCCAGAGGATCGCTGCATGCCTGGCATCACGCGCGAGGAGGTCGCCCACCTCGCCCGGCTGGCGCGTCTGGAGCTGAAGCCCGAAGAGCTCGAACACTTCGCGGGACAGCTGGACGACATCATCGGCGCGGTCGCCCGCGTCAGCGAGGTCGCCGACCAAGACGTACCGCCGACCTCGCACCCGCTCCCGCTGACGAACGTCATGCGGGCGGACGAGGTCCGTCCGTCGCTCACCCCCGAGCAGGCGCTCTCCGGCGCCCCGGCCCAGGAGCAGCAGCGTTTCAAGGTGCCGCAGATCCTGGGGGAGGACTAATCACCATGACGGACATCATTAGGCTCACGGCCGCCGAGACCGCCGCGAGGATCGCCTCCGGCGAGCTGACGGCCGTCCAGGTCACCGAGGCCCACCTGGCCCGGATCGAGGCCGTCGACGAGAAGGTGCACGCCTTCCTGCACGTCGACCGCGAGGGCGCGCTGGCGCAGGCCCGCGCCGTGGACGCCAAGCGGGAGGCCGGCGAGAAGCTCGGCCCGCTCGCCGGTGTGCCGCTCGCGCTGAAGGACATCTTCACCACCGAGGGCATTCCGACGACCGTCGGCTCCAAGATCCTCGAAGGCTGGATCCCGCCGTACGACGCCACGCTCACCAAGCGTCTGAAGGCCGCCGATGTCGTCATCCTCGGCAAGACCAACATGGACGAGTTCGCCATGGGGTCGTCGACGGAGAACAGCGCCTACGGGCCGACCGGCAACCCCTGGGACCTGACGAAGATCCCCGGCGGCTCCGGCGGCGGTTCCTCCGCGGCCCTCGCCTCCTTCCAGGCGCCCCTCGCCATCGGCACCGACACCGGCGGCTCGATCCGCCAGCCGGCCGCCGTCACCGGCACGGTCGGCGTCAAGCCGACCTATGGCGCGGTCTCCCGGTACGGCATGGTCGCCTTCTCCTCCTCCCTCGACCAGGGCGGCCCCTGCGCCCGTACGGTCCTGGACGCGGCCCTGCTGCACGAGGTCATCGCCGGGCACGACCCGCTGGACTCCACCTCCATCGACGCCCCGGTCCCGCCGGTCGTCGAGGCCGCCCGCAACGGCAGCGTCGCGGGCATGCGTGTCGGCGTGGTCAAGCAGTTCCGCGGCGAGGGCTACCAGGCCGGCGTCATCCAGCGCTTCGACGAGTCGGTCGCGCTGCTGAAGGAGCTGGGCGCCGAGATCGTCGAGCTGGACTGCCCGTCCTTCGACCTCGCGCTGTCGGCGTACTACCTGATCGCGCCGTCCGAGTGCTCCTCCAACCTCGCCCGCTTCGACGGCCTGCGCTACGGCCTGCGGGCCGGCGACGACGGCAGCCGCTCGGCCGAGGAGGTCACCTCCCTCACCCGTGAGGCGGGTTTCGGCCCCGAGGTCAAGCGCCGCGTCATCCTCGGCACGTACGCCCTGTCGAGCGGCTACTACGACGCGTACTACGGCAGCGCCCAGAAGGTCCGCACCCTCATCACGCGGGACTTCGAGAAGGCGTTCGAGCAGGTCGACGTGATCGTCTCGCCGACCACCCCGACCACCGCCTTCGCGATCGGTGAGCGCGCCGACGACCCGATGGCGATGTACCTCGCCGACCTGTGCACCATCCCGACCAACCTCGCGGGCAACGCGGCCATGTCGCTGCCGTGCGGTCTGGCGCCGGAGGACAACCTCCCGGTCGGCCTCCAGATCATCGCCCCCGCGATGAAGGACGAGCGCCTGTACAAGGTGGGCGCCGCCGTCGAGGCCGCCTTCGTGGAAAGGTGGGGGCACCCGCTTCTCGAGGAGGCTCCGTCGCTGTGAGCAAGCTGTCCAAGGCCAAGGACTTCAAGAGGTCCAAGTCCGGTACCTACCTGTCGATGGCCACCACCGCGTTCGGCGCGATCGGTGTCGCCAAGCAGATCAAGAAGGCCCGTGCCGACCAGGACACGCTCCGGCTGATCGACGCCACCGTCTCCGCGGTCGCCGTCGTCACCGGCCTGGCCATCCTGTACCGCGAGCTGAAGCGGCTGGGCGACGACGACGTCCTGCTGGGCTGAGAGGGAAGTTTCACCGTGACCACCACGACCGACCTGGTGTCGTACGAGGACGCGCTGGCGTCGTACGACCCCGTCATGGGCCTTGAGGTCCATGTCGAACTCGGCACCAAGACCAAGATGTTCTGCGGTTGTTCGACCGCGCTCGGCCAGGACGCCAACACCCAGACCTGCCCGGTCTGCCTCGGCCTGCCCGGCGCGCTGCCGGTCGTCAACGCGACCGGTGTCGAGTCCGCCATCAAGATCGGCCTCGCGCTCAACTGCGAGATCGCCGAATGGTGCCGCTTCGCCCGGAAGAACTACTTCTATCCGGACATGCCGAAGAACTTCCAGACCTCCCAGTACGACGAGCCGATCGCCTTCAACGGCTACCTCGACGTGCAGTTGGAGGACGGCGAAACCTTCCGGGTGGAGATCGAGCGCGCCCACATGGAGGAGGACACCGGCAAGTCGACGCACGTCGGCGGCGCCACCGGCCGTATCCACGGCGCGTCCCACTCCCTGCTCGACTACAACCGCGCCGGCATCCCGCTGATCGAGATCGTCACCAAGCCGATCGAGGGTGCGGGCGAGCGCGCTCCGGAGGTCGCGAAGGCGTACGTCCGCGAGCTGCGCGAGCTCATCAAGGCGCTCGGCGTCTCCGAGGCCCGCATGGAGATGGGCCAGATGCGCTGCGACGTGAACCTGTCGCTGCGCCCGAACGGCACCGACAAGTTCGGCACCCGCTCGGAGACGAAGAACGTCAACTCGCTGCGGTCCGTGGAGCGCGCGGCCCGCTTCGAGATCCAGCGGCACGCGGCCGTGCTGTCCTCCGGCGGCACGATCATCCAGGAGACCCGCCACTTCCACGAGGACACGGGGTCCACGACCTCGGGCCGCGTGAAGGAGGAGGCCGAGGACTACCGGTACTTCCCGGAGCCCGACCTCGTCCCGGTGGCGCCCTCCCGCGAGTGGGTCGAGGAGATCCGCGCGGCGCTCCCCGAGCTGCCGCTGGCCCGCCGCACCCGGCTGCTGGCCGAGTGGGGCATCTCCACCACCGAGATGCAGGCGATCCTGAACGCCGGCGCGCTGGACTCGATCGTCGCCACGATCGACGCCGGCGCCGACGCGGCCTCCGCCCGCAAGTGGTGGATGGGTGAACTGGCGCGCAGCGCCAACGAGTCGGGCACCTCGCTCGACGAGCTGGCGATCACGCCGACGCAGGTCGCGCGGGTCACCGAGCTGGTCACCAAGGGCGACCTGAACGACAAGCTGGCCCGTCAGGTCATCGAGGGCGTCCTCGCGGGCGAGGGCACCCCGGACGAGGTCGTCGACAAGCGCGGTCTGAAGGTCGTCTCCGACGACTCCGCGCTCGGCACGGCCGTCGACGAGGCCATCGCCGGCAACCCGGGCGTCGCGGACAAGATCCGCGGCGGCAAGGTGGCCGCGGCCGGCGCCCTGGTCGGCGCGGTCATGAAGGCCACCCGCGGTCAGGCCGACGCCGCCCGCGTCAAGGAGCTGATCCTGGAGAAGCTGGGCGTCAGCGAGGGCTGAGCCCCCGGCACGCGCGCCGCGGCCCCGGAGGACCCGTCCTCCGGGGCCGCGGTGTCAGGCGCGGCGGCCCACGAGCCGTACGAAGCCCAGGGTGCGGCCCTCGTCGGCCCGGAGCGCCTCGGCGACCCGGGCGGCCGCCTCACGGTGCCACTGGTCCGGGCTCTCCGCGGCGATCACCTCGCACCACAGCAGCCAGTCCCGCCAGCCGTCCGGCTGCCAGTCCGCCGTCTCGACCTCGACGGCCCCGCTGCGGGTCCAGTGGCGCCGCCACCAGTCGGCGGAGTGGAAGCACCACCAGTCGGGCTCCCACCACTTCCTGAGGTGCTCCGGCGGTTCGTCGCCCGCCGGTTCCTCCTTCACCGCCGGCACCACCACCCCGATCCGGCCGCCCGGCTTCAGCAGCCGGGTCAGCGTGGGCAGGTAGAGGTCGTCGGTGCCGAAGTACTGGTAGGCGTCGATGCTCACGATCGCGTCGAAGCCCGCCTCGGCGAACGGCAGGTCATGGGCCTCGGCGTGCACCGGCAGCACCCGGTCGGCGAAGCCGGCCTCGGCGATCCGCCGGGCGTTGTCGTCGGGCGCGACCCAGAGGTCGGCCGCGGTGACCTGGGCGTCGTACTCCCGGGCCAGGAAGACGGAGGTCATGGCCCGGCCGCAGCCCAGGTCCAGGACGCGGGCGCAGGGGCGCAGCGCGTCCAGGCCGAGCGCGGGCGCGAGCCATTCCAGCAGCCACAGGGCGTTGGGGCCCATCTGGTTCTCGACGACCCAGCGGACGTCGTAGTGGTTGCTGCGGGGGTAGCGGGCGAGCGTCAGCCGCTCGGTGAGGTCATCCTCCGAGGGCCTCGCCGTCGGCGGGGTGATGTCTGGCATCGGTGAACGGGCTCCTTGAGTCCGGGGAAGCGGAAGGGGATACGGAGGAGCTCGGCCGGACGCTCAAACAATGCACCTGCTTCGGCCGGCGGCGGGCTGCCGCGGGAACGGGCGACGCCGGGACGCCAGCAACCCGGCACCCGGCTCCGCAGCGGGTTTCTCAGGGTGACCCGCTACGCTCGCCCGCCATGAGTGGACGCCCCGACTCCGAGCACACCGCGGACCTGGAAGAGGTGCCTCTCGTGGAACCGGGCGAGGCGGATGAAGGGGACGAGCCGGACGAGCCGGACGAGCCGGAAGGGCTGGATGAGCCGGCCGAGCCGGAGGAGCCGGCCGAGGCGGAGGAGCCGGCCGAGCCGGAGGAGCCGGCCGAGGCGGATGGGCTGGACGTGCCGAATGAGCCGGATGAGTCAGATGACCCGGACGATCCGTACGACGACGCCCGGCGGGCCCGCCGGGCGGCGGTGGCCACCGGCGCGCTGGCCCTGGCCGGGCTCTCCGCCGCGGCGCTCCGCGTCACCGGCTCCGCCCCGGCGCTCGTGCCGGCCGCCTACGCCCTCGGCGGCGCCGTCTGCGTGCTCGCGGCCCTCCTGGGCTCCCGGGGCCGTACCCGGCGGGCGCTGTGGCTGCTGATCACCGGGGTGACCGTGATGGCCCTCGGAGACCAGTTCGACTGACCTGACAGCACGACCGTTACTGTCCTGTGATCTGCCTCCCACTCCTGTGAATAAGCCCACGAACGCCGCAATCGATCACTTTCGCCTGTAACAGTGGCTTTGCATTGCTCATGCGTTCTTTGCGGGCTGTTCCACTACTGGACCACTGATCCCGGTCAAAGATCCACACATCACCCCTGGGAGCAAGGTTCGTGGCAGCCCTCGCACGCTGGTGTGTCCAGCGCCGCCTCGTCGCCGTCCTGCTGTGGCTCCTCGCTCTCGGCGGGGTGAGCGCCGCGGCCTTCGCCACGGGCGCCGCCTACTCCAACGACTACGAGGTCGCCGGCACCGAGTCGGGCCGCGCCACCGAACTCCTCCGGGACGGTTTCCCCGACCTCGGCGGCGACAGCGACACCGTCGTCTGGCACACCGACTCCGGCACCGTCCGCGCCGCGGACGTCCAGCAGACGATGACGCGGACCCTGGACGAGATCGCCGAACTGCCCGGCGTGGCCTCCGTGACCGGCCCCTACGACGGCCAGGACACGGCCCTGATCAGCGCGGACGGACACACCGCCTACGCCACCATCACCTTCGAGGACCGGGCCGAGGACATCGACCGCGCCGAGGCGCAGGCCGTCGTGGACACCGCGAAGGACGCCGAGACCGACGGGCTCCGGGTCGAGCTGGGCGGCACCGCCTTCGGGCTCACCGAGTCCTCCGGCGGGCATCTCGCCGAGGTGGTCGGCGTGGCCGTCGCCGCGGTCGTGCTCTTCCTCGCCTTCGGTTCGCTCGCCGCCTCCCTGCTGCCCATCGCGACCGCCCTGGTCAGCGTCGGCACCGCCTACGCCGGGACCGTGCTGCTCGGCCACTTCATGACCGTCGCCGACTTCGCGCCCATGCTCGGCATGCTGATCGGGCTCGGCGTCGGCATCGACTACGCGCTGTTCATCGTCACCCGGCACCGGCGCGGCCTGAAGCGCGGCCTGCCCGTCGCGGAGTCGATCACCAACGCCGTCGCGACCACCGGACGCGCGGTCGTGTTCGCGGGTGCCACCGTTTGCATCGCCCTGCTGGGCATGCTGATCCTGCGGCTGAACTTCCTCAACGGCGTCGCCATAGCGGCCTCGCTGACCGTGGTGCTCACCGTCGCCGCCTCCGTCACCCTGCTGCCCGCCCTGCTGTCCTTCATCGGTATGGGCGCCCTCAGCCGCCGCGAGCGGCGCAGGCTGGCCGAGCACGGGCCGCAGCCGGAGCTGCCGACCGGTCTCGCCGCCCGCTGGTCCGCGTTCGTGGAGCGCCACCCCAAGCTGCTCGGCGCCCTCGCCCTGGTCGTCATCACGATCCTCGCCCTGCCCACGCTCTCCCTCCGGCTCGGCACCTCCGACCAGGGGAACAACCCGCAGTCCAGCACCACCCGGCAGGCCTACGACCTCCTCGCCGACGGCTTCGGCTCCGGCGTCAACGGCCCGCTCACCCTCGTCACACCCGTCGACGGCGGCGACGACAAGCTCGCCCTGGACAACCTCGACGCCACCCTCCGCGCCACCGAGGGCGTCGCCTCGGTGACCCCGGTCACCTTCAACACGGCCGGCGACACCGCCTACCTCACCCTCGTCCCCGACTCCTCCCCGCAGTCCGACCGCACCAGCGACCTCGTCGAGCGGCTGCGCACCGAGGTGCTGCCCCGCGCCGAGACCGGCACCTCGCTCGATGTGCAGGTCGGCGGCGTGACCGCCGGCTACGACGACTTCGCCGACGTCATCGTCGGCAAGCTGCCCCTGTTCGTGGGCGCCGTCGTCGGCCTCGGCTGTCTGCTGCTCCTGCTCGCCTTCCGGTCCATCGGCATCCCGCTGAAGGCCGCGGTGATGAACATCGCCGCCGTCGCCGCGTCCTTCGGGATCGTCGTCGCCGTCTTCCAGTGGGGCTGGGGCAGCGAACTGCTGGGCCTCGGCCGGGCCGGGCCGATCGAACCCTTCCTCCCCGTGATCATGGTGTCGGTCCTCTTCGGGCTCTCCATGGACTACCAGGTCTTCCTGGTCAGCCGGATGTACGAGGAGTGGCTGGAGACCGGTGACAACCGGCGGGCGGTACGGGTCGGCCTCGCCGAGACGAGCCGGGTGATCAACTCGGCCGCCGTCATCATGATCTCGGTGTTCCTCGCCTTCGTGCTCAGCGGCGACCGGGTCATCGCCATGTTCGGCATCGCGCTCGCCGCCGCCGTGGCCCTGGACGCCTTCGTCCTGCGCACCCTGCTCGTCCCCGCCCTGATGCACCTGCTCGGCGGCGCCAACTGGTGGCTGCCGCGCTGGCTGGAGGCCCGCCTTCCGCGTATCAGCATCGAGGCGCCCGAAGTCCGCGCCGGTCATGAGAGGCTGGCCGACGTCGTGGAGGAGTTCGAACAGGAGCGGCGGGACGATGTACGCGATATCGCTGGGTGACGACGGCGCCGAATTGAGGCCGCTGGAGCCCTGGCACGCCGAGGAGTTCCTCGCGCACCTCGAACGCGGCCGGGACTTCATCAACCGGTACGTGCCCTTCGCCTCCAAGGCCCAGGACACCGCCGGCGCCCGCGAGGTCCTCCAGCGCTACGCCGACATGCGCGCCGCCGACACCGGCTCCCTGCACGGCCTGTGGCTGGACGGGAAGCTCGTCGGCGGGGTGCTCTTCCTGAACGTCGACGCCGACGCTCTCAACTGCGAGGTCGGCTGCTGGCTGGAACCGGCCGGCACCGGACGCGGACTCGTCACCCGAGCGATGCGGGTGCTCCTGGACTTCGCCTTCGGGCCCCGGGGCATGCACCGCGTGGAATGGCACGCGGCCTCGGCCAACGAAGCCAGCCTCAACGTGGCCCGGCGGCTCGGCATGACCCGCGAGGGCGTGCTGCGCGAGAACTGGCCGCACCGCGGGGTCCGCCACGACACCGAGATCTGGGCGATCCTCGCCCCCGAGTGGCACGCCGCACGCGCGCGTACCGCTCACAACGATCATTAAGAAACCTCTCAGACAGCGTCCGTACGGTGCGAGACATGGGAACGAAGACAGTGGACGAGACGAAGACCGCCCAGAAGCCGGAGGCCGTCGAGGCCACCGAACCCCAGAACGTCGAGGAGACCGAAGCCGAGGTCCTCCACGACGGCAGCGACGAACTCGACGAACTCGACGGCCTCGGCGAGGTGCCGGCCGAGAAGGAGGGCACCTCCTTCGTCGGCCAGGGCGCCGCGGCGGTCGTCGCCGCCGCCCTCGGCCTGGTCTCGCTGACCGGCAGCTGGGTCGGCACGGTGGCCTCCGCCCGCGAGGAGATCAACGGTCAGCTGGAGATGCAGGCCGCGTCGAACGCGACCGTCGCCACCCAGCTGGAGGCCGTCTACGGCGACGCCTGGCAGGCCACCGCGCTGTGGGGCGGGATCTTCGCCCTGGTCGCGCTGATCGTCGGCGTCGTGGTCCTGGCCCGGCCGGCCTTCGGCGCCCCGGGCAAGCCGCAGCCCGCCTGGATCAAGTCCGTCTCCTGGGCGGGCGTCGCGCTCGGCGTCGTCGGACTGCTCCTCGCGGTCCTCAAGTACACCGACGTCCTGCTCAGCCTGCCCTCCGTCTGAATCACCGCAGGTCCCGAGGGGTCCTAGTGCGTCCGTAAGCACCTTACGGACGCAACCGGGGCCCCTCAGCCGCGTCTAAGGCCCCACGAGCCGCCCAAGATGCGGAACTCTCCCGATGTGACGGACCCCCCTGGGAGCAGAGAGTTGAGTCATCGCAGCGAGCGAGGACCACACCACCGACTCTCCGCAGGGGACACCATGTTCGAGTACGAGCTCCACCACGTCCGTTCCGCCGAACTGATCCGCGAGGCACAGAACGAGCGGCAGGCCCGCGAGGCCCTCCGCGGCCGCCGCGCCGCCCGCCGGGAAGCCGCGCGACGGGCCGCCGAGGGCGAGGTGCATACCTCCCGCCGCGGCCGGCTCCGCTCCGCCCGCACCGCGTGAGCACCAGGGGAGTGCGGCGGGCGAACCTCCCCGCCGCACTCCCGAAAACCGGTGCCCCGCCGACCGGACCGCGTGCGATGCTCTGGCCCGTGGAGAGCCAGTCCGTCAGCCCGGTGTTCGTCGGCCGCACCGCCGAGTTGCAGACCCTGAACGACGCGCTCGCCCGCGCTGCCACTGGGGGCACCCCCCAGGCCACCGGCACCGCGGGCGAGCCACAGGCATTCCTCATCGGTGGCGAGGCCGGCGTCGGAAAGACCCGCCTCGTCGAGGAGTTCGCCCGCCGGGCGACCGCCGCCGGAGCCGTGGTCGCCCTCGGCGGCTGTATCGAGATCGGAGCCGACGGACTGCCCTTCGCCCCCTTCTCCACCGCCCTGCGCGCCCTGCGCCGCGCCCTCCCCGCCGAACTCGCGGCGGCCGCCGCGGGCCAGGAGGAGGAACTGGCCCGTCTGCTGCCCGAACTCGGCGAGACCGGCTCCGCCCGCTACGACGAGCACGGCACCGCCCGCCTGTTCGAACTCACCGCCCGCCTGCTGGAGCGCGTCACCGTCGACCGCACGGTCGTCCTCGCCCTGGAGGACCTGCACTGGTCCGACGCCTCCACCCGCCATCTCCTCGCCTACCTCGTCCGCACCCTGCGCTCCGGCCGCCTGGTCGTCCTCGCCACCTACCGCTCCGACGACATCCACCGCCGTCACCCGCTGCGCCCCCTGCTCGCCGAACTCGACCGGCTCCGCACGGTCCGCCGCATCGAACTCGACCGCTTCAACCGCGCCGAGGTCGCCCGCCAGATCGCCGGCATCCTCGCCGCGGAACCCACCCCGGCCCGGGTCGACGAGATCTTCGAACGCTCCGACGGCAACGCTTTCTTCGTCGAGGAACTCGCCGTCGCCGCCCACGAGGGCTGCCGCACGGGTCTCACCGACTCCCTGCGCGATCTGCTCCTGGTCCGGGTGGAGGCGCTCCCGGACTCCGCCCAGCGGGTCGCCAGGATCGTCGCCGAGGGCGGTTCCACCGTCGAGCACCGGCTGCTGGCCGCCGTCGCCCGGCTCGCCGAGGACGACCTCATCGAGGCACTGCGGGCCGCCGTCAACGCCGGCATCCTCACCCCCGCGGCGGACGGCGACGGCTACCGCTTCCGCCACTCCCTGGTCCGCGAGGCCGTCGGCGACGACCTGCTGCCCGGCGAGCGCTCCCGCCTCAACCGCGGCTACGCCGAGGCCCTGGAGAGCGACCCGGGCCTCGTCCCCGCCGACGAACGGGTCATGCGGCTGGCCAGCTACTGGTACCACGCCCACGACCCCGCCAAGGCGCTGCCCGCCGTCCTGGACGCCTCCGTCACGGCCCGCCGCCGGCACGCCTACTCCGAACAACTGCGGCTCCTGGAACGCGCGATGGAGCTGTGGGAGGCCGTGCCCGCCGAGGTACGGGCGACCCTGCGGCCCGTCGACTACACCGAGGTCTATCCCCCCTGCGGCTGCGACCCCGCCACCGCGCCCCTGCGCTATCTCGACCTGATGGCCGAGGCCGCCGTGGCCGGACGGCTGTGCGGCGAACGGGAACGCGCGCTGAAGATCACCAAGCGGGCGCTGCACCTGCTGGAGACCGAGGGCGACCCGCTGCGCACCGCGTGGTTCTGGATCCAGCGCTCCCGGCTGGTCCAGGCACAGGCCCGCGGCGACGGCTGGGAGGAGATCGCCACCGCGCAGGAACTGGTCCGCGGACTGCCGCCCTCCGAGGTGCACGCCGAGGTGCTGGCCACCGTGGCCTCCTGGGCCATGGTCCGGGCGCCGGGCCCCGACGCGATGACCGCGGCCGAGCGGGCCGTCGAGTACGCCCGCATGGTGGGCGCCACCGACATCGAGCTGAACGCCCGGCTCACCCTCGGAGTGCTCCTGGTCGACGCGGGCGACATCGACACCGGACTCGCCCTGATGCACGGCGTCCGCGAGGAGGTGGTGCCGCTCGGGCTGCCGTCCGTGCTGGGCCGCGCCCACATCAACCTCGCCTCCGTCCTCGAAGGGATCGGCCGCTCCGACGAAGCGGTGGACGTCCTGCGCGCGGGCCTGCGCCTCGTCCGGGACCGGGGCCTGACCGACTCCGAGGCCTGGCTGTGGGCCAACCTCGCCGAGTCACTGACCTCCCTGGGCCGCTGGGACGAGGCCGTCGAAGCCGCGGTCGGCGCGCGGCGGACCGGGCAGGTCGCCAAGCCGCGCGGCTGCGCCGCCCGCTGCCTGGCCCGGATCGCGCTGGACCGCGGCCGGCCCGACGAGGCGGCCCGCCACCTGGCCGAGGGCCGCGCCTCCTACGGCGACCACGACCCCATGCCGCAGAACAACCTCCCCCTGGACCGGCTCACCATCGCCCTCGCCGCCGCGGAGGGCCGCCTCCTCGACGCCCGCGCCGAACTCACCCGCACCCTGGAGTTCGGCTTCCAGCCCGGCACCCAGCGCTACGCCTGGCCCCTGCTGCTGACCGCCGCGGCCGCCGAGGCCGACGCCCGGGACCTGCCCGCCGCCGAGGCAGGCCGCGCCGAGGCACTGGCCGGCATCCGCGAGGCGATGAAGACCCTCACCACCGACGTCCCCGTCTGGCGCGCCCACGACCACTGGGTCCGCGCCGAACTGGAGCGGGCCGAGGGCCGGGTCGCTGTGGACCTGTGGTGGACGGCCGTCACCGCCTTCGAACAGCTCCAGCACCCCTACGACCTCGCCCGGGTCCGCCACCGTCTCGCCCAGGCCCTGCTCACGACGGGCGGCGACGAGGACCGCGCCTCGGCCGCCGAACTGCTCCGCCTGACGTATGCGGTCGCCGACCACCTGGGCGCCCGCCCCCTGGCCGAGGAAGCCGCCTCGCTGGCCCAGCGGGCCCGGCTGTCCCTGGTACCCGAGGCCCGCCGCCCCTCGGCCGACGACCTGGGCCTGACCAGCCGGGAGCACGACGTCCTCCGTCTGGTCGCGGCCGGCCGCACCAACCGCCAGATCGCCGAGGAACTCTTCATCTCCCCGAAGACAGCGAGCGTCCATGTCTCCAACATCCTCGCCAAGCTGGGCGTCGCCGGACGGGGAGAGGCCGCGGCGGTCGCGCACCGGACAGGGTTGTTCGAGAAGGGGGAAGGCGAGAGGGCACCAGTCGGTTGAGTATCGGCGGGGGCACCTCGGCACCGGGGCGCGCACCCGGCCGGGCACTGAGGAGGGACAGCGATGTTCAACGCCTTCGAGGAACTGTTCGCACCGGGCCGCAAGCACACCCGTGACGAGCAGAACCGTCTGGAGCTGACCCGCGTGGACGTGGGGGACGGCGACCCCGGGCGAGGGCCGATAGACCTCTCCTCCGGGAAGGTCGTCGTCCGGAGGCCGGCGCCGGGGGACCGGGGCACGGCCGGGGAGGACGACGGGACCGGGACCGGGCCGGGCGACTGAGCGGCGTTCCTACCTCACCTTCACCTCAAGGATCCTGTCGTCCCCGCCCGCCGGGGAGCCCCGGCCGTCCGTCTCGCTGGTCACCAGCCACAGTCTGTCGCCGCCGGCCGCGACCACCGTGCGCAGTCGGCCGTACTCGCCCTCCAGGAACGCCTGGGGCTCCGCCGAACTCTCCGTGCCCTTCAGCGGGATGCGCCACAGCCGCTCTCCCCGCAGGCCCGCCATCCACACCGAGCCCTCGGCGAAGGCGATACCGCTGGGCGACGCGTCGTCCGTCGCCCACTGGGCTATCGGGTTGTGGTACGCCGGATCGTCCGACTCGCCCTCCACCTCGGGCCAGCCGTAGTTGTCACCCGGCTTGATCGCGTTCAGTTCGTCCCAGGTGTCCTGGCCGAACTCGGCGGCGAACAGCCGTTGTTCGCGATCCCAGGCCAGGCCCTGCACATTGCGGTGGCCGTAGGAGTACACGGGGGAGTCGGGGAACGGGTTGCCCGGCGCGGGCTCGCCCTCCGGGGTCATCCTGAGGATCTTGCCGCCCAGCGACTCCTTGTCCTGGGACAGCCCTTCCTCGCCGCTCTCACCCGTCCCCGCGTACAGCATCCCGTCCGGGCCGAAGGCGATCCGGCCGCCGTTGTGCACGAAGCCCTTCGGGATGCCTCTGAAGACCGTGTCGGGGGCGCCCAGTTGCTCTCCGGCCGGCTTGTCCGTGTCGTAGAGCATGCGGACGATGCGGTTGTCGGAGGCCGAGGTGAAGTAGGCGTAGACCATGTGGTCCGAGGCGTAGTCCGGGGAGAGCGCGAGGCCCATCAGACCGCCCTCGCCGGCCGGGGAGACCCCGGGCACCTCGCCCAGCTCGGTCTGCTCGCCGGTCTCCGTGTCGACGCGGGTGACGGTGCCCTCGTCGCGCGAGGAGACCAGCAGGCCGCCGTCGGGGAGCGGGGCGATCCCCCACGGGGACTTCAGGCCCTCGGCGACCGTCCGCACGACCTCGGCCGAGCCCTTCGCGGGCGGAGCCTCCTCGGTCGCCCCGGACGAGGGCGGTGCCACCGCGGACGAGCCGCTCGACGCGGTGGCGCCGCCGCCGGACGGCTCTCCTTCCCCGTCGGAGGAGCACCCGGCCGTCAGCAGGAGCGCGGCAGCGGCCCACACGGCCGTCACAGCTCGACGTTGCACGATCTTGGTCCCTTCGACGCGGCGACTTCTACCTGTCATACACCGCCCGCGCCCCACAGGTTCCCGATCACCGCCCCCCGAACCACGATCAACCGACCGAGCCCCCCGACACCGCCCGCCGAGGACGGCGCCGATAGGCGGCCCCGCGAGCCGGTAAGCGGCCCCGCGAGCCGGTAAAGGCGGCCCAGCGCCGCCGCCTGCCAAGGGACCGGCACCAGACCCCGGCGGCGACACCGCCCCCGAGGAATCCGGCGCAGCCCCCCGTCCCCCCTCAGTCCCAGGACCCCCGTGCCCCCGGCAGTGTGCCCAGTTCGGTCAGGTCGGGCGGGGTGAGCCGCAGTCCCGCCGCCCCCGCGTTCTCGGCGACCCACCGTTCCCGCTTCGCCCCGGGCACCGGGACCACGTGCCGGCCCTGCGCCAGGACCCAGGCCAGCGCCACCTGGGCCGGGGTGACCCGCTCGCCGTGGCGGCGGGCGACCCGGCGCAGACCGGCCACGATCGGCTGGTTGGCCGCCATCATCTCCGCCGTGAACCGGGGATGCCGGGCGCGCAGGTCGTCGCGCTCGAAGCCCTCGCCCGGGGTCAGCGTGCCGGTGAGGAAGCCATTGCCGAGCGGCATCGCGGCCAGGAACCCGATGCCGCGCGCCGCGCACCACGGGAGCAGCGCCTCCAGCGCCTCCGGGGACCACACCGACAGCTCCGCCTCGACCGCGCTGACCGGGAAGACCTGCTGCATCCGCCGCAACTGCCGCAGCGTGCTGTCGTGCAGCCGCGCCCCGGACCGCCGCCCGCCGCGCGCGCCCACCGCGCACACGCCCAACGCCCGTACCTTTCCGGCCTGTACGAGCTCCGCCATCGCGCCCCACGTCTCCTCGACCGGGACCTCGGGGTCGGCGCGGTGCAACTGGTACAGGTCGATCACATCGGTCTGGAGCCGCCGCAGCGACGCGTCGCAGGCCCGCCGCACATAGCCGGGACGGCCGTTGGCCACGATGTGCTGCTCACCGACGAGGAGTCCGACCTTGGTCGACACGAAGGCGTCCGGCCGGCGCTCCTTCAACACCCGCCCCAGCAGCAGCTCGTTGGTGAACGGCCCGTACATGTCCGCCGTGTCCAGCAGCGTCGAGCCCAGATCGAGCGCCCGGTGCACCGCCCTCAGCGACTCGTCCCCACGCTGCCGCGACCCGCTGTACGCCCAGCTCATCGGCATGCATCCGAGTCCGACAGCCCCCACCGCGAGCGCCGCCGCGCCGATCGTCCTGCGCTCCACCTGGCCGTAACCCTCCCTCTTCCGCCACCCCAACCTAACCTCTGCCGTCCGGGTGGCCTGACATAGCCTCCTGACCATGACTCCTGACGTGTGGCTTCCCATCCCCCCGGACGAGATCGAGGGCCTTCCCGAGGGGCCCGACTACCTCTTCTGGGACGGCGCCGAGGACTTCCCCGCGGACCCCGCCGGGTGCGCCTTCTACGTCGTCCCCTACATGAAGTCACCCGAGGTGGGGCAGCGTCCGCTGCCCCGGATGAGCTCCGTCGAGGTCGTCCAGACGCTCTCCGCCGGCACCGACCACATCGAGCCGGGCCTCCGGCACCTGCGTCCCGGCGTCGCGCTCTGCAACGCGCGCGGGGTGCACGAGGCGAGCACCGCCGAACTCACACTCGCCCTGATCCTCGCCTCGCTGCGCGGCATCCCGGACTTCGTGCGCGCCCAGGACAAGGGGGAGTGGCAGGGCGGATTCCGGCCCGCCCTGGCCGACAAGAGCGTGCTCATCGTGGGGTACGGGTCGATCGGCGCCGCCATCGAGGACCGGCTCGTGCCGTTCGAGGTCGCGCGGGTGGCGCGCGTCGCGCGCTCCGAGCGCACCACGGAGCGCGGTCCGGTGCATCCACTCACCGAACTGCGCGCCCTGCTCCCGGAAGCGGACGTCGTCGTCCTGTCCACGCCCCTCACCGAGGCCACCCGGCACCTGGTCGACGCCGACTTCCTCGCCCGGATGAAGGACGGTGCCCTGCTGGTCAACGTGGCCCGCGGCGGTGTCGTGGACACCAAGGCCCTGCTGGCCGAGGTGGAGACGGGGCGCATCACCGCGGCGCTGGACGTCACCGACCCCGAACCGCTGCCCGCGGGGCACCCGTTGTGGCAGGCGCCCGGCGTCCTCGTCAGTCCGCACGTGGGCGGCCCCACGTCCGCCTTCCTGCCGCGCGCGAAGCGTCTGCTGAGGGACCAGTTGAGCCGTTTCGTGAACCGCGAGCCGTTGCGCAACGTGATCCTTACGACGGGTGGCCCCGGCGGCCCGTCGACCGACGCGACAGCCCCGTAGTCCGGTTCGGGTACCCTCCGCGACCACTCGAACGCTTTGCGTACCCGCATCCTCGCTGGTCGTCACGGAGCGTAGAGAACCTATGTCCCTGAGTGACGAGACTGGTGTATCGTCCCGACAGGGGCTGCGCCGCGCACCGTTCGGCGCCGGGGATGGACATTTCAGACTGTGAGGGGGGCGACGGGCGATGCACGGCCTATGGACAAGCGATCCGACGCGGCGGGGCCGCCGGCGACGACCCTGGCGCACCAGCGCGCGCAGACGGAGCCACCACACACAGCAGGGCGGCCGGCAGAGCCATCAGCGCCGGCCCGGCGGTCGCCGGAGGCAGGCGCTCCGGGACCCGCGGGACCGCGGGGCGGCACGGACCGGGAGGGACCGGTGAGCTCGCCGCCTCCCACGACCACCCTCAACGGGGCCTTCCGGGCCCGGCCCGCACCGGGCGTAGTGGCCGGTCCCCCGGCCTCGGGCGGCGGGACCGGTGTGCTGCCCCAACTCGTCCTGGCCCTGGTCTGCGCGGGATACGCCGTCGGTTCCGCGCTCGGCTGGGGTTCGGACCAAGTCGCGCTGATCATGGGGGACTTCGGGCTCAGTGTCGCGGCGGGCGCCGCCGCCGTGTCCTGCTTCCTCTACGCCCGCGACCGCCGTATCCGCTTCCGTCCCGCCTGGCTGCTGTTCGCCCTCTCGTCCCTGATGGCCGCCCTCGGCAACCTGGTCTGGGGGTGGTACGAGGTCGTACTCGGGCGACCCGTGCCCAGCCCGAGCTACGCGGACGGCTTCTTCCTCTGCTTCGCCCCGCCGGCCATCGTGGGCCTGCTGGTGCTCGCCAAACGCCCGGTGACCAAGGCGGGTTGGGTCTGTCTCGGTCTGGACGCCTGGCTGATCGGCGGCTCCCTGCTGACCCTCTCCTGGAGTCTCGCCCTCGCGCAGACCGCGGCGGAGTCGGAGACGGCGAGCGTGGCGCACACCGCGCTGTCGCTGGCCTATCCGATGCTGGACATCGCCCTGGTCAGCATGGTGCTCGCGCTGCACTTCCGGCGCTCGTCGGTGAACCGCACGGCGATCAACACCGCGATCGGCGCCCTGGCGCTGACCGTGATGTGCGACGCCCTGTTCACCTCGCCGCTGATGCACAACGACTACCGCTCAGGCCAACTCCTCGACGCGGGCTGGTTCGCGGGCTCGCTGCTGCTCGCCTACGCCCCCTGGGCCACGCCCCGCGAGGCCGAACGGTACGAGGGCGAGCGGCACTCGCGGGTGGTCCGCGAGCACCTGCCGGGGGAGCGGGGCGGCGACCACCCGCAGCCGCCCGCGCCGGGAGGTGATCACAGCCGGTACCCGGTGGCCCGCCCCATCGCCGGCTCGCTCGCCGCTCTCACGCCCTATCTCGCCGCCGCCGTCTGCACGTTGGGGATCCTCTACAACGTCCTCAACGGCCGCAGCGTCGACCGCGTCGTGCTCATCACCGGCGGCACCGTCGTGCTCGCCCTCGTGATGCGCCAGGGCATCATGCTGCTCGACAACATCACCCTGACCCAGGAACTGGCCCAGAAGGAGAACCACTTCCGCTCCCTGGTGCAGGGCTCCAGCGACGTGATCATGATCGCCGCACCGAACGGCATCCTCCGCTACGTCTCCCCGGCCGCGGCCGGGGTCTACGGCCGCCCCGCCGAGGAGCTGGTGGGAACCGAACTCGCCAACCTCATCCACCCGGAGGACCTGGGCTGCGTGGTGCACGAGGTGCGCCGCTTCCTCGCCGCCAGCCCCCTGGAGGAACCCACCACGCGCATCGAGTGCCGGTTCAGGTCCGGCGGTGGGGGCGCCTCCCGCCCGGGCGAGGCCGAGCGTGGGGGAGGCTGGCTGAACGTCGAGTCCACCGTCAACCGCCACCACGGCGGCCTGATCTTCAACAGCCGGGACGTGACCGAAAGAGTGCGCCTCCAGGCGCAGCTCCAGCACAACGCCGAGCACGACCCGCTCACCGACCTGCCCAACCGTGCCCTGTTCACCAAACGGGTCCAGCAGGCCCTCTCCGGACGCCGCGCCTCGGACCGCGGCGCCGCCCTGCGCGGCACGGCGGTCCTCTTCATCGACCTCGACGGCTTCAAGGCCGTCAACGACACGATCGGGCACCAGGCCGGGGACGAACTCCTCGTGCAGGCCGCCAGACGGCTCCAGGAGGCGGTGCGGCACGGCGACACCGCTTCCAGACTCGGCGGCGACGAGTTCGCCGCGCTGATCGTCGGGGACGGCACCCGGGACCGCGCCGCCCGCGAACGGCACATCCTGGAGCTCGCCGACCGCCTCAGGGTCACCCTGTCCCAGCCGTACGTCATCGACGGCAACGATGTCCGGGTCGCCGCCTCCATCGGCGTCTCCTTCGCCGAACCCGGACTCGGCGCGGGTGAGCTGCTGCGCAACGCCGACCTCGCGATGTACCGGGCCAAGGGCGCGGGCAAGGGCCGGGTCGAGCTGTACAAGCCGCAGATGCAGCAGGACGTCGTACGCAAGGCGGAGCTGGTCACACGGCTGCGGGCGGCGCTGCACGACGGCGAGTTCGCGCTGCTGCACCAGCCCGTGGTGCGGCTGGACGACGGCCGGATCACCTCCGTCGCCGCGCAGGCGCGCTGGCGGTCCTCGCAAGGGGTGCTGTTCACGCCGGCCGAGTTCCTCCGGGTCGCCGAGGACAGCGACAGAACCGCCGAGCTGAGCCGGTGGATGCTCCACGAGGCCGTGGAACAGGCCGCCGAGCGCTGCGCCACGGGGCTGACGATGCCGGTGGGCGTCCGGATGAGCGCGCGCCGGGTGCTGGACCGCTCGATGCCCCTGGACTCGATCGAGGCCCTGCTCACCCGGCACGGGCTCCCCTCGGGTTCGCTGGTGATCGAGGTGGCCGACACCGACGTACGGGTGTCGTTGGAGGAGCTGGAGCGCCGGCTGGCCGCCCTGCGCAGGATGGGGGTCCGGATCGCGCTGGACGGCTTCGGCAGCGGCAGCGCGGCCATCGTGGCGCTGCGCAGACTCCCGGTCGACATCCTCAAGCTGGACCGAGGGCTGGTCGAGGGCGTCGTGGAGTCGGCGCGGCTGCACAAGATCACCAGCGGTCTGCTGCGGATCGCCACCGACCTGGGCCTGCAGTCGGTGGCCGACGGGGTGGACCTGCCCGAGCAGGTGGTGGCGCTGCGCGCGATGGGCTGCACCCACGGTCAGGGCATGGCGTTCTCCGGTCCGCTGGACGAGTACCGGCTGCGCAGAGCGCTCGGATCCGGCCATTATCCGGTCCCGCACGGGCCGGTGGAGCCCGCGTTCGCCGGCCTGTCGGGCGAGCCCAAGGGGCGCGTCGCGGCCGAGGGCGCGTGGGCGCCGGCCCGCTCCACCGACGGCGACGGCACGGGCGCGCGCAGGCCCGAAGGGTTCAGCGCGGTCGTGGCCTCCACTCCGACAGCGACCCCCGGGAGGTGAACGCGATCGCGCTCGGGGCCGGGGAGGTGTACACCGGAGGGGTGCCCACGACACGCCGGGACAGACCCAGTCGCCGCCCATATGTTGAGACTCCCGTCCCACCACCTTGACACGCGGTGTGTGCCGGGGGGAGGGTCAGTGCCATGCGCACCCGAATTCTCGTACTTGGAAAGCGCGTCGGCTGACGCTGAGCCCCAGAACGCTCAGCGACCCACTCCCGGCGCGCTCCCCTCGCTTGCCTTACGGCACGAGGGGTTTTTTGTTGCACAGGCACCTGCCGAGCAGCAGTCGTACACCGCACAAACTTCGCAAAAACCCTCAGCATCGAGAAGAGAATGCCGATGACCGAGCAGGCCACCGGGGCCCATCATCCGCAGCCGCGGCCCCGTTCCGGAGGACAGCCGTCCGCGCCCGAGCACGTCACGGGAGCGCAGTCCCTCATTCGCTCTCTCGAGGAGGTCGGCGCCGACACGGTATTCGGTATCCCCGGCGGCACGATCCTGCCGGCGTACGACCCGCTGATGGACTCCACCCGGGTGCGCCACGTCCTGGTCCGGCACGAGCAGGGCGCCGGCCACGCCGCGACCGGCTACGCGCAGGCCACCGGCAAGGTCGGCGTCTGCATGGCGACCTCGGGTCCCGGCGCCACCAACCTGGTGACGCCCATCGCGGACGCCAACATGGACTCCGTGCCGCTGGTCGCGATCACCGGCCAGGTGGTCTCCAAGGCGATCGGCACCGACGCCTTCCAGGAGGCGGACATCGTCGGCATCACCATGCCGATCACCAAGCACAGCTTCCTGGTGACCAAGGCCGAGGACATCCCGCGGATCATCGCGCAGGCGTTCCACATCGCCTCCACCGGCCGCCCCGGCCCGGTGCTGGTGGACATCCCCAAGGACATCCTCCAGGCGCAGACCACCTTCTCCTGGCCGCCCACGATGGAGCTGCCCGGCTACCGCCCGGTCACCAAGCCGCACGCCAAGCAGATCCGCGAGGCCGCGAAGCTGATCACGGCGGCCAAGCGCCCGATCCTCTACGTCGGCGGCGGCGTCCTCAAGGCGCAGGCCACGGCCGAGCTGAAGGTCCTGGCCGAGCTGACCGGCGCGCCCGTCACCACCACCCTGATGGCGCTCGGCGCGTTCCCCGACAGCCACCCCCAGCACCTGGGCATGCCCGGGATGCACGGCTCGGTGGCCGCCGTCACCGGCCTCCAGAAGGCCGACCTGATCGTCGCCCTCGGCGCCCGTTTCGACGACCGCGTCACCGGCAAGCTGGACAGCTTCGCGCCGTACGCCAAGATCGTGCACGCCGACATCGACCCCGCGGAGATCGGCAAGAACCGCGCCGCGGACGTGCCGATCGTCGGTGACGCCCGCGAGGTCATCGCCGACCTGGTCCAGGCCGTGCAGAAGGAGCACAGCGAGGGTCACCGCGGCGACTACGAGGCCTGGTGGAAGGACCTCTCCCGCTGGCGCGACACCTACCCGCTCGGCTACGACCAGCCCGAGGACGGCTCGCTCTCCCCGCAGCAGGTCATCGAGCGCGTCGGCCAACTGGCCCCGGAGGGCACGATCTTCGCGGCGGGCGTCGGCCAGCACCAGATGTGGGCCGCGCACTTCATCGAGTACGAGAAGCCCGCCACCTGGCTCAACTCCGGCGGCGCCGGAACCATGGGCTACGCGGTCCCGGCCGCGATGGGCGCGAAGGCCGGAGCCCCGGACCGGACCGTCTGGGCGATCGACGGCGACGGCTGCTTCCAGATGACCAATCAGGAACTGACCACCTGCGCCCTGAACAACATCCCGATCAAGGTCGCCATCATCAACAACGGCGCCCTCGGCATGGTCCGCCAGTGGCAGACCCTCTTCTACAACCAGCGCTACTCCAACACCGTGCTGCACAGCGGCCCGGAGGCCGACGGCAAGCAGCCCAGCGCCGGCACCCGCGTCCCCGACTTCGTCAAGCTGTCGGAGGCCATGGGCTGTTACGCGATCCGCTGCGAGGACCCGGCCGACCTGGACAAGGTCATCGAGGAGGCGAACTCGATCAACGACCGTCCGGTCGTCGTCGACTTCATCGTCCACGAGGACGCGATGGTGTGGCCGATGGTCGCCGCCGGCACCTCCAACGACGAGATCCTGGCCGCCCGGGACGTCCGCCCCGACTTCGGCGACAACGAAGACGACTGAGCGAGAGAGACGTAAAAGATCATGTCCAAGCACACGCTCTCCGTCCTGGTGGAGAACAAGCCGGGCATCCTGGCCCGGATCGCCGCCCTGTTCTCGCGCCGCGGCTTCAACATCGACTCGCTCGCCGTGGGTGTCACCGAGCACGCCGACATCTCCCGCATCACGATCGTCGTGAGTGTCGACGCGCTGCCCCTGGAGCAGGTCACCAAGCAGCTCAACAAGCTCGTCGAGGTGCTCAAGATCGTCGAGCTGGAGCCGGCCGGCGCCGTTCAGCGCGAACTCGTTCTGGTGAAGGTGCGCGCCGACAACGAGACGCGCTCCCAGATCGTCGAGATCGTCCAGCTGTTCCGCGCCAAGACCGTCGACGTCTCCCCGGAGGCCGTGACCATCGAGGCGACCGGGTCCAGCGACAAGCTGGAGGCGATGCTGAAGATGCTGGAGCCCTTCGGCATCAAGGAGCTCGTCCAGTCCGGCACCATCGCGATCGGACGTGGTGCGCGTTCGATCACGGACCGGTCGCTGCGCGCACTCGACCGGTCGGCATAACAACGGATCCGGGCGGCCGCGAAACACCGGCCGCCCGCATACCGAGACCCCAGAACTTCCCTTCCGCCCGCCGTCAT
Source organism: Streptomyces sp. NPDC048002 (assembly GCF_040653275.1). NCBI lineage: Bacteria > Bacillati > Actinomycetota > Actinomycetes > Kitasatosporales > Streptomycetaceae > Streptomyces > Streptomyces sp. NPDC048002. The sequence continues at coordinate 16,090 of NZ_JBEZNL010000031.1, read as the reverse complement.
ACGGTGGGACGCAACACCTGCACACAAGGAGAGAACCCAAAGTGGCCGAGCTGTTCTACGACGCCGACGCCGACCTGTCCATCATCCAGGGCCGCAAGGTCGCGGTCATCGGGTACGGCAGCCAGGGCCACGCCCACGCGCTGTCGCTCCGTGACTCGGGTGTCGACGTCCGCGTCGGTCTGCACGAGGGCTCCAAGTCCAAGGCGAAGGCCGAGGAGCAGGGCCTGCGCGTGGTGACCCCCGCCGAGGCCGCCGCCGAGGCCGACGTCATCATGATCCTCGTCCCGGACCCGATCCAGGCCCAGGTCTACGAGGAGCACATCGCCCCCAACCTGAAGGACGGCGACGCGCTGTTCTTCGGCCACGGCCTGAACATCCGCTACGGCTTCATCAAGCCCCCGGCCGGCGTCGACGTCTGCATGGTCGCCCCCAAGGGCCCGGGCCACCTGGTGCGCCGTCAGTACGAGGAGGGCCGCGGCGTTCCCTGCATCGCCGCCGTCGAGCAGGACGCCACCGGCAACGCCTTCGCGCTCGCCCTGTCCTACGCCAAGGGCATCGGCGGCACCCGCGCCGGCGTCATCAAGACCACCTTCACCGAGGAGACCGAGACCGACCTCTTCGGTGAGCAGGCCGTCCTCTGCGGTGGCACCGCCGCCCTGGTCAAGGCCGGTTTCGAGACGCTGACCGAGGCCGGCTACCAGCCGGAGATCGCGTACTTCGAGTGCCTGCACGAGCTGAAGCTCATCGTCGACCTCATGTACGAGGGCGGCCTGGAGAAGATGCGCTGGTCGATCTCCGAGACCGCCGAGTGGGGCGACTACGTCACCGGCCCGCGGATCATCACCGAGGCCACCAAGGCCGAGATGAAGCAGGTCCTCGCCGAGATCCAGGACGGCACCTTCGCCCAGCAGTGGATGGACGAGTACCACGGCGGTCTGAAGAAGTACAACGAGTACAAGCAGCAGGACTCCGAGCACCTGCTGGAGACCACCGGCAAGGAGCTGCGCAAGCTCATGTCGTGGGTGAACGAGGAGGCGTAAGCCTCAAGATCACAGGGCCGGGGAGAACGCCCCGGCCCTGTTGTCCACCTCGTCCAGCCACGGACGAGTGATCCTTACGCGGAGGCGCAAGACGCCCTCCACCACGGCACTACACTCCCGTACTACATACGCGTCAGGCCCACAGCGTCGTGCGTCTTCCACGCGGCCCAGCGACACCGAACGACGTGGGAACCCACCCCCACTTCTCCGGCGCCGCTCCCCCTCCACCGCCTGCGGCCGTCGGGACGGCCGTCCGCATCGGACATGTGAGGACTCACGTGAGCTCGAAACCCGTCGTACTCATCGCTGAAGAGCTGTCGCCCGCGACTGTGGACGCCCTTGGCCCGGACTTCGAGATCCGCCACTGCAACGGCGCCGACCGGGCGGAACTCCTCCCGGCCATCGCCGACGTGGACGCGATCCTGATCCGCTCGGCCACCAAGGTCGACGCCGAGGCCATCGCCGCCGCGAACAAGCTCAAGGTCGTCGCACGAGCCGGCGTCGGCCTGGACAACGTCGACGTCTCCGCCGCCACCAAGGCCGGCGTGATGGTCGTCAACGCCCCCACCTCCAACATCGTGACCGCCGCCGAGCTGGCCTGCGGTCTGCTCGTCGCCACCGCCCGCCACATTCCGCAGGCCAACGCCGCGCTGAAGAACGGCGAGTGGAAGCGCAGCAAGTACACCGGTGTGGAGCTGGCCGAGAAGACCCTCGGTGTCGTCGGCCTCGGCCGCATCGGCGCCCTCGTCGCCCAGCGCATGTCCGGCTTCGGCATGAAGGTCGTCGCCTACGACCCCTACATCCAGCCCGCGCGTGCCGCGCAGATGGGTGTGAAGGTGCTGTCGCTGGACGAGCTGCTGGAGGTCTCCGACTTCATCACCGTCCACCTGCCGAAGACCCCGGAGACGGTCGGTCTGATCGGCGACGAGGCGCTGCGCAAGGTCAAGCCGAGCGTGCGCATCGTCAACGCGGCCCGCGGCGGCATCGTCGACGAGGAGGCGCTGTACTCCGCCCTCAAGGAGGGCCGGGTCGCCGGCGCCGGTCTCGACGTGTACGCGAAGGAGCCCTGCACGGACTCCCCGCTCTTCGAGTTCGACCAGGTCGTCGCCACCCCGCACCTCGGCGCCTCCACCGACGAGGCGCAGGAGAAGGCCGGTATCGCCGTCGCCCGCTCGGTGCGCCTCGCGCTCGCCGGTGAGCTGGTCCCCGACGCGGTGAACGTCCAGGGCGGTGTCATCGCCGAGGACGTCAAGCCGGGTCTGCCGCTCGCCGAGCGCCTCGGCCGGATCTTCACGGCGCTCGCCGGTGAGGTCGCGGTCCGCCTCGACGTCGAGGTGTACGGCGAGATCACCCAGCACGACGTGAAGGTGCTCGAACTCTCCGCGCTCAAGGGCGTCTTCGAGGACGTCGTCGACGAGACGGTCTCCTACGTCAACGCCCCGCTGTTCGCGCAGGAGCGCGGTGTCGAGGTACGGCTGACGACCAGCTCCGAGTCGGCCGACCACCGCAACGTCGTCACCGTGCGCGGCACGCTGGGCAGCGGCGAGGAGGTCGCGGTCTCCGGCACTCTGGCCGGCCCCAAGCACCTCCAGAAGATCGTCGCGGTCGGCGAGTACGACGTCGACCTCGCGCTCGCCGACCACATGGTGGTGCTGCGCTACGAGGACCGTCCCGGTGTCGTCGGCACCGTCGGCCGGGTCTTCGGCGAGGCGGGCATCAACATCGCCGGGATGCAGGTGTCCCGCGCCGTCGCCGGTGGCGAGGCCCTCGCGGTGCTGACCGTGGACGACACCGTCCCCGCCGCCGTGCTGGCCGAGGTCGCCGAGGAGATCGGCGCGACGTCCGCGCGCGCGGTGAACCTGGTCTGAGACCGTCGTAGCCCGGGGGCCGCGGCCCCCGGGCTACGACGTCGGCCCCGAGCGGGCCGCGTCCTCACACGCCGGACGGGCTGAGCTGATCGGCCTGTCCGGCGTTCCGCCGTTCCCGGGGCAGAGCCGCCAGCGCCAGCACCGCAGCCCCCGCCAGTACGACCGCCCCCGCGACCGCCGCCCCGTGCATCCCGCCGGTGAACGCCTCCCGCGCGGCCGTCGCCAGTCCCGGAGCGCGATCGGCGACCGCCAGCGCCCCGCCCAGCGTCTCCCGGGCCGCCTCCAGTGCGCTCTTCCCCAGCACCGACTGGAGGTACTGGTCGTGCGCCGGCGGTGCACGAACAGGGCCGCGAAGAGCGGGCCGACGGTGATCGAGACGACGTAGCGGACGTTCCAGCCCTCGGAGGGGATCTCCTTCAGCCCGTAGACCACGGGCAGGACCGCCGCCATGGAGAGCGGGACGCTCAGCAGGTCGAGGCGCCCGGGGGAGGGGGTACGCGACTCGGGGAGCAGCAGCGGGCCGAGGACCAGGAGCAGGGCCATCGCGGGCAGGTTGACCAGGAAGACCGAGCCCCACCAGAAGTACTCGACGAGCACCCCGCTCAGCACGGAGCCGAGCGCGATCCCGGCCGTCATCACGCCGGACCACAGACGATCGCCGTGGCGCGCTGGCCGGGGTCGGTGAACATCGTGCGGAGCAGGGCCATCGTCGACGGCATCAGGGTCGCCCCGCCGATGCCGAGGACCGCGCGGGCCGGCACGGGCGGGAGGAATCGGGTTCGTCGTCACGTCGGAGAAAGTACGCACGTCATAAACGCCCGTCTATAACGCCTGTATAGGACGGCTGTATGGATCGTTGTAGTCTGTGCCGCATGGGACACCGTGAGGATCTGCTCGAAGGCGCCCAGCGCTGCCTGCTGGCGAAGGGCTTCGCGCGGACCACCGCGCGCGACATCGTCAAGGAGTCGGGGACCAACCTGGCCTCGATCGGCTACCACTACGGCTCGAAGGACTCGCTGCTCGCCCAGGCGTACATCGCGCTCGTCGAGGGGATGGGCGACGCGTTCGAGGGTCAGGGGGAGGCCGGGCTCACCGCCGCGCCGGGCTCGGTCGAGCGGTTCCAGGAGGTGTGGTCGAACATCATCGCGACCATGCGCGAGCCCGGGTCGGTCTGGCGGCTCAGCGTGGAGATCATCGCGATGGGGGACCAGCTGCCCGAGGTCCGCGACCACCTGGTGATCGCCCAGCGGGAGGCCGGGCGCGGCCTGATCCCGCTGCTCATGGGCGGACGCGAGGAGGGCGTCCCGGACGGGACCGCCGACACCCTCGGCATGTTCTACGTGACCCTCATGACCGGCCTCATCGCCCAGTACACCTTCGACCCCCGCACCGCGCCCGGCGCGGAGCAGCTCACCGAGGGCCTTCGTCAGGTGATCGCGGCCGCCGGCCCGTCCTGATCCGGACTACAGCCGGGCCCCCTTCAGGGCCATGTGCAGCAGCAGCCGGTCCTCGCCGTCGTCGAGGTCCAGGCCGGTCAGGTGCTCGACGCGGGACAGCCGGTAGTACAGGGTCTGCCGGTGGATGCCGAGTTCGGCGGCCGTGCGGGCGGCCTGGCCCGCGAGGTCGAGGTAGACCTCGGCGGTCCGGGCGAGTTCCCGGTGGGCGGGGGAGAGCAGCGGCGCCACCGCCGCGTCCTTCGCCGCCTCGGGGGGCAGCGCGGTGAGCAGGCGGTACGGGCCGATGCCGGACCACTCGGCGACCGGCCCCAGCCGGGGCTCGGCGAGCACCGCGCGGGCCGCGGCGGACGCCTCCCGCCAGGCGGGCCCCAGCTCCGTCAGCCCGGCCCGGGCGGCCGCGATCCCCGCGCCCGCCCCGCCCGCGCGCTCCAGCAGCCGGCCGGCGGCACTCGTCGCCGGGGTCAGCACCTCGGGGGAGCGCAGCCGGATCAGCAGCGCCAGCGCGTGGCCCGCCACTCCCCACGGCACCGTGCACAGGGCCGTGGCGCCCGGCACCGTCCGCACCGAGGGGGCGTCGTCCGGGTCGGCGGAGGGCCAGGGGGCCACGCAGACCACCGTGTGCGGGGAGTCGGCGCGCACGCCCAGGGCGGTCCGGAGTTCGGCGACCGCCATGTCCCGCTGCCAGTCCCGCTCGGCGGTGAGGACCGCCCGCAGTTCCCGGGTGAGGTCGGCGCCGTGCTGGGCCTCGTCCGCGAGCAGGGCGCCGATCCGCGGGGTGACGTCCATGGCGGCGGTGAGCTGGCGGTCGGTGGGGCCGGGGTCGCCGTCGAGGAGCCAGACGTAGCCGAGGACGACACCCCGATGGCGTACCGGCAGGCAGATCCTGCCGCGGTAGACGCCCGCCTCCGGGGTGGGCGGGATGCGGACGGGGGCGCTCGCGCGGGTGATGCCGAACCCCTCGAACCAGCTGCGGACCGCGGCGGTGGAGCGGCGGGTCAGGATCGAGCGGGTGCGCACGGGGTCCAGCGCGGAGGCGTCCAGCTCGTCCTCGCTGTCGTACGCGCCGAAGGCGATCAGCTCGAAGTCGCGGTTCTCCAGCGTCGCGGGGGCGCCCAGCAGCTCCGAGATCTCGTCGACCAGTTCCTGGTAGTCACCCTTGTAATCGGTCGCCACCCGGGCATTCTCCCTCATGTGCCGGGCTGCTTCATACATCTGTATGAGATCCGTGGCACGGATGCGTGACAGCTGTAGATGGCCGACGATCGGAGGGATCCTTAGATTTCACGGTGGTTCTCCGTGCCGTACCCGAATCGTCGGTGAGCGGCCTGTTTCTGATGGTTTGTGGAGGTGCCCCGTGCTGGGTCCCGTGATTCTCGCCGCGTCGCGCAGCGACCGGATGCGACGTCTGGTCTCGGCGGCCCCGGTCACCAAGCAGGTCGTCGACCGCTTCATCCCCGGTGAGACCGTGTCCGAGATCGTGCCGATCATCGAGGACCTCACGGCCAAGGGCCTGGAGCTGACCATGGACGTGGTCGGCGAGGACATCACCACCCCGGAGCAGGCCGAGGCCGCCCGTGACGCCTATCTGGAGCTGATCGACCGGCTCAAGGGCCTCGACCTCGGCACCCGTGCCGAGATGTCGGTGAAGCTGTCCATGTTCGGCCAGGCGCTGCCCGGCGGCCACGAGCTGGCGCTCGCCAACGTCCGCCCGGTCGTCGAGGCCGCCGCCGCCATCGGCACCACGGTCACGCTGGACGCCGAGGACCACACCACCCTCGACTCGATGTTCGCCATCCACGACGAGCTGCGGAAGGACTTCCCGCAGACCGGCTGCGTCATCCAGGCCTACCTCTTCCGCACCGAGGAGGACGCCCGCCGGCTCGCCGCGAACGGCAGCCGGGTGCGGATCGTCAAGGGCGCCTACAAGGAGCCCGCCTCGGTCGCCTACCAGGACAAGGGCGAGATCGACAAGGCGTACGTGCGGGTCATGCGCATCCTCATGGACGGCTCGGGGTACCCGATGATCGGGTCCCACGACCCGCGCCTGATCTCCATCGCCCAGGAGCTCGCCCACCGCGCCGGCCGCAAGCTCGACGAGTACGAGTTCCAGATGCTCTACGGCATCCGCAGCGACGAGCACCTGCGCCTGGCCGCCGAGGGCCACCGCATGCGCGTGTACACCGCGTACGGCACCGACTGGTACGGCTACTTCATGCGGCGCCTGGCCGAGAAGCCCGCCAACCTCCGATTTTTCGCCCGCAGCATGATCACCCGAGGCTGAGAAATGACGCTCACGCAGAGGCCTTTCCGCCGGGGGTCCGGGGGTTGTCCCCCGGGAAGGCACAGCATGCGGCGCCTGGCGGAGAAGCCCGCGAACCTCCGCTTCTTCGTCCGCTCGATGGTCACCAAGGGCTGAGCCCGAAACACCCGCTCAAGTACAAGGAGTTACGGATCTCATGGACGCTGTGACCCAGGTCCCCACCCCCGTCAACGAGCCGGTGCACGGCTACGCCCCCGGTTCGCCCGAGCGCGTCCGGCTGGAGGCCAAGCTCAAGGAGCTGGCCGAGAACCCGATCGACCTGCCGATGACCATCGGCGGCGAGCGGCGGATGGGCGGCGGCGAGGCGTTCCAGGTCGTGCAGCCGCACCACCACAAGGCCGTGCTCGGCACCTACCGCAACGCCACCGAGGCCGACGCCCGGGACGCGGTCGACGCGGCCCTCGCCGCCGCCCCGGCCTGGCGCGCGATGTCCTTCGACGACCGCGCGGCGATCATCCTGCGCGCCGCCGAGCTGCTGGCCGGCCCGTGGCGCGAGACGCTGGCCGCCTCCACCATGCTCGGCCAGTCCAAGACCGCCCAGCAGGCCGAGATCGACACCCCCTGCGAGCTCGTCGACTTCTGGCGCTTCAACGTCCACTACGCCCGCCAGATCCTCGCCGAGCAGCCCCCGGCGAACTCCCCGGGCGTGTGGAACCGCATGGACCACCGCCCGCTGGAGGGCTTCGTCTACGCGATCACCCCGTTCAACTTCACGGCCATCGCGGGCAACCTGCCCACCGCCCCGGCCCTGATGGGCAACGTGGTCGTGTGGAAGCCGTCCCCGACCCAGACCCACGCCGCGGTGCTGCTGATGCAGCTGCTGGAGGAGGCCGGTCTGCCCAAGGGCGTCATCAACCTCGTCACCGGTGACGGCATCGCGGTCTCCGAGGTCGCCCTGAACCACCGCGACCTGGCGGGCATCCACTTCACCGGTTCCACCAAGACCTTCCAGTACCTGTGGAAGACGGTCGGCACCAACATCGAGAAGTACCGCTCCTACCCGCGTCTGGTCGGCGAGACCGGCGGCAAGGACTTCGTCGTCGCCCACCCGTCGGCGGACCGCGCGGTGCTCAAGACCGCCCTGACCCGCGGTTCCTTCGAGTTCCAGGGCCAGAAGTGCTCGGCGAGCTCCCGCGCCTACGTCCCGGCCTCCATCTGGAACTCCGGCTTCAAGGAGGAGTTCGCGGCCGAGGTCGACTACCTGACGATGGGGGACGTCACCGACCTGTCGAACTTCATCGGCGCGGTCATCGACGAGCGGTCCTTCGCCAAGAACAAGGCCGCCATCGACCGGGCCAAGGCGGACCCGAGCTGCACGATCGTCGCCGGCGGTACGTACGACGACTCGGTCGGCTACTTCGTCCGCCCGACGGTCATCGAGTGCGCCGACCCGGAGAACGAGGTGTTCACCACCGAGTACTTCGGTCCGATCCTCGCCGTGCACGTCTACGAGGACGACAAGTACGACGAGATGCTGACCCAGATGGAGTCGGTCTCCGACTACGCCCTGACCGGCTCGGTCATCTCCGGTGACCGCGCGGCGACCGCGTACACGATGGAGAAGCTGCGCTACGCGGCCGGCAACTTCTACATCAACGACAAGTCGACCGGCGCAGTGGTCGGCCAGCAGCCCTTCGGTGGCGGCCGTGCCTCCGGCACCAACGACAAGGCCGGCGCCCCGCAGAACCTGATGCGCTGGACGCTGACCCGCGCCATCAAGGAGACGCTGGTCCCGCCGACCGACTACGGCTACCCGCACATGGGCTGACACCCCCGCGACGGGCACCCGCCCGTCCCGTGAACCCCGCCCCCGCTCCGGATCCCCCCTCCGGACCGGGGGCGGTTTCATGCCCGCGTGGCCATCCTCACCCGGGCATCTCCGTACGCTCCCACCACTCGTAGACGGGCAGCGGGCCCTCGGGGGTGTCCGCCGAACGCGAGGTCGGGCGGAAGTGCTCGTAGCCGTTGCGTAGCTCGATCTTCACGTCGGGGCCCGGGACCGGGGCCGGGACGGTCCGCTCGGGGACGTCGTCGGGGCCGCCTTCGAGAAACACCTTCTGCGTGTCGTTCATGACGTCAGGTGTTCCCCTGGCGGCCGCCGGGTGCGGTGCGGCGCGGGGAGGATCAGCCGTGTGGGCGATCCGGGCCCGCGGTCCGATCAGGTCCGCCGTCTCAGATAGTAGGAAGTCCGAGTAATTGTGGAGACAGAAGCGTCGGGCTCCCTTAGCTTTGTAGGAGCCGAACGTCTCGCTCGATCAAGCGAATGGCGGACGTGAGCCGGGCCCCGTACAGGCAACCCCTGTGGCACCGCTCCCCGCCCCACCCGGCGTCTCGTAACCCCCCTTCCGCACTCCCTGATTTCGAAGGAGTCGATTTCCCATGGCCGAGACGACCGCCCGCCGAGTGCGTCACCTCTCCCCCACGAGCGAGTCCGACCGCAAGAACGCCGCCGCCGCCCTTCAGCGCGCCCTCGACCGCCGTGACAACGGCGGCGCCACCGGCCACTGAGCCGGACACCCCACGCCGGGAGCCGCACCCGAGAGGTGCGGCGCGGACTACGCGCCGCGCCGCACCTCGAAATGGTCGATCCGCCCACCGTCGTGGGCCAGCGCGGACACCTTCAGCCGGGGCCGCGCACCGCTCTCCGCCTCGACCTTGAGCAGCGAGAACCCCCGGTAGCGCACCCGGGACCACTCCACGGTCTCCTTCCTGGCGCTCCGTGACCGCGTCCACTCGAAGGTGTCGACCGACTCGCGGTCCTTCACGTGGCCCTCGTAGCTCTCCTCCACGCCCGCCGGGAAGCCGTACAGATCCTTGCCGCCCCCGCCGGCCGTCACGAACACGGTGCCGTCCCGCGACGGGTCCGTGGCCCCGCCGATCGGTACCGGCCGGCCCACCTCGCCGTTCTTGACGGCGTCGGTGCGTTCGTAGACGTGGTTGTGACCGTTGATCACCAGGTCCACCCGGTGCTCGGCGAACAGTGGCAGCCACTCGGCGCGCACCCCGCCGTCCGAGGCGTGGCTGGACGTCGAGTAGGCGCAGTGGTGGAAGAAGACGACGACGAAGTCCACGCCCTTCGCCGCGCGCAGTTCGCGCAGCCGCCCGGCCAGCCACTTCGTCTGACGGCCCTCGGTGTGCCCGAGGTTGGCGGGGATCTCGTACGAGACGTCGTTGGCGTCCAGCGCCACGACGCCGACGTTGCCGTAGACGAAGGAGTAGACCCCGGGTGCCGTCCGCGGGTCGAAGCCGCTCTCCGGGAGGCTGAAGCGGGCCAGTTGGCCGCCGTAGCCGTCGGGCGAGTACCAGGCCTCCATGTCGTGGTTGCCGGTGGTCACCATCCACGGCACGGACTTCGCGACCGGCTCGTTCTGCTGGAGGAACAGGTCCCAGAACCCGGGGTCGTAGCCGTCCTCCTCGGTGCCCCGGCCCTTGACGTTGGCGTAGCAGATGTCACCGGCGTGCAGATGGAAGGCGGGCTTCTGGCGCAGCAGCAGCCGGTCGCTCGCCTCGGCCGCGTCGCTGACGCCCTGGTCGCCGAAGGCGGTGAAGACGAAGGACCCGGGATCGGCCGGGGCGGTGCGGAAGGAGGCGACGGTCGCCCGGTGCGGCGCCGAGGCGGGGTCGTAGCCGTCGTGGCCGACGCCGTAGTAGTACGTGGTGTCCGGCAGCAGGTCGTCCAGGGCCGCGTGCACGTAGTACTGCTCCAGGGGGAGGCGCACTCCCTGGACGCCGGGGGTGTGCAGGGCGCGGATCTCCGCCGCGACCTTGTCGCCCAGTCCGTCGGGGCGGGCGCCGATCCGTACGTAGGGCCGCTTCACCGCGGCCGGCACCTGCCAGGAGATCCGCATCCCGGTCCGCGGGTCCGCGCCGAAGGCGAGGTGGCGGCCGAAGGGCGTGGCCGCCGAGCCCGGCACCTTCGAGGTGGCGGAGGCCGAGGAGGTGGGCCCGGCCGCCGGGGTCCCGGATCCCGAGCAGCCGGTCAGCAGACCGCCCGCCACCGCACCCGCCGTCACCAGCGCCCGGCGCCGGGTGAGCTTCGTGCGCGCGTACTCGTACTGCTCGGCCATGCTCATCCGGTGCGCGAGCTGCGGCGGAATGCCGATGTCGGGGAGGTCCATGCTGGAGAACTTCCCAGCGAACCCCAACGCCCGTGCGGCGTACGGGTGAACGACGGCCGACGCGATGGGGCGGCCACCGAACGGGCTGTCCGTATCGCGGACAGCGCATGTCATTCCATGGGACGACGAGTAGGGTGCTGGCATGTCTCGCAGCATCAATCTCGCAGTGATTCCCGGTGACGGCATCGGCCAGGAGGTCGTGGCCGAAGGCCTGAAGGTCCTCTCCGCCGTCCTGCCGCAGGACGTGAAGCTGGAGACCGAGGAGTACGACTTCGGCGCCCAGCGTTACCACGCCACCGGTGAGACCCTCACCGACGCCGACCTCGACGCGCTCAAGAAGCACGACGCCATCCTGCTCGGCGCCATCGGCGACCCCTCGGTCCCGTCCGGCGTCCTGGAGCGGGGCTTCCTGCTGAAGCTGCGCTTCGCCTTCGACCACCACGTCAACCTGCGTCCGTCGAAGCTCCTCCCGGGTGTCGCCACCCCGCTGGCCGGCGAGCCGCAGATCGACTTCGTCGTCGTCCGCGAGGGCACCGAGGGCCCGTACACCGGCAACGGCGGCACCATCCGCAAGGGCACCGAGCACGAGGTCGCCACCGAGGTCTCCGTCAACACCGCCTTCGGTGTCGAGCGGGTGGTCCGGGACGCCTTCGCCCGCGCCCAGGCCCGGCCGCGCAAGAAGCTGGCGCTGATCCACAAGAACAACGTGCTGACCTTCGCCGGTCACCTGTGGACGAACGTCTTCAACCAGGTGGCCGAGGAGTTCCCCGAGGTCACCACCGAGTACATGCACGTCGACGCGGCGACCATCTACCTGGTCACCCAGCCCGAGCGCTTCGACGTGATCGTCACCGACAACCTCTTCGGCGACATCATCACCGACCTCGCCGCGGCCGTCTCCGGCGGCATCGGCGTCGCCGCCAGCGGGAACATCAACCCCGCGGGCGACTTCCCCTCGATGTTCGAGCCGGTCCACGGCTCCGCGCCGGACATCGCCGGCCAGGGCAAGGCCGACCCCACCGCCACGGTCCTGTCCGTCGCCCTGCTCCTGCGCCACCTCGGCTACGACGCCGAGGCGGCCCGTATCGACGAGGCGGTCTCCGCCGACCTCGCCGAGCGCACCGGCAAGCCCGCCCGCTCCACCACGGAGATCGGCGACGCGCTCGTCGTACGGGTAGCCGGCTGACCCTGCCGCGCTCGAAGCCGCCGGGTCCCATGCGCCCGGCGGCTTCCCCATGTCCGCCGCCGGGTGCCACCATCTTCCCCTGGGCCGCATTCACGCCGTTTCGTCCATGGCAGGCCGCGCGCGATAATCGAACGCGGAGCCGCGAAATGAGGGAATGCTCGGACGTCCTAGCACTGGCCACTGACAGTAACGGGACGTGAGCGGCGGCCCGTCATTTCAACCGGTACTGCATGTCCCGGGGGACAACCCCCGGATCCCCGGCCGGACGACAGGACGTTGCCCAGCCGTTTGCCAGGAAGCGAGGGACACCCACCCATGACGACGCCCACGATCGAGCTCAAGCCCTCCGCCAGCCCGCTCGCCGACGCGCAGCGCGCGGCGATCCTGGCCGACCCCGGGTTCGGCCGCCACTTCACCGACCACATGGTGACGATCAAGTGGACCGAGGGCCGCGGGTGGCACGACGGGCAGCTCGTCCCGTACGCGCCGCTCTCCCTCGACCCGGCCACGATGGTCCTGCACTACGCGCAGGAGATCTTCGAGGGCCTCAAGGCGTACCGGCAGCCCGACGGCACCGTCGCCACCTTCCGCCCGGACAAGAACGCCCAGCGCTTCCAGGCGTCCGCCCGCCGCCTGGGCATGCCCGAGCTGCCGGTGGAGACCTTCATCGAGGCCTGCGACGCGCTGGTCCGGCAGGACGCCGCCTGGGTCCCGGCGCACGGCGGCGAGGAGTCCCTCTACCTGCGCCCGTTCATGATCGCGACCGAGGTCGGCCTCGGGGTGAAGCCGGCCAACGAGTACCTCTTCCTGGTGATCGCCTCCCCGGCCGGCGCCTACTTCCCGGGCGGCGTGAAGCCGGTCTCCATCTGGGTCTCCGAGGACCACGTCCGCGCGGTGCCGGGCGGCATGGGCGACGCCAAGACCGGCGGCAACTACGCCGCCTCCCTGCTCGCGCAGGCGGAGGCGGCGGCCGAGGGCTGCGCGCAGGTCTGCTACCTCGACGCGGTCGAGCGCAAGTGGGTCGAGGAACTCGGCGGCATGAACCTGTACTTCGTCTACGGCGACCGCATCGTCACCCCGACCCTCACCGGGTCCATCCTGGAGGGCGTGACCCGCGACTCGCTGCTCGCCGTCGCCCGTGACCTCGGGTACACGGCCGAGGAGGGGCGGATCTCCGTCGACCAGTGGCAGAGCGACTCGGAGAACGGCACCCTCACCGAGGTCTTCGCCTGCGGCACGGCCGCGGTGATCACCCCGGTCGGCACGGTCAAGCGGACCGGCGCCCAGTGGCAGCAGGGCGGCGGGGAGCCCGGCGAGGTCACCCTCAGGCTCCGCCGGGCCCTGCTGGACATCCAGCGCGGCACGGCCGCCGACCAGCACGGCTGGATGCACCCGCTCGGCTAGACGTCACCGCTCGCCAGGGCCGCCGTGGACCGTGTGTCCACGGCGGCCCTGCTGTTTTCCGAGCCTTTCCCGGACGGCGGCTCCCCATGATTGGAACAACGCTCAATCCGATACTCTCCCGTCGGTCAAGCCTTTACTTTCCTCACTGGCTCGATGGCTTTAGAGTGGCGTTCTAACTTTGCAAGGCAAGGAGGTGCCCGCGTCATGCGACTGACCCCCACGGAACGTGACCGGCTGCTGCTCTTCGGGGCCGCGGAACTGGCCCGCGCCCGCCGCGCCCGCGGCCTCAGGCTGAACGTGCCGGAGGCCACCGCCCTGATCGCGGACACCGTCTGCGAGGCCGCCCGCGACGGCAGGCGGCTGGCCCAGGCCGTCGAGGCGGCCCGTTCCGTACTCGGTCCCGACGACGTGCTGCCCGGAGTGGCCGACGTGGTCACCGAGGTGCACGTGGAGGCGGTCTTCGACGACGGCTCCCGGCTCGCGATCGTCTCCGACCCGATCGGCGGCTCCCTCGGTGCCGAGGCCCCGGGCGCACTGCTGCCCGGCCCGGAGCACCCCGAACCCGAGGCGGCGCTGCGCCTGCCGGTCACCAACACCGCCCGGGTCCCGGTCTCCGTCACCTCCCACTTCCACTTCTTCGAGGCCAACCCGCGGCTCGACTTCGACCGCGCGCGGGCCTACGGCATGCGGCTCGCGGTGCCCGCCGGCTCCTCGGTCCGGTTCGGACCGGGGGAGAGCCTGGAGGTCGGGCTCCTGCCGATCGGCGGCGCGCGGATCGCCATCGGCTTCGCGGGACTCGTCGACGGCCCCCTCGACGCGCCGGGCGCGAAGGAGGAGGCCCTGCGCAGGGCGGCCGCCTGCGGATATCTGGGAGTCGACGACGAGGAGGCCGACCGATGAGCCGCCCCGGAGGACACCCGGCCGAAGCCCGCCGTCTGACCCCCCACGAGTACGCGGCCACCCACGGTCCGCGGGCCGGGGACCGGATCCGCCTCGGTGACTCCGGACTGACCGTCCGGGTCGAGTCCGACTCGCAGCGCTACGGCGACGAGTTCCTCGCCGGCTTCGGCAAGACCGCCCGCGACGGACTGCACCTCAAGGCCGCCGCCGTGCGCGACACCTGCGACGTCGTCATCAGCAACGTCGTGGTGATCGACGCCGTCCAGGGCATCCGCAAGGTCTCCATCGGCATCCGGGAGGGCCGGATCTGCTCGATCGGCAGGGCCGGCAACCCGGACACGCTCGACGGGGTCGACGTGGTGGTCGGCACCGGCACCTCCATCGTGTCCGGCGAGGGGCTCATCGCCACCGCCGGCGCCGTGGACACCCATGTCCACCTGCTGTCGCCGCGGATCATGGAAGCCTCGCTGGCCTCCGGCGTCACCACGATCATCGGGCAGGAGTTCGGCCCGGTGTGGGGCGTCGGCGTCAACTCGCCCTGGGCGCTGCGGCACGCCTTCAACGCCTTCGACGCCTGGCCGGTCAACATCGGCTTCCTCGGCCGGGGTTCCTCCTCCCACGACGCGCCCCTGGTGGAGTCCCTCGCCGAGGGCGGCGCCTCCGGCTTCAAGGTGCACGAGGACATGGGCGCCCACACCCGCGCGCTGGACACGGCGCTGCGGGTCGCCGAGGAGTACGACGTCCAGGTCGCCCTGCACAGCGACGGGCTGAACGAGTGCCTGTCCGTAGAGGACACCCTGAAGGTGCTGGAGGGCCGGACCATCCACGCCTTCCACATCGAGGGCTGCGGCGGCGGACACGTCCCCAACGTGCTGAAGATGGCGGGCGTCCCCCATGTCATCGGCTCCTCCACCAACCCCACCCTGCCCTTCGGACGGGACGCGGTCGCCGAGCACTACGGCATGATCGTCTCCGTCCACGACCTGAAGACGGACCTGCCCGGCGACGCCGCGATGGCCCGGGACCGGATCCGCGCGGGCACCATGGGCGCCGAGGACGTGCTGCACGACCTGGGCGCGATCGGCATCACCTCCTCGGACGCGCAGGGCATGGGCCGGGCCGGCGAGACCGTGCGCCGCACCTTCGCCATGGCCGGGAAGATGAAGGCCGAACTCGGCGCACCCGAGGAGCACGACAACGAGCGCGTCCTGCGCTACATGGCCAAGCTGACCATCAACCCGGCCATCGCGCACGGACTCGCGCACGAGGTGGGCTCGCTGGAGGTCGGCAAGCTCGCCGACATCGTGCTCTGGCACCCGGAGTACTTCGGCGCCAAACCGCAGCTCGTCCTCAAGTCCGGCTTCCCCGCCTACGGGGTGACCGGCGACCCCAACGCCGCCACCGACACCTGCGAACCGCTCGTCCTCGGACCGCAGTTCGGCGCCCACGGAGCGACCCCCGCCGACATCTCCGTCGCCTTCGTCGCCCAGGCCGCCCTGGACCAGGGCAACGACACCATGCCGACCCGGCGCCGCCGCGTCGCCGTGCGCGGCACCCGCGGCATCGGACCCGCCGACCTGCGCCTGAACTCCCGTACCGGAGCCGTCGACGTGGACCAGCGCACCGGTCTGGTGACGCTGGACGGCGAGCCGCTGCGCTCGGAACCGGCCGACTCGGTCGCCCTGAACCGCCTCTACTTCCTCTAGATGAGTGAGTCCGATGTTCTCAGTGGTCGTAGGCGATGAGAGATCGTTTGATCTTGGCGCCGGTGGTCCAGTTGTGCCAGATGCCGGCGGC